>DATBYJ010000132.1:0-16421 GCA_036513795.1 Solirubrobacteraceae bacterium | reverse complement strand
CGCGCCGCCGATGCGGGCGTCATTCGCGAGGACTTCACCATCGAGGACTTCGTGATGATGATGTGCGGGATCACATCCACGATGTATTACGAGCCAGGCAGTGCCAACTGGCGTCGTCACGTGGAGCTGATCCTCCACGGCGTGTGCGCGCCAGGCGTGCTCTCAGCGGCTGGGTCTACTCGCTGATCCGCGCCACCCCGTTCACGTCCTCGCCCGGTAGCGCCCACCACGGCGCTCCACCATGCCGGTGACGTTCGCCACGTAGTCCCCGATCCAGGCTGGATCGGTGATGTCCATCTCCGCAACCGCGTAGTACTTCATCGAGTCTCCTTCGCTTGCTGCTAATGACGGTGCAGATACGCTGCATCGATGAGAGATCGACTGGGCCTGTGGCTCAGCCTCGAGGTTGCGGGACGCAAATGGATCATCTGGGTCGTACTGATCTTCGTCGTGATGTGCGCGATCATGATCGTCCTCGGATCGCTGCCGCGCAGTGCGATCAACGCGTGGTTGGAACATGACGAAGCCTCGAACGGTCTGAGGCCCCGCTGAAACTTCGTCACAACTCACGGCTGCGCACTCCGGGCTTTTAGCCCAGAATCACGCAGCCTGTAGTCCCGTGGGCGAGCAGCGTTTCGTCGTACTCGACGAACAGCCGCCCCTCGGCCGTAGCCGTGCGCCGGCCGCGATGAACCACGCGCCCCTCGGCAAGTACGCGCCCGGTTGCGTGGTTCATGCCGCGGATGTAGCGGACCTGCAGATCTGTGGTTGCGTAGCCGACACCAGCCGCCAGAGTCGTGTGCACGGCGCAGCCCATACACGAGTCGAGCAGCGTCGCGGCAATGCCGCCGTGCACCGAGCCGATTGGGTTGTACATCCACTCGGCGGGCTCCATGGCGAACACCGCTCGGCCCTCGTCCAGCGCCACGATCGTGAAGTCGAGCAGCCGCGCGATCGGCGGCGGTGGCAGCTTTCCCGCCATGATCGCCCGCATGCACTCCAGGCCCGTCAGTTCGACGCCCGCGGCAGCAGTCGTTGTGGGGTCCTCCCAGCTGAAGCTGCGTGTGCGCTCTGGCATCGTCTGCACTCCATCAGCATCGATTGCCGCACGCGTGGTGCTCATGCCGCGTCCTCGATTACCAGCGGCTCGACAATCAGCGGCTCGACAATCAGCGGGTCGGCGATCGGCTCACTGATCACGGGGCGCCCAGTCTGCGGCACCGCTGCGCTACGCCTCACCGGTGCTCCGAGCGCCGCCATCGCGAGACCGGCGGTGATACCGCCGCCGACGCTGATCAGCCACGCCGAGTGGAAGTCAGCCGCTGTGTGCGTGCTCGTCCCCAGCACCGCCACGAGCAGCGCTATACCGAGGGCCGAGCCGATCTGGCGCCCCATCGTCAATACCGCCGCGCCCGTGGCGAAGCGCTCGGGCGCGAGCGAGGAGGCGCCGGCGCCAGTCAGCGTGGGAATCATCAACCCAACGCCTGCACCGCTGATGGCGATCCCCGGCAGGTACTCGGACGCGTACGCGGGCGCGTTACCAGTCTGGGTGATGTAGAAGATCTGGCCACCCACGAACAACAGCGCGCCGAGGATCCCCGGGATGCGGTAGCCAAGTCGCGCGCCCAGCCGCGCCGAGGGCACGCTGAACGCGGTCGCCATTGCCGGGCCTGGGAACAACATCAGACCGGCGGTGAGCACGCTCTCGTGCCACACACCCGTGAGGAACAGCACGCCCGCGAGCAGCATCGCGCCGAAGCCAGCGAAGAACAGCACCGACGCGCCCACCGCCAGGCCAAAGCTGCGCACCCGCAGCATCGCCGGCTCCACGATCGGTGCGGGATGACGCCCGGAACGCCACCAGATCGCCGGCAGGCCCACAACCGTGACGCCGAGTAGAGCGAGGATCGCCGGCGAGCCCCAGCCCCATTCCTGACCCTTCACGATTGCCACCACGAGCGAGCCGATCGCGACGATCAGCGCCAGCGCGCCGAGCACATCTGGGTGCCCGGCGCTCTGTTCACGCCGCTCGGCCAGCGTACGCAGGCCGAAGCCGAGGCCGGCGAGGCCGATGGGCACGTTCACGAGAAACACCCAACGCCAGTCGGCCTGTACGAGCAGGCCCCCGAGCGGTGGGCCCGCCGCGGCGGCGATGCCGCCGGTCGCCGCCCATACGCCGATCGCCACGTGGCGCTCGTGTGGGCCGAACTCGGGCAGCATCAGGCCGAGCGACGTCGGAACCATCAGCGCACCGCCGGCCGCTTGCACGATCCGAGCGCCCACAAGGAACTCAACCGACGGCGCAAGCGCGCACGCAGCGCTCGCCGCCACGAATACGCCCAGACCGAGCAGGAATGCGCGCTTGCGCCCAAACGCGTCCGCCCAACGCCCCGCGGGTACGAGCAGTGCTGCGAACACGATCGCGTAGCCGCTGAGGATCCACGACAGCGAGCCGAGCGATGCGTCGCCAAAGTGCTTCGAGATCGCCGGGAAGGCGATGTTGACGATGAACAGATCGAGGCTCGCCATGAACACCCCGACACACACGATCAGTGAGATGCGCCATTTCCGTTGCATGATGAAACTGACCATAGCACGAATCACGATTCGGAGTTGCATCATGCAACTAATAACCGCTAAGCTGTTGTCATGCTCGGAAATGACTACGAGAGCCAGTCGTGCAGCATCGCCGGCGCCCTCGAGGTGGTGGGTGAGCGCTGGTCGCTTTTGATCGTGCGCGACATCCTGCTGGGCCTCAGGCGCTTTGACGAACTGCAGGCGCATCTGGGCATCGCCCGCAACGTGCTGCAGACGCGCCTGGAGCGGCTGCAGGAGCACGACGTGATCGAGCGCGTCCCCTACCAGCAGCATCCGCTGCGCCACGAATACCGCCTGACCGAGAAGGGCCTGGATCTGTGGCCCACGATCGTCGCGCTGATGAAGTGGGGCGACCGCTACGCCGCCCCCGAGGGCGGACCGGCTGTGCTGATCGAGCACCGCGGCTGCGGCGGATCGGTCGACGAGCATCGCATCTGCGAGCGTTGCGGCGCCAAGCTGAAGGCCCGCGACGCGGTCGGGCGACCCGGACCGGGCGCGAGCCCCAACCACCCGCTGCTGCGCCAGGCAGAGCACACGCAGGCCGCCTAACCTAACCGGCGAGCTTCACCGTCACGTCCAGTGCTCGACCCGGTAGGCAAGGTCGAGAACGATCCGGGAGGCGTCGGCGAGGAAGTCCTCGCGCTCGATCGGCGGAGCGTCGAGCACGTAGCGGACGAGCAGCTGCTGGGTGAGCTCGACGATCATCCACGTGGTGCGCTCGAGATCGGGGTGACGCAAAGCCCCCCTGCGAGCGGCGAGGCTGTGGTAGACGAAGTCGGCGAGGCGCCCACGCACCGGCCGCAGCGCCTGCTGCTGCTCAATCGCCGGCACCCGGTCGGCGAGCGCGCGCAGTAGCGCGGTCTGCTGCTGCAGCGCGTCAAGCACCGCAGCGAGGATCAGACGAATCGCATCCGGCGGCGCTTCGGTCGCGGCCGCGCGCAACGCCGGCGTGATCGCGGTAGCGAAGTCATCGATCAACCGCAAGATGATCTCGGCGACGATCGCGTCCTTGTCGGGGTAGTACTGGTAGAGGCTCCCCGGGCTGATGCCAGCCTCCCGCGCGATCCGATTGGTCGAGGCATCCTGGTAGCCGCTGACCTCGAGAACGCGAGCACCGGCACTGACGATGCGCTCGACCATCGCTCGCGAACGTGCCTGGCTGGGGCTTCGCCTGCGTGTTGACGCCATCTGCAGAGCATCTCATGAATGCGACTTGAATGCGAGCGGTCGCTCGCTTTAACGTTGATCCATGCTCACACGCGCGCCCCTCGGCCCAGGCTCATTGACGTGGAAGTACTTCGCGGACATCCGCGGAGCACTCCTGACGCAGCGCGCAGGCGTCCTTCAGGTGATGCATCCAGCGATCGCAGCCGCCCTGGTCGATCACTCCGACGTGTTCGAGAACCCGATGCAGCGGCTGATCCGCTCGGCCGGCCCAATCCTCGGCGTCGTCTACGACGAGGACGGCAAGGCGACCGCACGTTGGGTCCGCGATCAGCACCCACCAATACGCGGCCACGACGCTCAGGGCCGCCGCTACCACGCGCTCGACCCCGACACCTACTACTGGGCGCACGCTACGTTCTTCGAGTCCCAGATCGCCACGCAGGAGCTCTTCGGGACGCCGCTCACCACCGCCGAGAAGGAGCAGCTGTACGCGGAGTCGATCACGTGGTACGCGCGCTATGGCCTGAGCATGCGCCCGGTCCCGCCTGACTACCAGGCGTTTCAGCGCTACTGGCGGACGATGTTCGAAGACGTGCTGGAGCCAACCTCGATCGCGCGCGCCGCCGTGCGCACCACGCGCGACCTGCCCGCACCGCACCCCGCGATCGAGGGCGTGGTGTGGGCGGCCGCACGGCCGCTGATCAGCCGCGGCGGACCGTGGCTCACCCGCGGCTCACTGCCGCCGCCGGCACAGGAGATGCTCGGTACTTCGTGGAGCCGTGCTGACCAACTGGCACTGGATGGCCTGTGCTCGTTCGTCCGCACCACATGGCCGATCGTGCCAACGAGGATGAGACAGCTCCCTCGCGCCGCCGATGCCACGAGGCGCGGCCAGCAATAGTTCCGTTTGGAACAGGCTCAGAGCAGCCCCGCCACCAACTCAGCGCCTTCGCGAGCCATGCGCGAGCGCGCGACCACCAAGTCGAAGCCGGCCCGCTCGGCGCGCTCGCGCGCCGCCACCTCGACATGCGAGTAGAACGCCAGCGTGCGTACGCCGCCCAGCCTTCCGCCCTCGCGCAACGATGAGACAATCGCCGCGCCTTCGAGCTCACTGTCGGTCAGATCCGCGATCAGCACCTCAGCGGGTGCGGCGGCTCGATCCTTGCTCGCTTCATCGCCACCTATAGCCAGGATCTCCTCGAGCCGCGACGCGTCCCCGACCAGCTCTACCTCATTGCCGGCGAGCGTCAGCGCTCCCTGCACGTTGGAGCCGAACAGCAGGTCCCTGGTCAGCACCAGCACTCGCGCCATCGGCTACTGGGCCCGGAGGCGGCGAAACTCCTCGCGTGCGGACTGCGGACGACCCCACATCTGCGTGACCTCAACCCTCCCGCTGCGGGTCTCGCGCAGGACCAGCTCGCTCTCGATGCCGGCATTGTCGAGCAACACAAGCGCCCCGTGCACGGCGGACGCGGCGGCGGCGTGCCCGAAGTGATGCGCGACGAGCAGGCGCCAGTGCCAGTCGTGATGGGAGTACGGCCGGGCATTGCACGTAGCGAGATATAGGGCCGCCTCGACGTAGCGCGACTCGTCTGCGATCCGCAGGTCGAGCTCGAGATCAGTCCAGTCCTCGGGTAGCGAGTCGACGATGCTCTGGAAGCTCTCAGCGGTGGCCATTGGGACGAAGCCTACCGCGGCTATTCTCGGGAGTAGTGGCAAGCGCACCGATTGACACGCTGGAGTATCAGTACAAGGCGCTCGTGGAGGGCTGCGGCGTGCTCGATCGCTCCGCGCGCGGCAAGCTCGCGCTGAGCGGCTCGGGCGCGGTTGAGTTCCTCAACGGACAGGTCACGAACGAGCTGACGACACTACATCCGGGCGAAGGTCGATATGCGACCTTCCTCACCCCCAAGGGCAAGATGCTCGGCGACATGCGCATCCTCGCGGTGGGCGATCACCAGGACGAGGCCCCAGCCGAACTGCTGCTCGACACCGAGCGCGTGGCCCTGCAGGCGCTGTTCGACATGATTCGCCGCTTCAAGATCGGTTACCAGGTCGAGCTACACAAGCGCACGCTCGAGCGTGGCCTGGTGTCGTTGATCGGCCCTGATGCCGCGGCGCTCGCAGGCAGCGGCGAAACCGGTTACCTGCCCGACGTAGAGCAGGCAAACGCGCCGGTGCAGATCGAGGGCGTCGCCGCCCTGGCGATCAGGACCGATGTGGGCGTCGATCTGATCTGCGGCGCAGCTGACACCGATCGGCTGCTCGCGACCTTGCGCGAGCGCGGCGCGCTGCCAGTCTCCGAGCAAGTCGCCGAGTGTCTGCGGGTCGAGCGCGGGCGTCCCCGCTACGGCGTCGACCTCGATGACAGCGTGATCCCCCAGGAGGCAGGGCTGAACGAGCGCGCGGTGAGCTTCACCAAGGGCTGCTACGTCGGCCAGGAGACGGTTGCGCGCCTTCACTACAAGGGCAAGCCCAACCGCCACCTTCGCGGGCTGCGGCTGTCAACGCCGGCAACGTCGGGGGATGAGCTGCGGTTGGGCGAGCGGGTCGTGGGCCATTTGAGTAGCACGGCCCTCTCCCCCAGGCTCGGCCCGATCGCGCTGGCGCTCGTACGCCGCGAGGCCGAGCCGGGCGCCACCGTGAGCGTCGGCGAGCACGGCGCGAGCGCGGAGGTGCTCGCGCTGCCGTTCCCCGCACGCTGAGCTAGGCGTCCGGCGGGTCCTGGCGTGGTTTGCGGTCCTGCAGATGCTTACGAATCGCCGCGTCATGGACCTTCACAGCATCGGGACTAGGCGGCGTGTCGAATGTGCTCACCACATTGGGCCCACGCAGCGGGAGCTTCGTCGGCTCCATCTCCTCGGGTCCCCTGCGCGGCTCTTCTTCAGTCATGCTGCTCGCTCTCAGGCGGGACGCCCGATTCCTTGGTGTACTCGCGCCACTGTTCGCCGAGCAGGTCGAGTAGCTGGCTGGCGAGCAGCGGCGAAAACGACACGCGTGAGACGACCATCCCCTGCTGGCCCTGTGGCCCGATGCGCATGAAGTCCAGCGTGAACTCGTGCGGCGTGCGCGCGATCGCGGCGGCGTTGGCCCATTTGCCGGCGAACTCCTCCGAGGGCATCATGATGTTCGGGCCCTGCTCGGCGGGGCTCTCGTCGGACTCCTCGTGGGGCTCAGCGTCAGACACTTCACGTCGAGCGTAGCGCGCGGCCCAGTGTGTTGCATCGCACACATGATCCTTCAGAGGGGGTAATGCCGAATGACACTAACTAAGGGCTTCCCCGCGCCAAGGAATGACGGCCCCGGCGCGGGGAACGCTCCCGCCAGCCTTGGCACTTGCCCTAGAGGCGCTTTTAAATTAGCAGCGGATCAGAGGGGGTAGGCGCTAAATGAGCTTAGATAGTGCTGATTCGCACCAGCTACGAGAACATCGGTCGAAATCGCTGCTCGATGATGTCGATCTCGACATGACGGCACAGTTGCTCCAAGATCCCGTCGAACGGCTCTGCGCTGATCATGGGAGCTTCGGCCTCATCGATCGCTATCGAGAAGGACGGGTGGGCATCGAACTCTGGGGGCGGCTGCAATCCATGAAAGTCGATACACCCTATTGGCTGGCCTTGTTCGAGAATGCCAGTGCGAATCGTTACGTCAGGGGGTGGCGTAATCGGCGAGGACCACCACATACTGTCGGTATCAAGCACACAGACGACAACCAACATAAGACGGTGCTTGTCGATATTATTGAGCACCCTAAGCAACCACAGAGGGTCATTGTGACCTCCCTGGTACGGTTGGCATTCGTGAAGAGCCGCGAGGATCTTTTTGCTTTTGATCTCAGGCATCAGCCATCCTTTGAGCGGCATAAGCTTCCCGTTTTTATTACAGGTACTTTCACGAATGGGAAATTGAGTCTTACAGGTAGGAATCTTTTTATCAAGGATCACCAACTGGTAGGCCAGGTGATCAAGAGCCGATCGCAAGTGGAAAACTACCTCACCAATAACTACACTCCATTCAGGAGCAATAACGGGGAGTCGATCAGCCCAGAGAATATGCTTTCCTGTCTTATGGTCGATCTCTCGTCTGAATTCATAACTCTTGGGATCAAAAGCCCGTTTGGTTACTTCCTTCAGATTGGCAAGATGTCGCTTCGCTCGCTCTATCTTTAGGTCTGCCCCTTCCAGAGCTGATGTGCTCATTAGCGCTATCCTCCTGTAGATGACCGACAAGAATGATTCAGAGCCCAAACAAAAAACACAGCCGCGTGGGACAGATAAGACCGGCGTGCCACACAAGCCGATAGAGATACCTGTGCCTAAAAAGAAGGATGTTCTACGCATCTTGAAAAAGTCTGCTCAGCCAACTAAAGATTCTGACTAAGGTTTGGAATAAAATCTAAAACTTCCTATCCCAACATTCTTTCCACCAGGAGAAGCTGGTTCTCCATTCTTAGTTTCAGATATTATAACAATGGCATTGCCAGGACACCATTCTAGATAGCCTTCATCAGCTTCCCCCAAAAGATTTGGGCTAGAGAATGAATTAAATGAAAGTCCCATTACAGATCCTCTTCGCACTCGCTTTGTTGATGATGCAAATGCGCTACCTTCGCTACCAACCCCTGCGCCTCTGCATTGATAATGAGCATCGTCTGTAACTGAAAGCTCGCCAGTATAGTGATAACCAGATCGCAAACTATGATCTGTTTTCCAGCTTATGATGATGCTTGAATTATCAACATATGGGTGACTAGGCGAGGTCGTGAACTTAGTTACGAATGCTTGAGACGTGCTCGATATAAAGGCTGTAAACAAGCAACCAAGCACGACTATCTTGGTCTTCATAGGATCAACTCCGTTTGTTTGGTCTATAGAAGCGCGATATCATAGACCAAAACGCTCCCTACCAACGCGCTCTGGACCGTTCGGCTCTAAAGGTCGAGCATGCAGGGCATGGAGGGCTATCTCGATCAGGACCCAAAAGCCGCAAGCATCGCCTTTGGCCAGCGTCTGCGTGAGCTGAGAGCCCGTCAGGGCGTCTCCCAGGACGCTTTAGCGCGTGAGACTGACGTTCATCCCACTGCAATAGGAAGATTTGAGCGTGGGGCACGAGAGCCACGTCTGACGACAATCATGCGCCTTGCGCGCGGCCTGGACGTCAGCCCTGGCGAGCTGGTGGACGATCTAGCCGCTAGTAGCGCGCAGAAGTAGCGTCTTGAACATCGCACGCTCGTCATAGCGATGGTTGTAACGCCAGCAGAACTCATTGAGATATCCCTGCAGCCATCGTCTTGACACCTTTCTGTAGGTGCCTCTGATCGATGGCTTTACTTGCCCAAAGAATCCCTCGATCGTATTCGTGTAGATATCGCCATCGACATATACACCTGTCGAATGGTTTACTCGACTATGCTCTGAAAAGTGCTCGCCCATTCGGTTGTAACCGGCCCACTCGTCTGTGTAGAGGATCGCATTAGGATTGACCCATTCCACGAGCTGCTTTTGTAGAACATCGCCACGTCGAGAAGGTAGAACAGTTGCCTTTACTTTCCCTCCACGTTCAACAGCCGCGAAGACAGTTGCTCTACTACGGTGCCGCAGTTTCTGAGCCTCCGAGCGCCGAGAAGGACCGATAACAATCCCTGTATGTTGACCATGAACCTTTCGCGGCTTTCCCTCCACAGAAGTCTCGTCAGCCTCTACGTGGCCAGAAAGCAGAGCATCATCATCAGTCATGAGGTTATTGCGGATCTTGTTGAAGATTCTCCAGGCGGTCTTATACGTCACACCAAGCTCGCGCTCTAGCTGCTTGGCTGAGACTCCGCAACGAGTGCTGGTCATCAAGAAGATTGCGTAAAACCAAAGATGCAAAGACGTAGATGACTTCTGGAAAATAGTTCCAGCGAGAGGATGCAGGTGGTGGCCGCAGGAGTCGCAATCCCACGCCGGTCGTTCCTTGACCTTGTGGAACTTTCGAGTCTGGTCGCACTTAGGACAATGCGCGTGGTGACCATCAGGGGCGTAGCGCTCGCGCCAGAGGAAATCAAGGCAGGTGGCATCGTCAGGATAGTCCCTCAAGAACTCCATCAATGAGTACGAAGATTCAGAGAACGATCCTCGTTTAGGTGCGTTGCGATCGACAGGTGGCATAGCCGTATCGTAGCACAATCTACCCCCTTGTGGGGGATAGCTTAAACTTTGTACTGTTTCGGACAGTTGTCAGTGTTAACGCACAATTGTCTGCGTTATACTGCAGATGTAGTTGCGCCTGGAGGGAATCGAACCCTCGGCCTTCGGTGTGGTAGACCGACGCTCTTTGGTCCCATGTGGAACCGTTGACCACTGAGCTACAGGCGCGCAGTGGTGGGTCACTCCCTCAGCCGAACCGAGCTAGGCGCAGTTGGGGGAGCTGACTCCACCAACCTTCCGGCCTATGCCCTTGAAGGTGCCTCGCATCGTAGCGTAAGTCCTGCTGAGCATTTTAATCTTTGGAATGCCACCCTACGAGATAACGTACAAGCGTATGTTATGATCGTCTACCCCCTGTAAAGGGGTATGTGTGTTGCATCGCACACAGGCAATCATTGCGTCGTTTATATAGTTGCATGCATGCAAGCAACTACTGCATCGGCGCAAGCCAACCGCGAGGCGCTCACGCGCGACATGTATGCGCTGGCGAGCTACTTGATGCGCACTGCCAATGTGGGCACGTTCAACGCAATCGCTGAGCTCGACCTGTCGTTCACACAGATCAAGGCACTGTGCGCGCTGGAGGCAGACGGCGAAGAGCGTTCGGTGAAGGCCCTGGCTGAATCGCTCGGCGTCTCCCTCCCCGCTATGAGTCGCGCCGTCGATGGGCTGTTCGAGCGCGGCTTTGTTGGACGCGAGGAGGACACCGTCGACCGGCGGATGAAGCGCGTGCGCCTGACGGACGCGGGGCGCACGGTGCCGCAAGCGCTGAACGAGGCGCGCCTGTCGGCGCTACAGGAGCTACTGAGCTCACTCGGCGATGAGGAAGCGGTAGCGCTCGAGCACGCGCTCGGGCTGATCGTCGAGCGCCGCGCCGAGATCGCCGCCTACAGACCTACAAAGAAGGGAAGCGCCCGATGACCGACAAGATCCGCTCACTGCAGATGAACGACGAGAACCGCCGCTGGTGGGCGCTCGGGGCGATGTGCTTCGCGCTGTTCATGATCATGCTCGACAACACCGTCGTCAACGTCGCGCTGCCGTCGATCCAGCGCAGCCTGAACGCGTCGACCGCCTCGCTCGAGTGGACGGTCAACGCCTACACGCTGACGTTCGCGGTGCTGCTCGTCACGGGCGGACGCCTCGGCGACCTGTTCGGCCGGCGCAAAGTCTTTCTCTTCGGGGTGGTCGTGTTCGCGCTCTCGAGCGGCGCGATCGGCTTCTCGCCCAGCGACACATGGCTCGTCGGCTGGCGCGCGATCCAGGGCATCGGCTCGGCGATGATGATGCCGGCGACGCTGTCGATCATCACCAACGCGTTCCCCGCGGCCGAGCGCGGCAAGGCGATCGGCACATGGGCGGGGGTCTCGGCGCTGGCGCTTGCGATCGGCCCGGTGCTCGGTGGCTTTCTGGTGCAGAGCGTGAGCTGGCAGTCGATCTTCTTCCTGAACCTGCCGGTGGCGGTGGGCGCGGTCTTCATTACCCTGTTCGCGGTGCGCGAGTCGCGCGATGAAAGCGTCGCGCAGCGGATCGACGGACTCGGCGTGCTGACGCTGACGACGGGTCTCGCGGCACTCGTACTGGCGCTGGTGGAGGGCAACGAATGGCACTGGGGCTCCACGCGGGAGATCGCGCTGTTCGCCGTCGCCGCTATCGGCCTGGCGGCTTTCGGCTTTGTCGAGCACCGCCAGAGCTCACCGATGGTTGACTTCAGCTTCTTTCGCTCGCGCACGTTCCTCGGCGCGAACATCGTCGCGTTCATCGTCAGCTTCGCGATGCTCGCGATGTTCTTCTTCATGGCTTTGTACATGCAGAACGTGCTGCACTACTCGCCGCTACAGGCCGGCGTGCGCTTCCTGCCATCGACGCTGATGATCGTGCTGATCGCTCCCGGCGCCGGGCGGATGGCCGATCGCGTTGGTTCGCGGCCGCTGATTACGTTCGGCCTACTCGCTGTCAGCGGAGCGCTGTTCTGGCAGTCGCATTTGACGGTCTCAAGTGGCTATGGCGCGCTGCTGCCTGGCTTCGTGCTGATGGGGATCGGGATGGCATTTGTGATGTCGCCGATGAGCACCGCCGCGATGAATTCCGTTGCGCAGGCTAAGGCGGGGGTCGCATCGGGCATCCTCTCGATGAACCGCATGGTTGGCGGCACCTTCGGCGTGGCGGTGCTCGGCGCGATGGTCGCCACGCTCGGGCGCTCGAAGATCAACGAACTGCTGCCGCAGGCATCGCCGGCGGTGCGCGCGGACCTGGCGGCAGGCCTCGGCTCGGGCGCAGCTCCGCACGGCGTTCCCGCGCAGATCATCAGCGCGGCCCAGCACGCGTTCGTATATGCGCTGCAGTACGGGCTGCGCCTGGGTGCGGCGGTGGCGCTACTGGGAGCGCTGCTCGCGTGGACACTGATTCGATCGCGAGCGAGCGAGCGCGATCTGGACGGCGCTCACAGATCACCATCGCTGATCCGCGCCAACGTGCCGAACTCGTGACGCCTATACAACAGCGGGTTGCCGGGGCCACTCTCGGCGTGCTCCACCAGCCCAACGGCGATCAGATGGTCGCCACCCTCGTGTAGCTGCTCGAGCTTGCACACAAGCCATGTAGCCGCACCAGCGATACGCGGCACACCTCGATCGAGCTCCCACTCAACGCCGTCGAACTTGCTGGTGCCCTTGCGCGCGAAGTTGAGCGCTAGCGCCTGCTGGCCGTGGTTGAGGACGTTGATCCCAAAGACACGCGACTCGCTGACGATCGCCAACAGGTCGGAGCGGCGATCGAGCGACACGAGCACCATCGGCGGCTCGAGCGAGAGTGAGCAGAAGGCGCTGACGGTCGTGCCATGGGGGCGACCCTCGCGGTGGCTGGTGACCACTGAGACCGGCGTGCAGACGCCGGCAAGCGCCTCTCTGAACGTCTCAGGGTCCATCTCTAAAAGCTATACGCGGCTGGCAAGCAGTGCGAGCGTCGTCTCAGCGAGGCGTTCGCCGAGCTCCTCCGGCTGGTAGCGCGCCCACAGCCGATTGGAGAAGACCTCCGGTCCGCTGAGCTCCGGCAGCTGCTCCCCCGGCAGCGCGCGCAGGAAGCGCCTCAGCGCGAGCTCGCCTTCACCGGGCAACTGGCGGCTGTGGAGCGACTCGTAGGCGACCTCTTCGTCAGGGAGCGCGGGCGCGTCCCCAAGCTGCAGCGCAAAGATACGCTCGGCGGGCATCGAGGACAGCAGCGCGAAGTCGGGCGTGGAGCGGAAGAAATGCCAGCTGTCGATCAGCATGCCACCGTTGGGCCGGTCGGCAAGCCGCACGATCTCCCACGCGCTCGCGAGGTCGGGGATACCCGTCCCGGCGATGAACTCGAGCTGGAGACGCTGACCGTGCTCGGCGGCGTGGTCGCACAGTGAAGCAAACGCCACGGCGCCGGCGTCCGGCTCGACGCGGGGGTCAAACAGTGCGAGCACACTTAATAGATCGGCGCCAAGCGCCTTACTCATCGCGAACAGCTCCTCGGGCTCGAAGTCCCCACTGGCGGGGTCACCCGGTGGCAGCTGCGGGCGCCGCCACGTCGGCAGCCAACGCGCGAGCGGGTCGACCACGGCGATCCGCACGCCAGCGCTCTCGAAGCAATCGCGGATCGCGGCCGTCGTGGTCCCAGCCGCTTCGGCCCGACGCACTTCGAACGGGAACAGCGAGGTCGCGGTGAAGCCGCCGGCGCGGGCGGCGCGAACCCGTTCGTCGAAGTCCAGCGGCATAACGTTGGCCGCCCACAAAGTCAGCTCAAAGCTCATGCGAGATCAAACAACTGGATGCGTGCTTTTGACCTCTAGCGTCACTGTCCACACCAATACGCTCGCGGCGCCCATTTGGATCACTATCCTGACGTGCACCGAGGCAAGCTGCAGCGCTAACAGTCAGGTTGCGGCGGGAAGGTCCGAAGCCTCGACGTGACCAGCGACGGCCGGGTCGTCCTGCTCGGCTATCAACACTCGCCACACAGCAGCCGCCACAACGCCTCCGACCAACGGCGCCACAATGAACAACCACACCTGGCTGAGCGCGTCGCCACCGACGATCAGCGCCGGCCCGAGAGACCGTGCCGGATTCACCGATGTGCCGGTCAGGGGGATCCCGATCAGGTGGACCACCGTGAGCGCCATACCGATCGCTAGACCGGCGAAACCGGCTGAGGCGACGTGGCTGGTGGCGGACAGGACCACGAGGACGAAAAGGAAAGTGAGGATGACCTCAGCGGCGAACGCACCACCGCCGTTCAGCCCGATGATCGAATGTGAGCCCCAGCCATCTGTCCCCAGGCCGGTGGCCTTGCGGCTGTATTGGCTGGAGCCACTGAGGACCACCCAAAGGGCCAGCGCCCCGACGATTCCCCCAACGAACTGAGCGATCCAATATCCAAATGCTTCCTGGACGCCGATCCGCTTGGAGACCACGAAGCCGATCGTAACGGCCGGATTGACATGACAACCGCTGACGGGTCCAATCGTGTAGACGAGGGCGAGGAGTACGAGTCCGAACGTGAGCGCCGTCGCAACAATGCCAGCGGCAGTGCTCCCGCCGTCGAGCTTGAACCCGAAGGAAAGGGTGGCTACTCCAACGCCGAAGAAAACAAGCAGCGCGGTTCCCAGTAGCTCGGCAACCAGCTTTCTAGTCAACATTGATCTCCCCGATCATTCGGATGATCTGAACGCGACCCCCTGGTCACATTTCTATCCCAACCCGCGATCTCCTGCTCGTGTGCGCTCGAGGAACCGCCAGCTGGGGCCCAGCGAACCGCTAGCTGAGTAGCCAACCCAGTGGTTCTCCAAGCACAGCGAGGCCACGGCCACACCTGATAGCCGCCTCGGGGTAGGATTACATCCTCATCCCGTTCCCCGACCGACGAGGTTTTAGAGCACGTGGCGATCGATCTCCAACAAGTCTCAGCCGTAGACACCGAGCCTGGCGAGCTGCCGAAGACGATGGCCGCATGGGTCATCCGCGAGGAGCGCTTCGGCGAACCGAAGGACGCCTTCCAGATCGAGGAGATCGAAGTCCCGGAGCCAGGCGCGTTCGAGGTGATCGTGCGGGTGATGGCGGCGGGCGTCAACTACAACAACGTGTGGGCGGCGCTGGGTAAGCCGGTGTCGGTAATGCGCTACGGCGACCACCCTGAGTTCGGCCACCACATCGGCGGCTCGGATGCGTCGGGCGTCGTGTGGAAGGTAGGCGCGGGAGTCACGCGCTGGAAGGTGGGCGACGAGGTCGTCGTGCACTGCAACCAGGCCTCCTACGAGGACCCGGAGGTCCATGGCCTGGACCCGATGGCGGCGCCTTCGCAGAAGATCTGGGGCTATGAGACGACGTGGGGCTCCTTCGCGCAGTTCACGAAGGTGCAGGCCCAACAGCTGCTGCCCAAGCCAAAGGCGCTGAACTGGGAGGAGGCAGCCTCCTACGGTCTAGTGTACTTCACCGCCTACCGCATGCTGATCACCCGCTGCAAGCTGCAGGCGGGCGCGAACGTCCTGATCTGGGGCGCGGCCGGCGGCCTGGGCGTGTTCGCGACACAGCTGTGCGCGGCGGCAGGCGCCAACTGCGTGGGCGTCGTCTCCTCCGAGGAGAAGGGCGAGCTGGTCAAGCGTCTCGGCGCCGTGGACTACATCAACCGCGACGAGTTCGCGGGGATGATGCGCAAGGGCGGCGAGAGCGCCGAGGAGGAGAAGGAGCGCTTCGGGGTCTCGCGCGCGTTCGCCAAGCGCGTCAAGGAGATCCTCGGCGACGCGCCCGACATCGTCTTCGAGCACGTTGGCAAAGCGACCTTCCCCACATCTGTCTTCACAGCCAAGACATTCGGAAAAATCGTGATCTGCGCCGGCACCACCGGCATCGAGCTCGACTTTAATGTCGCCTACCTGTGGATGCGCCAGAAGGAGATCCTCGGCTCGCACTTCGCCAACGCATATGAGTGCACGAAGGCCAACGAGCTAATCGAGAGCGGCCAGATCCGGCCGGTGCTGTGGCGCACCCTCGGCTTCGAGGGTGTCGCCGAGGCCCACCAGCTGATGCTCGAAAACAGGCATCTCGGCAAGATCGCGATCCTCGTCGGCGCCCAGTCCGAGGGCGAGGGAAGGACCGCAGAGGGCCCGGGCGCGATTCACGCCGAGGTGGGCGCCTGATGTCCGGCACCGTGATCGTGCCCTGGTATGCGACGGGCTTTCGCGCGAACGACTTCGAGGTGGCCCTCAACGAGGTCGCCGCCACGGCGCTGCGCTACGGGGCCGACTCCTACGCCGTCTACCGGGCGCGCGACGATCGCTACAAGTTCCAGCAGTTCGCCACCTTCGCCGAGCACCTCGACTGGGAACGCTACTGGGATGGCCAGGAGATGACCGACTTCAGGGTGCGGCACTCGAGCTGGTACCAGGTGCCCGTGCTCTACGCCTGGTGGGACCACACCGCCGGGGGCGCCGTGTCCACCGAG
>DATBYJ010000131.1:0-3323 GCA_036513795.1 Solirubrobacteraceae bacterium | reverse complement strand
GGGCTGGCCGTCCATGTACAGCAGCGGCGAGTCGCGGTGCAAAGCGAGCAACTCCCGATCGGATAGGCGCGCGTCGGCGGACATCAGCCGTACTTGGTTGAGCGCGAGGCCGGTCTTGACGCGGATGGCGAACGTGCGTGGCACGACCTCCAGATAGAGCTTGCCGTGGTAGCCGGGGGCGATCTCGTCGAAGCGGTGGTTGCGGTCGGTGAGCACGCGGGTGAACACGTCCAGGCGCCCGGTGGAGCTCTTGGGGTTGGCCTTGGCGCGGATGCCATCGGGCAGTCGGAGCTCCTCGATCAGCGGGATCAGATAGGGGCGGTCGCGCTCGAGCGTGGCGCCGTCGCGTAGGTCGATGCGTTCGAACGCGAGGTCCTGGCTCTTCTGCTCCACGGTGGACTCGCTGTCGGGCAGGAAGCTGCAGCGCAGCGCCCATGCTTCATCGCCCAGGCGCAGGTCGACGCTGGCGGGTTGGACGGACTCGCCGGGTATCCGCCAGGGGCCGGCGACCATCCACTCGCGATCGATCGCCTCGCGCAGGCGCTGCGCGGGCAGCACGCCGGCCGCGTTGGCGAGGCTGGTGGCGGCTGCGCCGCGGTCGGCGCTCGGTGCAGGTGTCGCGGTCAAGCGCGGGCTCGCGGGCTCATGCAGCGCCTAGTGTATGTACCGGGCGTGGCGAGGGATCTGAGCCATCGACAGTGAGTACGGCGTTCCGGCGGCGTGACGGCGGCGTGAACTCGCGAGTAGGAAACAGGGCTGGCACGGCGCGCATATATGGAACTACAGTGACACTGGGGGAAGTGGCGTGAGAGCTTGAGCATCGTCCCACCTCTCCGGCGATGCTTGGGAGGGGCCAAGGCGTCCCCCGGCGTCAGGTCTCCGCGGGCGCCGTAGCCCTGATCGGCGGCGGCGTCCGTGAAGGTCTGGATTAGATAGAGACAAATCCTTCGTTTCATTGACATCGCGTTGGTGTGGCGATTAGCGTCCGCGGCAGTCGATGTCTCCCTCTCGCTCACGCCAAGCACGCCGCGCGGAGGCTCGCCGCGCCCAGGCTCGCGGAGCCAAGCAGAGCAGGATCGCGCGTGCGCCGCGGCGCCCCGACGGTCCGAGCGTGTTCGCCAGGATGCCCAAGGCTGCATGGATTGCCGCGGCGGTGCTCGTGGTAGTGGCAGCGGTGGTGATCGTTGTCAGCTCGCTCGGCTCGTCCAGCTCGATCTCGTCCACGGAAGGGCTTGCGCTGACCGGGTCGGGCTACCCGAACGCAGACACCGCCAACACCCGCTACGTAAATGGCCCGATTGACGCCACTAACGTTTCACAGCTGGGGGTGGCATGGACGCTGCCGCTGAGCGCCAAGAGCGAGTACGGCAGCTACTCATCGGCGCCGATTGTGGCGAACGGGGTGGTCTACTCGCAGGACCTCGACTCCAATGTCCAGGCGGTCAGCTTGAAGACGGGGAAAGTCATTTGGACGAAGCGCTTCAACTCGCCCGATCAGGGCCCCAACGGTCTCGTGGTTCAGGCAGGGCGGGTGTTTGGCGCCACCACCAACGCGGCGTTTGCGCTAGATGAGAAGACGGGCGAACAGCTCTGGTCGGTGACGCTGGTGCGCAACGTGCATGAAGGCATCGACATGGCCCCGGGTTATCACGACGGCATCGTGTACGTCTCCACGGTGCCGGGCAGCACCACTCAGTTCTACGAGGGTGAAGGGGTGGGCGTGCTGTGGGCGCTGCAAGCCGGCACGGGCAAGAAGCTGTGGCACTTCGACACGGTGCCGGAAGCGTTGTGGTCGGCTGGGAACGTCAACATCAACTCTGGCGGTGGCCTGTGGTATTCGCCGGCGTTCGACGAACAGGGCAGCATGTATATAGGCACCGGCAATCCCGCCCCGTTCCCAGGTACGAGCCAGTTTCCGTGGGGGTCGAGCAGGCCGGGGCCGGATCTGTACACCGACTCGATCGTCAAGCTCAACGCAGCTACGGGCAAGCTCGAGTGGTACTACCAGTTGACGCCTCACGACCTGTACGACCACGATCTGCAGGACCCGCCGATCCTCGCGCGCGTGGGCGCCAAGAAGGTGGTGATCGCGGCGGGCAAGTCGGGCATTGTGATCGCCGTCGATGCTGAAACCGGAAAGCTCCTGTGGAAACGGCCGGTGGGCACACACAACGGCCACGACAACGACGGGCTGTACGCGATGCGCCACGAATACTCCAGGCTGAGCCTGGGTGAGACGGTGTATCCAGGCCTGCTGGGCGGCGTGATCGCGCCGATGGCGACGAACGGCGCGACCGTGTTCGTGCCTGTGGTCAACCACTCGGTGAGCTTCGTCAGCCAAACCGAACCGCAGGAAGCGGGGCCGGCGACGGGCGAACTGGTCGCGCTGGACGCGGCCTCTGGCGCGGTCAAGTGGGACCGCAAGCTGCCCTCCGCGGCGTATGGCGCGGCGACGGCCGTCAACGACTTGGTGTTTACCACGGATTTTGAAGGGAACCTGTTCGCGTTTGACGCGAAAAGCGGACACACGGTGTGGGAAAGCAAGCTGCCGGCTGGCACCAACACTGGTGTGGCGGTGTCTGGGGATACGCTGCTCGCGCCGGCTGGCCTCCCCGTTGCCAGCGGCCAGAGCCCCGGGCTCGTGGCCTACCGCCTCGGAGCTGCAGGTACCCAGCCGTAGCGACGATTCGTCGCAGCGGAACCGATCTGGGCCACAGAGGCTGGGCGCCGAGCCCTGGCGCATCCAGCCATCGAGGGCGCTGGTGGCTCCCAGCCGGCACTCACGCTCCGCGCAGCGGCCTGAATCCACGCAAATAGCGGGACGCCGGTTCGATGGTCCGGTATCCGTCTCGCCCGTGGCTTCTATCTTTCAACGTGGATGGCAAAGGACACCGAGAAGCTGATCCGCCAGCTGTCGCTGATTTCCTACCTGATGGCCGAGCGACGCCCGGTCACGGCGCTGGAGATACGGCGCGACGTGGAGGGCTACAGCGGCATGAACGAGGACGCGTTCGCGCGCCGCTTCTACGCGGACCGCTCGGAGCTCGAATCGCTGCGCATCCAGCTGACGGTCGAGCGCCCGGCGGACGGGGCGGCTGAGCAGGAGAATTACTCGCTGCGCCCAGAGAACTTCCACCTGCCGGCAATCGCCTTCACGGACAAGGAGCTTGCGGCGTTGCAGACCGCGCTCAGCCTGCTGGACGGCGAATTCGCGTATGCCGAGCCGCTGCGCCTGGCGTTGCAGCAAATCACATGGGGGCGGCCGAGTCCGCTGCGGGCGCCAGAGCAGCGCTCGGTGGCGCTCGGCATCACGGCCTCGGCGG
>DATBYJ010000130.1:0-14672 GCA_036513795.1 Solirubrobacteraceae bacterium | reverse complement strand
ACGCAAGCAGCTCGATGCGGAGGGCCTGCTCGAGCTACAAAAGCGCCTACCGCGACCGGTGCTGCCGCGTACGATCGGTGTGATCACCGGAGAGGGCGGCAAGGCCCGCGACGACGTGCTCGCGGCACTTGCCCGCCGCGGCTGGGCAGGACGGCTGGTGTGGGGCTTCGCGCCCGTACAAGACCGCCACGCCGCGCCCGCCATCGTGCGCGCGCTCGGCGACCTCGCCGCGGTGGCGGAGGTAGAGGTGGCAATCGTGGCGCGGGGCGGCGGCTCGCTGGCCGACCTGTTGTGCTTCTGCGACGAGACGCTATGCCGTACGGTAGCTCTGCTGGGCGTGCCGGTAATCGCCTCTGTCGGACATCACACCGACCGCACGCTGCTCGACGACGTGGCCGCGGTCAGCTGTTCCACCCCTACACACGCCGCCGAGGTAGCCGTGCGCGTGGACTGTAAGCACGCCCGTAGCGAGCAGGCTATGGCTGCCAGGCGCTTGGCCGATCACGCACGCCGAGCGGTGCAGCCGCGTGCCACGCTGCCGGTGGCGGCGGCGCGCCTGCGCGATCACGGCCGGCGAGCGGTGCTCTCAAGAGCTCGATTGCTCGCGTCGCTCTCGCGGGCGCCCGCAGCACACCTCGAGCGCCAGCGTACGCGCCTTCACCAGCAGCTGCGGGAGATCCGCGCGGGGTCACGCAGGCGTGTGGAGAGCGAGCGGCAGCTGACCGAGCGGCGCGCGGTGGTACTGCAGCGCAAGGCTGCCTCCTCGGTGCTGGATTGCCGCGAGCGACGACCACGGCAGCTGGCGCAGCTGGCGCTGGCACTCACGGGCCACGACCCCCAGCGCACGCTCGAGCGCGGCTACGTGCTGGCACAGTCGCCAGGCGGCGAGCCAATCGTCACCGCGGCAGATGCCAGCAAAGCAGGGGATCTGCGGCTGCGCTTCGCCGATGGGTCGCTGCCTGCAAGGATCCTCAAGCGATGAGCGAGCCATCTACGGACACCGCCGCGACCACCGCTGGGCAGCCGCAGAGCTATGAGGCGGCGGCAGCGCGCGTAGAGGAGATCATCCGCCGCCTGGACTCGGGGGAGGCGAGCCTCGACGAGACGCTCGCGCTGGTCAGCGAGGGTAAGACCCTGATCGAGCTGTGCGCCACCCAGCTAGCAGCAGTTGGCGACGCGCTCGAGGAGCTGCGTTTGGATGAGCTGGTCAGCCGCCTGGAACACGAGGCGAGCGGATGAGACCACCCAGGCTCAACAGCAGATGGAACCGCAGATGGGACGGCGGCGAGTGAGCACTTGGGACACACTTGCCGGGCTCGACCTGGAGATCGAGGACTACGCGCTCGATCCACTTCATGCGACCGTGTCCAGCGAGTTCGAGCGTAAGAGCACCGTCATTCGTCTGCGTGGCGGAGGCGAGGAGGGCGTCGGCGAGGACGTCACCTACGACGCTGTCGATCATGAGATCCTGCAGGCAGCCGGCACGATGCTGCCACTGGCGGGACGCTTCACACTCGCCTCCTTCAGCGATCACTTGGCCGCGCTCGAGCTTTTCCCAGAACCCCCACAACGGGAGGTCTCAAGCCGCTATCGCACGTGGGCATATGAGTCGGCAGCCTTGGACCTAGCATTGCGCCAGGCGGGCCTTGCGCTGCATCAGGCGCTCGGACGCAAACCCGAGCCGGTGCGCTTCGTGGTCTCGCTTCGCCTCGGCGAGCCGCCAACACTGGGACCTCTACGCGAGCGGCTCGAGCGCTATCCGGGGCTGCGCTTCAAGCTCGACCCGACGAGCTCATGGGATGAGCAGCTGATCGCGCAGCTCGTTACCACGGGCGCGGTTGATTCGGTCGACTTCAAGGGCTACTACCACGGCTCGATCGTCGACCAGCCGGCCGACCCTGTGCTCTACCGCCGGGTCGTGGAGGCGTTCCCACAGGCGTGGATCGAGGATCCCGCCCTCACGCCGGAGACCGATGCCGTCCTGGTTGCACACCGCGAGCGCTTCTCCTGGGATGCGCCGATTCACTCGATCGAGGACATCGAGGCGCTCACCTACCCACCGCGGATGGTCAACATCAAGCCTTCCCGTCTGGGCGGGCTGCGCAACCTGCTCGACGCATACGACTATTGCGCCGAGCGCAGCATTGGCAACTACGGCGGCGGTCAGTTCGAGCTGGGTGTGGGTCGTGCTCAGAACCAGTACCTGGCCTCGCTGTTTCACCCCGACGCCCCGAATGACGTCGCGCCCAGCGGCTTCAACCTCCCTACACCACCGAGCGATCTGCCCTCCAGTCCGCTGGCTCCAGCACCCAGCGCGACCGGCTTTCGCTGGGGCTGAGAATCCTCTCAACCGGCTACTGCGGCGCAACTTCCGTGCCAGTATGCGGTTTGCGAGGCCATAGCCGATAACGTCGGGGACCGCCGGCCGGGGCACCGATTTGCCCTACTCGGCCGGGTTGGTTCTGCGCGAAGGAGTTGCAGTCTTGGCGAGCACAGGCGCGCACAAGCGATCGAAGTTCGTGGCAGCCCTGGCCAGCGTGTTGACGCTGGCCGCGCTGGTCGCGCATCCGCTGCCGGCAGTGGCGAGCGGCCCTGGGGGAACACAGGCAGCGGGCGCCACCTCGACGACCAAGAGCGCTGGCTCGGTCCCAACCAAAGCGAACAGCTCAACCACCACAAAGGCCAAAGCACCATCCCCACACGTCCTGAGCGTGCGCATCCAGAGCGTCAGCTGCATGCCCACGGCGAACTGCAGCGGGAACCCCCATCAGGTGTCCACGCACGGCATGCTGATGCTCGCGGGCCTAGGGCTGAGGCCCGGCATGGTCGTGGGCTTCCCCAAATCCCCCGGCGCGCGCATCAGCAAGGTGTCATCGCGGACACAGCCGACGGCGCACCTGCGCTACGCGATTCCGTCCAAGCCCAGCTCCGGCCTGGTCGTGACCGTCCCCAAGAACGCCCACTCGGGGCACATCATGATCCTGCTGAGCGGCGGGCGCTACACGAGCTCCTACGGTCCGATCTACGTCTACAACCACGCGCTGCACCCCCCCGCCCCTGTAGATCCGCCTCCCGCGGCTACCGGCGTCTCGAGCGCTGTCACCGGCACCGCGTTTGAAGGTCAGGGCATGTGGATCTGGTACCTGAGCAAGTCCGACGGCGGCAGCATTCCCGCGCTCGTGGCACAGGCCCACGCGGCCGGGGTAACGACAGTGTTCATCAAGAGCTCAGACGGCTCGAGCAACTACTGGAGCCAGTTCTCTGCGCAGCTCGTCGCAGAACTGCACGCAAATGGCCTGAAGGTGTGTGCGTGGCAGTTCGTCTATGGGAGCGAACCGGTCGGTGAGGCCAACCTCGGCGCTGAGGCCGTGGCCGACGGCGCCGACTGCCTGGTGATCGACGCCGAGGGCGAATACGAAGGCCACTATGCGGCCGCGCAGACCTATATCGACGACCTGCGCGCGAAGGTCGGCCCCACCTACCCATTGGGGCTTGCGTCCTTCCCATACGTGTTCGACCATCCCTCCTTCCCCTACTCGGTCTTCCTGGGACCGAACGGAGCGCAGTACAACGCCCCGCAGATGTACTGGAAAGACATCGGCCAGTCGGTCGACACCGTGTACGCCAACACATGGATCGCCAACCGCGTCTACGGCCGCCCGATCTTCCCGCTGGGGCAGACCTACGGCGGTGTGTCCGCGGCGGAACTGCTGCGTTTCCGCGAGGAGGCTGCCGACTACGGCGCCACTGGGACCTCGTTTTGGGACTGGCAGGAAAGCGGCAAAACGGATTGGACAACGCTGGCGGCACCTCTCGCCCCGCTCACCAGCGTCACGCCTAACACCGACTACCCCGAACTGAAGACCGGCAACAAGGACGATCTGGTGCTGTGGATGCAAGAGCACCTCGCCAGCGCCGTTCCCACACAGGAAACCACCGGCGTGTTCGGCTCGCAGACGCAAGCCGACGTCGAGTCGTTCCAGACCGCCCGCGGCATCGCCGCGAGTGGTGTGGTCGAAGCGGCTACCTGGGCCGCACTGCTTGCGCTGCCACCTGTGGCGGTTGTGTGGACGGGGTCTGGGCCCAGCGACTGAAGAGCGTCACCCCGCAGCATCAGCCAGGCGGCAGATGCAGACGGTGAGAGCTGGCGATCCGCTCGGCGATCCGCTCGTCAATACCGACCTGCTCGGCGATCTCACTCCAGCCAGCGACAACATCGACCACCTCCGCGAGGATGGCCTCAGCGCGTCCGCGCTTCAAGCCGCCCACTTCGGCGCCCGCCCGCAGATCGGCAACCGTAAAGCCGTTGCGCTTGCCGTTGATTGACATCTGGTGGCTGTCGAGCCAGAGATTGCCTGGCTGCCAGGCCCACACAACGTCGTATGCGGGCGAGAGCGACCACGCACCGGCGCGGTCCATGAGAAAAGCGATGTTCTTGACGTGATCGTCCTGGTTGCGTGCGACCACGTTGAAGACCATGCGCCGGAACTGCTGCTCGACGTCTGGCGTGCCGAGACCGAGACGTCGGATCAGCAACAGCGCTTGCTCGTAGCTGTAGGTCCCGGGCTCGTTGTAGCTAACGTGCTCGAGCGCCCCGACAGTCTGCATGTGCAGCTTGCCGCCACCGTCTGGCCTGTCGAAGCGCCGGGTCATGAAATGCCTGCGACTGTTCTCCTCCAGCAGCCGACACTCGGTCATCTCGATGCCAGCCGCGCGGGCCATCTTCGAGTACGCGTACTCGATCGCACCCCAGCCTTGGGGATCGGCTAATCCGTGGTCGCCAGCGTGCGATACGCCGTCGAACTTCAACAGCCAATACCTGAAGCCATCGCCGACCTGCACCTGCCCAGAGCGAACCTGCCCGGTGGCGTCGTTGTAGGCGATGAACGCCTTCGGGCGCGCACCGCCGGCGGAGCTGCCAACCGCCAGGATCGCCTTCATCGCCTCCTCGTCTGGTTGCTCACTCAACTCTGTGACGAACTGCTGGCGCTCAGCCAACACCTCGCTGGCAAGACGCACGAGCGCATCCACCTGGATATCCGCGCCAGGGGGTAGCGACGGCTCATGCGCGGGCTCGAACTCCAGCGCACCGACGCCGCGAGTGCCAACGTAGCAAAGCCGTTGCACCACGTCGAAGCTCGATTCGTCGCGTCCCTGCGAGGCCAGCCAGGCGTTGATCAACGCCGTCCCCCAGCGATCAGGCAGCGCATCGGCCAACAGCCCCGGAAGACCACTGAACGCATCATGCGGCAGTCCGGGGAAGCTGTATGGCTGCGTGCGCAGCGGCATCCTTACCGGCGCCAGTTGTATGCCACTGCGCACGAAGGCAGGGTCGTATTGGAACGTCGCGTAGTGCGCCGACGCGTCGATCGACACAGCTGCGATGCGGGCACCCCACAACGTAACGGCCGCGACCGTCACGGCCCGCCATCCGCTTCATCGCCCCATGTCCACTGTGTCTCGCCCGACAGAGCAGTGGATTCGCGCCGACCGCTTGCACGTCTGCGTGTCCTGCGCTGCTCGCGCTCCAGTTGCGCGATCGGCAGCGTGATCGACTCGGGCACAGCAGCGTCGAGCGCACCAAGCAACCCGAGCGTGCGCAGCAGCTTGATCATGGAGGTCATCTGTACCGACTCGCCCGCCTCCAGCCGCTGTACGGTCGCCTGACCCAGTCCCGCCGCTGCAGCCATTTCGGCCTGCGTCCAGTTGCGCGCGAGGCGATGGTGGGCCAGCCGGCGGCCGAGCTCGGCGAGAACCGCAGCATCGGTCATGAGTTCTTCAAGATTCATCAGTAGTGATGTGATAGCTCGATTTTTGCGTACTAGACATCTGATCTGATGTAGAATATAGCAGCTCGATATACATCGATATTGATGCCCTAAAGGCCTATCTCTATATTATGCATCACTATTGATGTAATCATCGCCCGATCGTAACTGCTGCCGGCCGTGCCCGCACCCGGCGCGGCGCGGCGCGCGGCCCCCGCTCCAAGCCACTCAGCAACCAACAGGGCCGGCCCAAAGGCCGGCCCCATAACCATCAAATCCTCGCTTGGCGAGACGCCGCCAGGCGCCGGCCATCGCGCGTCAGGTCAGACGCGCTGAATCAATGTCCCGGTACCGAGTCCCCCACCACAACACATGGTCACGAACCCGATCTCCTTGTCGGAGCGCTCGAGCTCGTGCAGCAGCGTGGTGATCAGCCTCGCGCCGGTGGAGCCGAGGGGATGCCCCAGCGCCATTGCACCGCCGTTGACGTTGACGCGGTCCATGTCGGGCGAGAGCTCGCGCTTCCACGCGGCGACGACGGGCGCGAATGCCTCGTTGATCTCGATCAGGTCGATGTCGCCGATCGCCATGCCGTTGCGCGAGAGGATCTTGCGCGTGGCGGGGATCGGCCCCTCGAGCATTTTCACGGGGTCACAGCCGACGGTCGTCTGGTCGACGATCCGCGCCCGCGGCGTCAGGCCGAGCTCCTTGGCCTTGTCAGCTGACATCAGCAGCACCGCCGCGGCGCCGTCTGAGATCTGCGAGGCGTTGCCCGCGGTGATCTTGCCATCGGGCTTGAACGCTGGCTTCAACTGTGAGAGCGCCTCGAGGTTGGTGTCGGGGCGTATGCCCTGGTCGGTGACGTAGGTGTTGCCGTCAACGGTCATCGGCACGATCTCGCGCTCGAAACGACCCTCCTGGGTCGCTTCGTTGGCTAGGCGGTGCGAGCGTACGGCAAGCTCGTCGAGCTCTGAGCGGGGGATCTCCCACTGGTCAGCGATCATCTCTGCGCCGAGGCCCTGGCCGACGATGTTGTGCTTGGCCATCAGCTCTGGCGGGAACGCCAGGCCGAACTCCCCCTGGGTCTGCGCCACTGCAGAGAACGGCAGGTGGCCCATGTGCTCGACGCCTGAGCCGATCATCGCGTCGTGAACGCCTGCGGCGATCAGGCCGGCGGCGAAGTTCACGGCCTGCTGGGCGGAGCCACACTGGCGGTCGACGGTCGTGCCGGGAGTCTCGATCGGCAGGCCCTCCTGCAGCCACGCATTGCGCGCAACGTTGAGACCCTGCTCGCCAAACTGAGAGACGCAACCCGCGATTACGTCTTCGACCTGCGCGGCGTCAATGCCAGCGCGATTGATCACCTCGGAGTAGACGGCCCCGAGCAGCTCGTTGGGGTGGGTGTCCTTGTAGTAGCCCTTCTCCTTGTGACCGCGGCCGATGGGCGTACGCACGGCCTCGACGATCACGACTTCGCGTCCCTCTGGTTGCCTCATGTCTGCAGTCCTCCTACGGAGTCTGAATAAGATGCCGGACCTGCATCAGTATTCTACCGCGCCTACTGATTGACTGGTCAGTCAGCCAGGGCTCGTGGACACCGAGAGAGGACAAGGAAGACCTTGAGCAAACGCCTTGGGATAGCCGGAAGCGGCGCCATTGCCTGCGGCTTGGCTGCGACCGCCGCCCACCACGGGCCGGTGCTGCTGCTGGCGCGTTCGGAGAGCTCTGCCGACCGCGCACGGGTGACGGTGGAGAAGACGTTGAGTCGCCTGAAGGCGGAGGTCGACCCGGAGCACGTGGAAATCGTGACCGACTCTGCAGCATTGGCTGAGGCCACATTCGTGGTGGAGGCGGTGATCGAGGATCACGACGCCAAGGCAGCGCTGCTGACGGAGCTCAATGGGATTCTCGCGCCTGAGGCAATCCTTGCGAGCACGACCTCCTCGCTGTCGGTCGAGCGTTTGGCGCAGGAGAGTGGGCGCCCGCATAACTTCCTCGGCCTGCACGTGTTCAACCCGGTCACGAAGATGCAGCTGGTGGAGCTCGTCTTCCCGCAGGCCGCGAGCGAGCAGACTCGCAGCCGTGCGTTGAAGTTGTGTGAGACATTCGAGAAGACACCTGTCGAGGTTCCGGACGTGCCAGGCTTCGTCGTCAACCGGCTGCTGTTCCCGTATCTGTTCAGCGCGGTGCGACTAGTCGAAGAGACGGGCATGGACCCGGTGGACGTGGACACGTGCATGCGCCTCGGCGCGGGACACCCAATGGGACCGCTTGCGCTGCTCGATCTGGTGGGGCTGGATGTCTCTAGCGCAATCGGCGAGACGATCGGCGAGCAGGTACCGCCGCTCGTGCGGGAGCGGGTCGCAGAAGGCGCGCTGGGGCGTAAGAGCGGGCGCGGTCTGCACACCTACTGAGGGTGAGAGCGAGACGCTGGAGGCCTTCTTCGTGAGAATTTAGGTTGCGGGCGGCTGGCTTTTAGGTCTCGTTCATCAACGTGGCGATACTGGCTCATGCGACGTCAAGTCGCAACGCACACCCGCCTCCTCCCAGTGCACACGATCCGGTCCGCTCCCCCCGCGGGCCGGACGTGTTTAACGACGAGTTCTAGGGAACCTGCCGGCGCTCGCGGATGCGCACGGCCTCGATGCGGTTGTCGCGCACGGACTCCACCCGGATCGAGTAGCCGTTGGCGGGAACGGTGTCGCCGCGCTTAGGTAGCCGCCCGAGCTGGGCGAACACGAAGCCGCCGATGGAGTTGTAGGCGTCGGAGTCGACGGGTAGGTGTAGGCCGTAGTCGGCCAGGTCGGTGACGGCGACGTGCCCACGTACGAACCAGTCGCCGTCGGCAAGCCGGCGGATCTCCCCTGCTGCGGGGTCGGTCTCGTCGGCGATCTCGCCGACGACCTCCTCGATGATGTCCTCGACCGTGACCACGCCCACCACGCGTCCGTACTCGTCCACGACCACCGCCATCGAGGTGCGCTGGCGCTGTAGATCGGCGAGCAGGTCGTCCAGCGGCTTGGTCTCAGGCACGATCAGTGCGTCGTGGACGACCGGCTCGAGCGGTGTGTGCGGTCCGTCCTGCATCAGCTGACGCACGAGCTCTGAGACATGCACGAGACCACGGATACGATCGCGGTCTTCCTCCTCGGTAACCAACAGCCGGGTGTGGCCGCTCGACACGCACAGCGCCAGCGCGGTCTCCACGTCTTGGGAGACATCGACGGTGACGACCGCAGGCGCAGGCGTCATCACCTGGCGGGCCTCCTGCTCGTGGAGGTGAAAGACGCCCGTGAGCATGCCGGCCTCGCCTTGGTCGATCTGGCCGCCCTCGTGAGACTCTGCGATCAGGCGCTTGAGCTCGTCCGAGGAGCCGCCGCGGCGGTCCTGGCTCATGTCCACGCCCAGGAGCCGCAGGATGCGATCTGCAATGGCCGTCAAAGCGACGATGAACGGATGGAAAAGCGCGCTGAACGCCTGCAGCGGCCGGGCGACTCGCCGGGCGACGGCCTCGGCTCGATCGATGGCATAGAACTTGGGCACCATCTCCCCCGCGATCAGCTGCGCGGAGGAGATGATCGCGAAGGCGACGATCACAGCCACCGCGACCGCCACGCCATGGCTAATCGTGTTGCCGAGGGCGCTCTTGAGGATCGCCGCGAGCGCGGGCTCGCCGAGAGCTCCAATGCCAATCGAGGTCATCGTCACGCCGATCTGTACGGCGGAGATGTACTCGTTGACATTGTCCAGCTGTGTCAGCGCGAGCGCAGCGCCCTTCGCCCCTTCCTCGCGCAGCAGTTCCAGACGCGCCTTGCGCGAGCGCACGAGCGCGTACTCGGCGATCACGAAGAAGGCGTTGATGGCGACCAGAAGCGCCGCGAAGATGAGCTTCAAGCCGTCCACGCGCTACCGACGATCCCCGATACGCACCAGCAGCCTATGTCGCCAGGTCAGAGATACGCGACGGCGACATACATGGCCCCCAGGGGCCGGGCTACTTCGGGGAAGATCTTCTTCGTCGTCGTTCATCGGTCGGGTCGACCAGCCAAAGGTAGCAAGGGGGATGGTCGGAAGCGAGCGCCCGCCGGGTGGCGCGAACTGCCCGCCGAGTACAGCAGACTGGCTGGCGGGCATCTCTATACGAGGCCGTCAATCTGGGCGGCAAGCTGGAAATCCGCGTCGGTGAGGCCCCCCTGGGAGTGCGTGGAGAGCGTCAGACGGACCTTGTTCCAGCCATGCACGAGGATGTCGGGGTGATGGTTGGCCGCCTCCGCGGCCTCAGCGACGCGGTCCACAAACGCGATCGCCGCGGCGAAGTCGGCGAACGTGAAGTCACGCACGATCTCACTCTGCTCCGCTGTGCGCCAATCTGGCACAGCGGCCAAACGCTCTTGTATGTCGGAGTCCTCGAGCAAGCCCATCGGTTGCGAGCTTAGTCCTTGTGGATCAACAATCGCACTATCCCTAAAGTCAGGGCATGCGGATCGTGAGCCTCGTCCCTCACGCTACCGAGCTGCTGTTCGCGCTCGGAGCTGGCGCTGAAGTCGTGGGGGTCACACACGAGTGCGACTTCCCACCAGCAGCCGCTGAGCTCCCCCATGTCACGCGTGATGTCCTGCCCGCGGGTTTGAGCGCGGCGGAGATCGATGCGGCGGTGCGTGAACGCACACTTGAGGGCGAGGCCATCTATGAGCTCGACCGCGATTTGCTCGCGAGGCTCGAGCCGGAGCTGATCGTCACCCAGGCGCTATGCCCGGTGTGCGCGGTCTCCTACGACGAGGTGGCGAAGGTCGCAAAGACGCTGCCGTCCAAGCCACAAGTGATCGCGCTCGACCCCAAGACGCTCGGTGAGACGCTCGGCGACGTACGCACGCTGGCGCAGGCCACCGACAGGCGCGAGCAGGGCGAAGCGCTCGTGGCTGACGTTGCCGCACGGATCGACCGTGTGAAGCTAGCGGTGCGCGCACAGCCGCGCCCGCGGGTGGCCGCGCTTGAGTGGCTCGATCCGGTGTTCGTGGCTGGGCACTGGACACCGCAGTTGATCGAGCTGGCGGGCGGTGAGGATGTGCTGGGCCTGCCCGGCGAACCCTCGCAGGAGATCTCCTGGGAGACATTGACCGCCGGCTCACCGGATGTGTTGGTCGTAATGCCGTGTGGCTATGACGAGCAGCGCGCACACACTGAGGCGCTCACCTACGCGCGCGAGCTGGCTGGCGTGGACGCGAAGCGGGTCGTGGCGGTGAACGCCTCCGCGTACTTCTCGCGGCCTGGACCACGTTTGATCGAGGGCCTGGAACTACTAGCCCACATCCTGCATCCGCAGCAGTTTGCGCAAGCGCCGCCTTGGGCCGGAGCAGCGGCCGTCGATCTGGCTCTGCGCCACGTTGCCGGGCAACCGATGACGGGTGCGGATGCGCTTGCGATGCAAGGCGCGCACGCAATCTCCGAGCCACCCGTCGACGTGCCGCCGCACGCAGTCTGACTTCAATGGCGCCAGCCGGTCGTTGCCGGCGGCGCGTGTCAGCTGATGCCACGACAGGGGACGGTCATTCAGGGCTGACGAACCCCGGGCCAGCGCCAAGGCTCGCTTCGGCTTCGCTGGACTTAGCCGTGGCGATCGAGCCGGCGACCGCGGCGATGGCGATCACCGCGCAGGCCGCGACCGCGACCGCCTGCGCCCGGTAGCGGTCGCCGAGCTGGATCGCGCCCGCGGCGAGCGCACCGCCGATCAGGCCGCCGACATGACCACCCCACGAGATACCGGGGATCGTGAAGCTGATGACCAGGTTGATGAGGATCAGGCCGCCGACACCGCCGAGCCCTCCGGCCATGAGCGGCAGGTTGCGCGAGCGCAGCTCGACGGCGAATGCACCCATGATTCCGAACACAGCGCCAGAGGCGCCGACGGTTACAGCATGTGGTGAGACAAGCAGCGCACCCAGCGACCCGGTGAGCAGCGCTACGCCGTAGATCAAGCCAAACTTGAAGCGCCCCAGCACCGGCTCCAGCTGCAGGCCAAGGATGTAGAGCACATACATGTTGAAACCGATGTGCAACAGGTTCTCGTGAAGGAAGCCACTGCTGACGATCCGCCACCACTGGCCGTGCGCCACGCCCACGCCGGGCACCACGCGGATGCTGCCGATCAAAGCGCCTTCTTCGTAGATCTTGCTCGTCGGCTGGCCGCTGATCGAAAGGTTGCCCTCGAGTAGAAACGCAATCACGTTGATGACGATCAGCGCATATGTGACCTGCGGGATCCGGCTTGCGTCGCGCATGCGCACAACCTTCGTGCGCTGGCTGGCGCACTCCGGGCAGCGCATGCCCACCTGCGTAGGGGTCATGCAGTCGGGGCAGATCGGCCGCCCGCAGTTCGAGCAGGAGACCCCCGTCTCGCGCGAGGGATGGCGATAGCAGGTGGCCACTAACGATCGCCCAGCAGCCTGCGCGTCTCACGGCCGACGTCGCGAACGGCGCGCTCTGCCGCCTCGCGTACTCCATCTAGACCTCCAACGCTGCCAATCACACCCGCGGACCCGTGTGCGCGGTGACGCGCGCGCAACAGCACCAGCCCCACTCCCGCGGCGCTGCCCACCACTACCGACGCCGCCGGGCGCACCCAGTTGCGCGGATCGCGCATGGCCGAGAGCTCCCATGCCTCGAGCTCGTCCGCAGCCATCTCCGTAATGCTCGTGAGCGTGCTCTCCAAGCGATCGGCTAGATCCGCGGGCGGCTCGACCGGCGCGAGCGCTTCCCGCAGCAGACCCTCCAAGTTGGACACTGCCTCACTCATTGACGAGCTCCTCCAGCTGCTTGATTGCACGATGGATCAAAACCTTGGTGGCACCATCCGAGCGCCCAAGTGCACGCGCGATCTCGCGGTTGTCCATGCCGAGGGCGAAGCGCATGATCAGCGCCTCGCGTCGGTCGTCGGGGAGCAGACGCACCCCATCGAGCACGCGGCTGAGCTCGTCGCGCCCCTCCACCAACTGCTCGGTCGTATGGACGGCGGCAAGTGCCGTTGTGTCGTCGATCGGCGTCACCGGCTTGCGCGAACGATCGCGATACAGGTTGGCAGCCAGGTTGTGGGCGATGCGAATTAGCCACGGCCGCAGCGGGCGCCCGTCCGATTCGCGCTGGGCGCGCTCGAAGTGGCGATAGGCCTGCAAGAACGTCTGCTCGGTCAAGTCCTCCGCGTCGTGGTGATCGCCCACGCGATAGTAGGCATAGCTGTACACGTCGCGCAGGTGCGTCCTGTAGAGCTCCGAGAACTCTGCGTCCAGCTGCGCCTTGGGCTTCTGGCTGGTTTGCTCGCTCACTCATCGCACCCTACCCCTGTGTTGGCTGGAACCCTGGGTCGCGCTCAGGCAGCTCGCGAGATCTCACGCCTGGGAGCCTCATCGATCTGTGCCTGTCCCGTGGCCTGCGCACCTCCGAGCCAATCCCACTGCAGGCTCACGCACGCCCAGATGCGCTCGGTGACAGCTGCCGCGAGCGTGGGCGAGCAGCTCTCGACGGTGGGGTATTGCAGCGGCGGCCCTACGCGCAGACGCACCTTGCGCGGGCGGATACGCCAGCCGCGGCGTACCTCGTCGCTGCCGATCACTGCCACGGGTGCCACCGGGGCACCTGTTTCGAGTGCCAAGCGCCCGATGCCGCGGCGCGGGTCGCCGAGCCCACCACCGCGCACACGGGTGCCCTCGGGGAACACCACCACGCAATCTCCCCGCGCGAGGATCTCGCGGGCGGTGGCCATCGCGTCGCCATCGCCAGCACCACGATCGACAGGGAACGCGCCAAGCGCGTTCAGCGCCCAAGCCTGCCAGCGCTTCTCGAACAGCTCCCGCTTGGCCATGTAGTAGACGGGACGGCGCACGAGCGTGCCGATCACGAACGGGTCCAGGAAGCTGCGGTGGTTGGATGCCAGCAGCAGCGGACCGCTGCGCGGCAGGTGCTCGCGGCCCACGCGCCGCATGCGTAGATACACAAGGAAGAACGGCACGAAGATCGCGCGGATGAACCAGTAGAGGATTGGGTTGACGCCCTTGCGCAGCGAGCGCTGACGGAAGCTGTCGAGGTCAGTTGACGCACGATCCATGCTTCAGATACACCAGCGACGACGGTGCCGTTACACAGCAGGCCCCTGGCCGAGGATCCGCTCGATCGCTGCCACCACCACGCCCTCTTCGCGCGCAATCAGTCGCCGCATGGCGAACACAAACGCGGGCACAGCCCAGAAGTCGCCGCACACCCACAGAAGCCCTGCGCCGATCTGCTGGTCGCCGAATGGTGAGATACCAACGCCGGGAACGTGGTTGTAGACGGAGTACCACGAGTGGTGCGTGAACAGGCTCATGGACATCGCAAGGATGAACATGACGAAGTTCGTGACGACCAGCGCAATCGCCTGGCCGGCGGGGCTCATGCGCACGTGTAGCGGTGGCGAGGCGAGGATCTGCAGCCAGAACAGGACACCAACGAGCAGCATGCTTGCGTTCATCAGTGAGTGCACGGTGCCATTCGTCTCGGAGAGATTGAACGGTCCGGGGATCTGCCAGGCGACCATCACGATGTTGAACGCCGCCACAGCCACGGGCGCGCTGACCAGCAGGCGAGCGCCAGCGCGTAGCGGGCGCGTCCAGCGCTGATGCAGGATTGCGCGGTAGGCGCGGACGCGCAAGCGCAGAGGTGGGGCCAACAGCAACGGCTGCCAGGGGGCGCCAGCGACGAGCAGTGACGGCACGGCGAGCAGCAACAACAAATGCTGGATCATGTGCAGGTAGAAGTAGTCGTAGCCGTGGTATTCGATTGGCGAGACAACGGCGATCAAGAGCACGAGGAGGCCTGCGTAGAACCACAGCGAGCGAAGTCGCCGGCCGCGGCGACGGTCGTGGCGGGTGTGGC
>DATBYJ010000129.1:0-31992 GCA_036513795.1 Solirubrobacteraceae bacterium | reverse complement strand
CCGGCACCAGGTACTCCTGCGCGAACTGCTCGCGGGCGTCCACCACATGGCACTCCAGCGCACCCAGCTGCATCGCCTTGCCTTCGATCACCGCATAGTCCTCGCCCGGCTGGCCCAGGTTGACGGTCAGGCACACGACCTCAGCTTCGTAGCAGTCCTGGATCCACTTCAGCATCACGCTCGTGTCGAGTCCACCCGAGTACAGCAGCAGCACACGGTGCACCTGCTCGGGGTCCGCCTCGTAGGAGGCAGTGCGCGTCGTCGGGATCTGCTCTCTGGCACTCATGGGCGGGCATCGTATCCACGCCCGCGTTCCATCAACGGGTAGGTCGGCAATCCTTCAGCAAAACCAAGCTTCTTGTAGAGCCCCTGAGCGTCCGCCGTGTGCAACAGCCAGCGCACGTTTGCTGCGTCCGCGCCGGGCGCTCCCTCGATCATCTCGCGCACCAGCTCCAGGCCGAGCCCGCGGCCGCGATAGGCCGCAAGCACGTACACGTCAGCCAGATAGCCCACCGTCACGCCATCGGACACCGCCCGCGCGAAGCCCACTTGCTCGGCACCGTGGTAAAGGCCGATCACCCGGGTGGAGCCGTCGATCGTCTGCTGCACTCGCACGCGTGTGCGTCCGCGACCCCAATAGGACTCGCCGCTGATGAACGCGTGCACCGCGTCTACGTCGATCCTGTCCCGATCGTCATCAAGCTCAAAGCCACCCGCAAGCTCGCGCCGCACCCGCTCACTCCCCCAGCACGCCCGCCAGCCGCGTGAGCGCCTCTTCGACCTCGGCCTCAGCGATCGTCAGTGGCGGCAGCAAGCGCAGCGTGCTCGCGCCGGTGGCATTGATGATTAGGCGCTGCTCCAGCAGCGCCCGGCGGACAACCTCCGGTGCGTTCACATCGAGCTCGCATGCGAGCATCAACCCGCGTCCACGCACAGCTGTGACGTGGGGCAGCCGCGCTAGGCCCTCGCTCAAGAGCTCCCCCAGCTCGCGGACGCGCCCAAGCAGCTGCGGATCGTCGGTCAGCTCGAGCGCTGCCAGTGCCGCGCTCGCCACCACCGGACCGCCCGCGAAGGTCGAGCCATGATCGCCCGGTACGAGCACATCCGCCAGACGCGGGCCCGTGACAAGCGCCCCGATCGGCATGCCGCCGCCAAGTGCCTTCGCGACGGTCATAGCGTCGGGCTCAACACCCAGCTGCTCGTATGCCCACAGCGATCCTGTGCGGCCCATCCCGCATTGAATTTCATCGAAGATCAGCGCCGCGCCGCGCTCGTCGCACGCCTCGCGTGCAGCTTGAAGTAGCTCCGGGGAGAGAACGTGCACGCCGCTCTCACCTTGGATCGGCTCGAGCATCACCGCCGCGGTGTTCGCATCGACTGCCGCGCGCAGCGCGTCGGGATCTGGCTGCACCGGGCGAAAGCCGGGTACCAACGGCGCAAATGGCGCCTGCTTTGCCTCCTGCGGGGTCGCCGACAGCGCGCCGTAGGTACGCCCGTGAAAGGCACCGTGCACGACCACCACGTCCCCGCCCGCCCGCGCCTTGCGCGCGAGCTTAATCGCCGCCTCGTTCGCCTCCGCGCCAGAGTTGCAAAAGAACACCTTGCCGCCCAAGCTCGACTGCGACAGGCGCTCAGCCAAGCGCATCGCCGGCTCGGTGTAGAACAGGTTGCTCGCGTGCATCAGCTGGCCCACCTGCTCGCGTACAGCCGCCACCACACGCGGATCGCAGTGCCCGAGGCTGGTCACCGCGATGCCGCACAGGAAGTCCAGGTACTCGTTGCCATCCACATCCCACAGCCGCGACCCCTCACCCCGCACCAGCTCCACCGGCAGGCGGGCGTAGGAGTGGATCACGCTCGTGCGCTCAAGCTCCTGTAGCTCGGCGAGGCTCATACGAGCCACTTCCCCATCGACACGTTCATGGGGCGATCTCGATCTTGGTGCCGATACCCGCATCCGTGAACAGCTCCAAGAGCAGCGAATGCGGGATCCGACCGTCGAGGATGTGCGCGGCGCTGACCCCGTTCTTGATCGCCTCCACGCACGCCTCGAGCTTTGGGCGCATACCGCCGTCGAGCTCGGCGAGGGCCTCGTGTGCCTGCCCGGCGCTGGCCTGCCTGATCAGCGTCGTCGGGTCCGACGGGTCCTCCAGCCAGCCGGCGACATCGGTGAGGAAGACGACCTTGTAGGCGCCGAGCGCACCCGCGACCGCACCCGCTGCCTCGTCCGCGTTGATGTTGTAGGAGTTGCCCTCGCGATCAGCGCCCACGGAGGCAATCACGGGAATGTAATCGCGCGAGATGTGCTCGATCACGCCGATGTTGACGCGCTTGATGCGCCCCACGAAGCCGATGTCCTCGCCGCCGGGCGCCGCGCGCCGTTCGACGTAGAACAGCGAACCATCGTCGCCGCAAAGCCCCACCGCGGGCTGTCCGTGGCGGTTGACGCGCAGCACGATCTCCTTGTTGACCTTGCCGACGAGCACCATCTTCGCGACCTCCACGGTCTCCTCATTGGAGACACGCAGGCCACCGACGAACTCCACCGGAAGTCCAAGTCGCTCCATGTAGCCGGTGATCTCAGGGCCGCCGCCGTGCACCACGATCGGGTTCAACCCGACGTACTTGAGCAGCACCACGTCGCGGGCGAACTCCTCGCGCAGCTCTGGATCCTCCATCGCCGCGCCGCCGTACTTGATGACCACCGTCTTGCCGTGGAACTCCCTGATGTACGGGAGCGCCTCGAGCAGCGTGCCTACATCGCGCATCCTTGCCACCTCACGTGTGGTAATCCGAGTTGACCGTGACGTACTCGTGCGAGAGGTCAGAGAAGAAGACCTCTGTCTCAGCGCCATCGCCTGGGAGACCGATCTCGTATTCCACTTCATCGGTCTGCAAGGCGCTCGCCAGCGCGTCTTCGTCATAGGAGATGGCGGCCCCCGCCGAGCACACGTGGATGCCCTCGAGCGTCAGGTCGACAGCAAGCGGGGCTGGATAGCCGGGCCTGCCACCGAGGGCACCTCCCAGCGATTGGATGATCCGCCCCCAGTTGGGGTCGCCGCTGTGCAGCGCCGCCTTGACCAGCGGCGAATTAGCGACCGCACGCGCGGCGGCCTCCGTACCGTCGAGCTCGCCACCGCGCACAACCACCCGTGCGATCCGGGCCGCGCCCTCACCGTCGGCGACCATCATGATCGCCAGCTGACGCAGCAGCGCATCGAGCGCCTCGCCGAGTCGCAACTCGTCCTCGCTGTGGGGGGCAATGCTCACGCCGCTGGCACCCGAAGCCATGAATATCGCCGTGTCATTGGTCGACAGCTGTCCATCGACCGACGCGCGGTCAAACGAGCGCTTGACGCACACCCCGAACAGCAGATCTGCCGTCTCGGCGCTGAGCGCCGCGTCGGTCTGCACGAAGCAGAACATCGTGGCGAAGCGCGGCGAGATCATGCCCGCGCCCTTGCACTGAGCGCTCAACCGCACGGTGCCAGACGGCAGCTGAACCTCGAGGTTGGCGCGCTTCTCAAACGCGTCTGTCGTTTGAATTGCCCTTTGCAGGTCAGTGTCGCCCTCGCGGCGCAGCTGTTTACTCGCAGCCAAGGTGCCCTTGACGATCAAGTCGACCGGCAGGTAGTCGCTGATGCCGCCCGTAGAGGCCACCGCCACCGATGACGGAGCAACCCCCACCGCAGCCGCGGCTGCGCCCTGCGTCTTGGCTGCGTCTTCAAGGCCGCGCTTGCCGGTGGCGGCGTTCGCGCACCCAGAGTTGGCGAGAATCACACGCAGGGCATCGAGCTGGCAGCGCTCCTGGGTGAGCAGGACCGGCGCGGCGGGGACTGCGGTGGCAGTGAAGCGCGCGGCGCTAACCGGTGTCTCAGCATCACAGACGAGGATCCCCAGGTCAGGGTTGCCGCTGGGCTTGATCCCGCATGTCACACCCGCCGCGCGGAAGCCGCCGGGGAGCCCCGAGTCCGGAGCCAGTTCGCGCACGTGCGCTGGCGCTGGGACCCAGCGCGAGCGGAAGAAGGGCTTGGGCGGCCCGTCGGAGTCCCGATCGCCAAATACGTCTTTGCCAGCGCTCACAGTAGGCCCCTGGTCTCCGGCAACCCGAACATCAAGTTGAGGTTCTGCACAGCCTGCGAGGAGGTTCCCTTCCACAGGTTGTCGATCGCGCCGAAAGCGATCACCTTGCCGGTATGACTGTCCGCGACGGCATACACCCTGCAGTAGTTCGTCTCGCGAACCTCCAACACCCCCGGGGGGCCGTCGAGCAGCAACTCCACGAACGGCTCTGATTGGTAGGTCTCTGTGTACATGCGCTGCAGCTCATCGTTGGTGACCGGACGGGTGGTGCTGACGTAGCAGCTGGCCATCTCGCCCTGATCGAGTGGAACGAGGTGTGCCTGGAACTGGACCTTGAGCTCCTTCGGCGCGCCGGCGGGTGCTCCTGCCGGCGCGGCTGAACCGAGCAAAAGCGCCAGCTGCTCCTCGATCTCGGGCGTATGCCGGTGGGCGGCCACCTTGTAGGGGACGATGTTCTCGCCAGCCATCGACAGGTGGGTGCTCTCGTCGAATACCCGCCCGGCACCGGAGATGCCCTGCTTGGCGTCGATCACCACGTCGGCGATCAGCCCGGCGCGAGCAAGCGGGGCGAGCGCGAGCAGCGACGCGGTGGGATAACAGCCGGGGTTAGCGACGATCCCTGCACGCGCGATCTGATCGCGATGCAGCTCGGTCAGCCCGTAGACAGCTTCGCCAAGCAGATCTGGACGTGGATGCTCGCCGTACCACTGCTCATACGCCGCTAGTGAGCGCAGACGAAAGTCGGCACTGAGGTCGACTACGCGGATGCCCCGCTCGCGCAGCGCGGCCACGGTTGGGGCGGCGGCGGCATGCGGGTAGGCGACAACAGCCGCATCGATGCCTCCTAGGCGCTCGACCTCGAGCGCCTGGAACACCAGCGGCACGCGGTAGCGCGGATAGACCTGTTGCAGTTGGCGGCCGAGCTCAGAACGGCCCGTTACAGCCACCAGCTCGAAATCGGGATGACGCCACAGGAGGTGCGCCGCGAGCGCACCTGTGAAGCCGGTGGCGCCGGCGACGATCACCCGCGGCCCATTGGCCGCGCTGGGCTGGACAGTGGCTAGCCCGTGCACCGACGGGCTAGCCACGCAGCTCACCGCCCAGCTCGGTGAGCGCCGCCACGATCTTGCCCCGGATGGGCTCGATGTCCTCGTCGGTGAGCGTGCGGTCGAGCACACGGAACGACAGTGCGAGGGCGAGCGAGCGGCACCCCTCCCCTACCTGCGCACCCGTGTATACGTCGAACACCTGCACTTCCTCGAGCGTCTTGCCAGCGGCTGCGCGCACAGCCCTGAGCGCCTCGACGGCCGTGACAGCCTCGGGCAGGATCACCGCGAGGTCCTGGCGCAGTGGCGGGAATGGCCCGAACGCGGTGAACTCGATAACTGGCGAGGTGGCGGCCGCGAGCTTGCCGAGGTCGATCGCGAACACAGCTGCGCGCGGCAGATCCCAGGCGCCGGCCACGAGCGGGTGTAGCTCACCGACGAACCCGAGACGGACGCTCGCCTCGCTCCCGTTTGCGCGAGCGAGGCCTGAGCCGTCGGCCGGCACAACGTCCACGGAGGCGCTGCGGCCTGGGTGAAGGAACGGCCACTCGCAGGCCGTCACCGACCAATCCAAGCCGAAGCGCTCGAGCAGCGCCCCGAGCAACCCCTTGGCGGCGAAGAAGTCGGCCTCGCGACGCTCGCCACGCCACGCGCGCGGCTCCAGGCCGCCGCTCAAGAGCACTCCGAGCGCATGGTGCTCGTTGGCGGGAAGATCGCTCGTGTGTCCCGCGGCGTGGGCGCGGTAGACAGTGCCCGACTCGAAGATCGCCACGTCGGGATCGTTGCGCGCGACGTTGTGTCTGGCGGCATCGAGTAGCGACCCGAGCAGCGTCGGGCGCATGATCGACTGCGCATCCGAGAGCGGGTTCTCAAGCGTGACAACCCGACGCAGCTCGTGATCGGCTCCGAGCAACAGCCGGTCGAGCAGCGCAGGGTCGGCGAAGCTCCAGCCGACGATCTCGTGCAGGCCGCGTCCAACCATCGCGTCCTCAGCCGCGCGCCGCACACGTTGGGCGTGTGAGAGCTTGCCAGCCGCGCCGCGGCGTGCGGGGAGCGTGGCAGGCAGTCGCTCGACGCCGTCGATCCGCGCAACCTCCTCGATCAGATCGATCTCGCGGGTGATGTCATCGCGCCTGAGCGCGGGAACCGTTACCTCGAGACCGCCCTCGTGCGGTTCGATGGCGAAGTCGAGCGCGCCCAGGATCTCGGCCTGGCGCTTGCTCGAGATCGGAACGCCAAGGATCGCCTGCACACGTGCCTCGCGCAAACCGATCCGGGCGTGCGGGGCGACCGCATCAGCGGACTTCAACCCAATGTCGATCGTGCCCGGTGAAACCGCCGCGCCGCACAGGTCGATCATCAGCTGTGTGGCAACCGCCTGGGCGTGCAAGCACTGCTCGGGTTGCAGTCCCTTCTCAAAGCGCGAGGAGGCCTCGCTGCGCAGCGCGAGCGCCCACGAGCTGCGGTGGATGTTGGGGCCGTGCCAGTTGGCGACCTCCATCAGCACGCGCTTGGTCGAGGACGCGACCTCAGAGCGCGTGCCACCCATCAGCCCGGCGATCGAGGTGGGCCCATCGGCGTCCTCGATCACGATCATCTCCGAGTCAAGCGTGCGGGTCTGCCCGTCAAGCGTCTGTACCGGCTCGTCATCGTGCGCGCGACGCACGGTCAGCCGTGCGCCGGCGACGCGGTCTAGGTCGAACGCGTGCAGTGGCTGCCCGGTGAGCAGCATCGCGTAGTTGGTGATGTCGACGACGTTGTTGATGGGACGCTGTCCAGCAGCGGTGAGCCGCGCCTTCAGCCACGGCGGCGAGGGCGCGATCGTGACGTTCTCAAACACCCGCGCGGTGAAGCGCGGACACAGCTCAGGAACCTCGAGGATCACCTCCACGCCTGACACAGGGCCAGCCGAGCCGGGGTCTTCGCCCCATGGCTCATCGGCGAGCGGCGCGCCGGTAGCGGCGTGCAGCTCGCGCGCAACTCCGTACACGCCGAGGCAGTCGGGCCGGTTGGGCGTGATCTCGAGCTCGAGCACGTCGGTGGAGATCGCGAGCACTTCCGCGAGCGGCGTGCCGGGAGCAAGCTCAGCGTCGAGCATCTGCCCATCCAGGACCATGATGCCCTCCGAGCCTGTGCTGAGCTCGAGCTCTGACTCGGACAGGATCATTCCTTCGGAGACCACGCCGCGGAGCTTTGCCTGCTTCAGCTTCGTGCCGTCTGGCATCACCGCCCCAGGGCGCGCCACCGCGACCGTCTGCCCAGCGGCGACGTTGGGGGCGCCGCAGACGATCGTGGCCGGAGCTGCATCGCCGTTCTCGTCACTAGCGCCGACGTCAACCGTGCACACCTTCAGCCGGTCAGCGTCGGGGTGCTGCTCTGCACTGAGTACGTGTCCGACGACGAAGCCATCGGTAGCAGGCACGCCGTGATGGTGAATCGCCTCCACCTTCGTGCCGGTCATCGTCAGCCGCTCCTCGATCGCGTTCACGTCGAGTGGCGGATCGCAGTATTCGCGCAGCCACGGCAGTGGGACCTTCATCCGAACTGCCCCAGAAATCTGATGTCGTTCTCGTAGTAAAGGCGCAGGTCGGGGATGCCGTGCTTGAGCATGGCGATCCGCTCTACACCCATCCCCCAGGCAAAGCCCTGGATCTTCTCGGGGTCATAGCCGGGGGCGTTGGCCTCGGTGGTGGGCACGTACGCGTAGACATTGGGGTCGACCTCGCCGGCGCCGAGCACCTCGAGCCAGCCCTCTCCCTTACATAGGTAACAGCGCGAGCCGTCCTTGAGAAAGCCCTTGCCGGAGCAGTGAAAGCAAGAGACATCCACCTCCACCGAGGGCTCGGTGAACGGGAAGAAGTGGGGTCGCAACCTGACGTCGCGCTCATCGCCGAACACCGCACGGGCGAACGACAGCAGCGTTCCCTTTAGATCCGCAAGGGTGATGTCCTGATCGACGGCGAGACCCTCGATCTGGTGAAACTGCGGAGTGTGGGTGGCGTCGAGGTCGCGCCGGTACACACGCCCTGGGATGACCACATACAGCGGCGGCGGGTGCGCCTCCATCGCCCGCACCTGCATCGGCGAGGTGTGGGTCCGTAGAACGAGGTCGATGTTGTCCTCTACATAGAACGTGTCGGTGCGCGCCCGCGCGGGATGCGTGGGGCTGTGGTTGAGGGCGTCGAAGTTGTAGTGGACGGTCTCGATCTCGGGACCCTCCATGACGGTGAAGCCGAGGCCGAGGAAGATGTCTTCGAGCTCACGGCGGGTGGCGCTGAGCACGTGCAGGCGCCCGATCGGCTGCGCTGGCGCACCAGGCAGGGTGACGTCGATGCGATCGGCGAGCAGCCGTTGCTGGAGCTCGCCGGTTTGCAGCTCGCCGGTACGTGCCTGAATCTGAGCCTCAAGCGCTTGACGTGCCTGGTTGGCGGCCTTGCCGACGGCGCCCCGCTGCTCGGCCGGTAGCTCAGCGACGCCACGCAGCAGCTGCGGCAGCTCGGCCTTGCGCCCGAGATAGCGCACGCGCAATTGCTCGAGCTCGGCGCTCGATCCGGCGCCCGCAATCGCGCTCTCGGCCTCGCCTTGTAGCTCTTGGATGCGACTGATCATGACGCGGGGACCGTATCGCGGTGGCGCCCGCCCCGGCGCGTCATCTCATAAAGCGCCACGGTGGCGGCCATCGCGGCGTTGAGCGAATCGGAGGCGATCGGGATGCGGGCAACACGATCGCAGGCGGCGGTGACGGTATCGGGAAGCCCCTCACGCTCAGCGCCGATCAAGAGGGTGACTGAGCCTCGGCCCACGCCACCGTCGGCCTCGGGTTCACTTGTAGTGGTACCTACTTGGCGGTCATCGGATGGGCCACGCAGCATCTCCTCAGCATCGGCGGCGAGCGCGATCAGCTCTCCGGGAAGCTGAGCGAGGTCACTGACACGGGCAAGTTGGGCGGTGAAGATCGCGCCCATGCTTGCGCGTACCGCCTTCGGACCGTGGGGATCTGCGCAGCCGGGGCCAAGCGCGACGCACGAGGCACCGAATGCTTGGGCGGAGCGCAGCACGGTGCCGACGTTGCCGGGATCACCAACGCGATGTAGGTATACGCACAGCGGCCCTGCAGCGGTGACCCAGCGCTGCTCGTACACAGCGAGCACGCGCGTGCCAGAGCCAAGTGCGGACACGCTCGCCAGCGCGGCGCGCTCGACATCATGGAAGCTCTCCTCGCCGAGGCTGCAGCCGGCGAGCCTGTATCCCTCGAGGACCGGGCGTCCGGCGCGCTTGGCGGCAGCGATCAGATCCTCACCTTCGGCCAGAAAGGTGCCGCTGCGAGCACGCTCACGCTTGGTGTGCAGGCGGCGCACGGCCTTCAATCGCGGGTTTTGGGGTGATTCGATCTGGCTCATGCTCTCGGGTCGTGGGGTCTTGGTAGCTATTTCGCTGTTGTGTGCAAGTAATTCGTTGGAGCAACAAAAAGGGCGCCGTCCTTTTCAGGAGCGACGCCCGGGAGGCTGTCTGTCGTTTGCCGGGTCCCCGGCGCTTGCGGGGTCAGGCAGCCGACGCCTCGCGGGCGACCTCGGCGAAACGTCGGAACGCCTCTGCGTCGCGGACAGCGATGTCAGCGAGCACCTTGCGGTCGAGCTCCACGCCGGCGAGCGATAGGCCGTGCATGAACTGCGAGTAGCTCATGCCGTTGAGCCGTGCGCCCGCGTTGATGCGGGTAATCCAGAGCTTGCGGAAGTCACGCTTGCGGTTGCGCCGGTCGCGGTAGGCGTATTTGTCGGCCTTCAGCAGCGCCTCCTTGGCGCGCCTGTAATTCGAGTGCGCCTCGCCGCGGAAGCCCTTGGTCTGCTCGAGAACCGCCCGGCGCTTCTTGCGGGCGTTGACGGAACGCTTGACCCTGGTCACTTGCCCACCCCCAACATGCGCTTCACCCGTGGCACGTCATCCTCGTGGAGGATCTTGGGGCCGCCCAGGGCGCGCTTCTTTTTGGGTGACTTCTTCTCGAGGATGTGGCTCGTGAAGGGGTGGCGTCCGCGCACCTTGCCGGTGCCGGTGACTTTGAAGCGCTTCTTCGCGCCGGAGTGTGTCTTCATCTTGGGCATAGGATCAAAGATCGAGGGACCCGGCTGGCCGACCTACGGTCGCCTGCGCCACCCTCAAGGCACAGGATTATGACACGGTGCTGCCTGCGGCCGCGGTCCCGTTGTTGCCGGCGGGCTCATCGACGGTCTCAGAGGGTTCCGGGGCGGCGGCTGTAAGCGGAGGCTCAGCGCTCTCTACGGAACCGGTCTCAGTTACCGACTCGGCCGCTTGTGCGGGCTCGGCGGCGCTGGCATCGCTAGCTGATGGTGTCTGGATCGCGGTGGACGCGACGTCGCCGACGTGCGGAGCGTCGTGTGTAGCGGGTATGGCGGACTCACCGTCGGAACCCTCGCCTGCGGCATCGACGCGGCCGGTGAGAACAGCTTTGGAGGGCGCCATCATCATCGTCATGTTGCGCCCTTCCTGCATTGGGCGCTGCTCGACGACGCCGATCTCAGAGAGTTCCTCGGCAAGCCGGTCAAGGATTGCGGTGCCGCGCTCGGGGTGGGTGACCTCACGGCCGCGGAACATGATCGTGACCTTGACCTTGTCCTTGTGCTTGAGGAAGCGCTCGACATGGTGCTTCTTGGTGTCGTAGTCGTGCTCGGCGATCTTGGGACGGAACTTGATCTCGCGGACGGTGATCTGCTGCTGATGCTTGCGCGCCTGCTTGATCTTCTGCGCCTGCTCGTACTTGTACTTGGAGTAGTCGAGCACGCGGCACACCGGCGGGCGCGCCTCGGGAGCAACCTCAACCAGGTCGAGATCGCGTTCTTGCGCGAAGACGAGCGCGTCGGCGGTCTTCAGCACGCCGACCTGCTGTCCCTGGTCGTCGATCAGACGCACCTCGGGAACGCGAATACGCTCGTTGATCCTGGTCGTGTCCCGCTCAGGCGGGCGCCGGTCGAAGCGGCGAGGAACCGGCACTAGCTGTAGTGACCGCGCGTCAAGCGAACGTCACGCTTGGCGTTCTGGGATTTGCCGGGCTTCAATGGACTGGATTATAGCTCGCCGGTCAGCCGTCTCGCGAATTCCGCGATCGACTCACTCCCGATGTCCCCGCCGCGGTGCTGGCGCACGGCGACGGCTCCCTCCCCCTGCTCGCGCTCTCCAACCACGAGCATGTAGGGGATCTTGCGCAGCTCCGCGTCGCGAATCTTGCGGCCGATCGACTCGCTGCGACCATCCAACTCGACGCGGAAATCCTGGCTGTGTAGCGTGTTTCTGACCGAGCTGGCGTAATCGTTGAAGCGGTCTGAGACCGGCAGCACGATCGTCTGCACGGGCGCCAGCCACAGCGGCAACTCGCCGGCATAGTGCTCGATCATGATCCCGATGAAACGCTCGTAGGAGCCGAACAGCGCGCGGTGGATCATCACCGGCGTGTGCTCTTGATTATCTGCGCCGGTGTAGCTGAGCGCGAAACGCGCGGGCATTGAGTAGTCCAGCTGCACGGTCCCAAGCTGCCATGAACGCCCGAGCGAATCGGTCATGTGCATGTCGATCTTGGGGCCGTAGAAGGCACCATCGCCCGGGTTCAGCTCGTACTCGAGCCCGAGCTCGGCGAGCGTATTCATCAGCTTCTGTTCGGCGCGATCCCACATCTCATCGGTTCCCACCCGCTGCTCGGGACGGGTGGAGAGCTCGAGCTTGACATCGAGATCGAACAGCTTGTAGGTCTCGAAGGCCATCTCCAGACAGCCCTTGACCTCCTCCTGAACCTGCTCCTCGGTGCAGAAGATATGCGCATCGTCCTGCGCGAAGTGCCTGACGCGCAAGAGCCCATGCAGAACGCCGGAGGCCTCATTGCGGTGCAGCAGCCCAGGCTCGAAATAGCGCACGGGTAGATCGCGATAGGAATGGCGGCTCGAGCCAAACAAGTGGGCGTGGCCGGGGCAGTTCATGGGCTTCACACCCATCTCGCGGTCCTCGACCTGCACGGTGAACATGTTCTCCCGGTACTTGCCCCAGTGACCGGAGGTCTTCCACAGCTCCGCGTCGTAGATCTGCGGGGTCTTGACCTCGTCGTAGCCGTGCTCGGCCCCCATCCGTCGGGATAGGCCAAGTAGCGCGTTGAACACGCTCGTACCAGCGCCCGTCCAGAAGGCGGCACCGGGTGAGACCTCCGAGAAGCTGAACAGCCCGAGCTCGCGGCCGAGCTTGCGGTGGTCGCGTGCCTTAGCCTGCTCGATGCGCTCGAGGTGCTGCTCGAGCTCGGCGTTGGAGAAGAACGCGGTGCCGTAGATGCGGGTGAGCATCGTGCGAGTGGAGTCCCCGCGCCAGTAGGCACCGGCTACAGAGCTCAACTTGAAGGCGGCGACCGTCTTCGTGCTGGGCGCGTGCGGCCCGCGGCAAAGGTCTGTGAAGGGGCCGTTGGTGTAGAGCGAGACCGTCTCGAGCGCGTGACGATGCTGGCTGTCCGCTGCCGCCGTGACGAGATCGTCGATCAGCTCGACCTTGTAGTCCTGGCGCTCGGCAAGGAAACGCTCACGCGCCTGCGCGACTGGCACGTCCTCGCGCTCAAAGGGCTCAGCAGCCTTGATATGCGCACGCATGTGCTCTTCGATCCGCGGGAAATCCGCCTCTGAGATAACCACACCCTCGGGAAACTCGAAGTCGTAGTAGAAGCCCTCGGCGATCGGTGGGCCAATCGAGATCTTCACGCCCGGATAGAGCTCCATCACAGCCGCTGCGAGCACATGCGCCGCGTCGTGGCGGATCAGCTCGAGAGCCTTCGACCCACCGTTCTTAGTGACGATTGCGAGTTGTGCCCCGTCGGGGAGCGGCCGGGCAAGGTCGCGTACCTGCGACCCATCGGCGTTGTCGTACCCGCCGCCGGTGAGCTCGACCGCGAGCGCGGCGCGTGCGAGGCCAGGTCCAATCGCGGCGGCAGCGTCGGCACCGGTTGCGCCGTCGGGCAGCTCGAGCTGCTTTCCGTCCGGGAGTGTGACTGTCACCGACATGTTGCCTTGCAGGCTACCCGGAGCTGGCGAGATCTTTGCGGGCGCTGTGCTTCAGAGCAGATGCCAAAGCGCGTCGTCGGCCAATGCCTCGCGCTTGACTGCGCCTTCGCCGACCAGCTCGATCAGCGCGCGCTCGGCGGCGTCGCGGTCAGGGAGCTGGTTGTTCTGGGCAAGGATGGCGGCAACCTCGGCAGTCACGAGCCCATCGGGGAAGCCGCGCAAGGCATCGAGCGCCTGGTCGGGTGGCGCTTGGCGCTCGAGCGTGGGGTCGAGGTTGGCGATCACCACGTCATAGACCTCGATCGTCTGAAAGCCGCCGGCCTCGAGACGCAATCCAGCCTCGTTGTGAAAGACGAGCGATGGCGCCGAGTAGCGCACGGGGCCATCGGTCTGGCGTGCCTTGCCCTGGAAGTCGGTTGGGCCTCCCTCCGCACTGCGGGTCTGCTGCTTGTCGTCCTCGTATGCGGCGATCGTGTCTGGAGCGTCGATGGCGGCGAGCACTCCGTCGATGTCCAGCCCAACTACGCGTGTGAGCGCCTGGGAGATGGCGGCGTCCTCGTCGAGCAACAGCGGTGTGGTGAACCACGCGAGCTGTAGCGCGCGCAGCACCTCGTCCTCACGCCCCGGATAGCGCAGCCGTGTGGCGACGATCGCACGACAGGCGCGCGAGGTGGCGGTGACGCGAGCCCGCGGCTCCATCAACAGCGGCATGCCAAAGCGTTTGAAGTAGCTCTGCTGGCCAATCGTTGAGCGCGTGGGCGTGTAACCGGAGTCGATGTAGCGCTGGGGATCCTCAGCCAGCCCGATCGTGACCAAACGCCAATCGAGCTGATCGCGGTAGCGCCAGCGCAGCACTGCGAGCGCGGGGCTCGCGGAATAGGCAAACGGACAGCCTGGGTCAGTGAAGTGCGTGACGGTGATCTTGCTCATCGGACAATGATTGCACGTGCAAGCAACCAACCATGCTCGAGGTTGCCACCGGACAGCCGCAGGCGGCGCTGAGAGCTCGACCAAGACATCGAGCACATGATGCAGACAATCGTCTGCATCATGTGCGACCATCTCAAGATGACAAAGCACGAGCAGCAGCCAATTTCAATAGCCCTCTACCCGACCCAGATCGACGCGATCGTACGAGCGGCTGCTCGCAGCCGTGCGCCGAGCGTCTCCACCCTGATCGGCGGCTACATGCCACCGGACACGGACGACCCGCGCATGTCGCGCTCACTGCTGCGGGGACTGTCGATTCTTACCTGCTTCGGCCCGGATGGCGAGCCGCGTGGGATCCTCGAACTGGCACGCGATCTCGATTTGAGCCCGAGCACCGCACATCGCTATGCAATTACTCTCGTCGAGTTGGGGCTGCTGGAGCGCTGCCCAAAGACACGCAAGTACCGGCTGCCGGGTACCTAGCGATAGCCGAAACCCTAGATTTGGTCGGTACCCGCGCGCATCACGAGCGGGTACCGACCTGCCAGCGCCGTCTGTGGGGATGGCGTGACAGCAGCAAGATACCAGCAGCTTGCTGTCTGGCTATTGCTACGGATGAGATGCGATGTTTCTGATTGTGTCCGCGCCTTCGCAAGCAGACCCCGCCCTCGCAGCCACTCTCAGGCGCCTTCGCATCGAGCGCGGGGAGACCCAGGAGGACCTCGCACACCGTGCAGGTTTGACGGTCGCCGCCTTCGCGCGGATCGAGCGTGGCAATGCCAATCCGACGTGGACGACCGTGAGACGAATAGCTGTAGCTCTAGGGGTCAGCCTGGCGACACTGGCTGAGGCAGTAGAACGCACGAAGCCTCGTCGCTGAGCGCCGTTCGCCCGCGTCAGGCGCCACTCCTCCCGGGCGCGCGAGCAGGCTCTGGGACCTCGAGCGCGCGTAGATGCTCGTCCACGCGGCGCACCCAGTCCTCGGATATCGCATCCGCCTGCACCGACAGCCCCGGTGCCGTTACAACGAGATCCGCTGGCACGGGGATGCCGAGGTGCTCGAGCACGCGGCGCACGACCTCATCGGTGCTCTCGGCGAGCTCCTCATAGGTGACCTTCAGCGGCTCATATCCAAGCCCGAGGAAGTAAGCATCCCACGAGGCATCATGGGCAGTGAGCAGACGAACGAGGTAGTTGATCGCTCGAAAGGAGAAGACCAGTTCCACCGGGCGCTCCTGCACCCCAGGCTCTCGCTTCCAGGTTTGCGTCTGCACGGCCTTCCACAGTGAGACGGCCTGTCTGACCTTGTTCTCGCGCGTGATCTGGATGTAGCGCAACCCAGGGAAGGCCCGTCCAAGCAGCTCCGGCAGCGGCCTGTCCGCCATCCCCTCGATCCCTCGCAGCAGCTGCGCGAAGTCACCGAGATACCCCCACATGAGCTTGGCACCGAAGACCCCGTTGGGGGTAGTCCCCCGCTCGAGCGCCCACGCGAGGTAGCGATCATAGGTGTCCGGATGCCACAGCGGATTCGGCTCGGCCTCGCGATCGGGCATCTCCCGAAAGGCGAGCCGCTCGACGATGTTCGCGTGGCGTTGAGGGTCGAAGTACTCATGCGGGCGGCGAGGAAGCCCCGAGCGACTCAGCGCCTCGAAGTACTCCTCGGGATGCCCGGCCACTCCGGTCGCATTGAGCGCATGGCAGAGTAGAGTGCTGCCGCTTCGCGGCGTCGCACAAACCAGGTAGGCAAGCATCGGCGTCATCGCAGAGACCTAAGCAAGTTCATAGTCTTAGTGAACAATACTCCGTGACGAGCCTCCCGAACATCCTCTACTTGCATTCGCACGACACCGGGCGCTACGTGCAGCCCTATGGCGAGCAAGTGCCGATGCCCAACGTGCAGGCGCTCGCCGATCAGGGTGTGCTCTTTCGCCAGGCGTTCTGCGCGGCGCCAACGTGCTCGGCCAGCCGCGCATGCCTGTTGACAGGTCAGTACGGCCAGAGCAATGGAATGCTCGGCCTTGCCCATCGCGGATGGTCGCTGCGTAATTACCACCACCACATCGTCAACGTACTCCGTGGCGCGGGCTACACCTCAACGCTGATCGGCGAGCAACACATCTCCAAGGAGCCTGATGTGATCGGCTACGACGAGGTAATGAAGATCCCCACCACTCGCGTTGAGACAGTGGCACCGCTGGCGATGGAGGTACTGCGACGCCAGCACGAGCGTCCGTTGTTCGTGTCGATTGGCTTCTTCGAGACACATCGGGAATTCCTCGGACCAGGCTCGCTCAGAGATGTGCATTACTCAAAGCCCCCAAACAATCTGCCGGACACACCGGAGGTGCGTGCAGACGTGGCGGCGTTCAAGGCGAGCGCGCGCTCTTTGGACCACGGCGTGGGCATGGTGCTCAACCAACTTGACGCATCCGGCCTGTCCGAGAACACGCTGATCATCTTCACGACCGACCACGGGATGCCCTTCCCGGGGGCCAAGGCGACGCTGTATGACCGTGGCCTCGGGGTAACGCTGATTCTGCGCGGCCCCGAGCCTTTCCACGGTGGGCGCGTGATCGACTCACTCGTGTCACACATCGACATTTACCCGACGGTGTGCGAGTACCTTGGAATCGAGCGCCCGGCATTCCTCGAAGGTGTCTCTCTGCTGCCAATGCTGCGCGGTGAGACGATCAGCATGCGCGATGAGATCTTCGCCGGCTCGACCTGGCACGCCGCCTATGAGCCTCAGCGCGCGATCCGAACGGCCCGCCATAAGTACATCCGCCGCTGGGGCGATCGTAAGACGCCCGTCCTACCCAACACCGATGACGGCCCCAGCAAGGACGTGTTGCTACGCGCCGGCTGGGCCACGCGGGAGATCCCCAACGAGCAGCTCTACGACCTCGTGTTCGACCCCAACGAGGCTGACAATCTCGTCTCTGACCCGGCACAGGCCCCGCTGCTTGCGGATCTTCGCGCGCGTCTGGAGGCGTGGATGCGGGAGACCGACGATCCACTTCTGGCTGGACACGTCGACCCGCCCGCGGGCGTGGAAATCAACCTTCCGGATCAGCTGTCGGCAACCGAACCGACGACCCGTATCGACTGAGCGTGTCAGTGACGAGCGCGTCTACTCAGCCCACGGTGAGCCGAGGAACACGCCGCTCGAGAAAGTCTACGAGCGTCCGCGCCGCCATGTCCGGCTGATCGTCCCACACGAAGTGCCCCGCTCCATCGAAGATCGCCAGCTCTGAGCCAGGCAGCTGATCGTGGAAGCGGTGCGACATCGCCACGCCGGCGAAGCGATCCTCCGCACCCCACATAATCAGTGTGGGGACGTCGAGCTTGACAAGTGCGTCCTCGTAGGGGATGAGCTTCTCGAACTCCCCGGAGCGATAGAGCGCAAGCTGGGCAAGACGTCGCGTGTGGTCGGCAAACGCCTTCCAGTACTCGCCAATCGCCTCGTCACTCATACCGCTCGAAACCATCCGCATCGCCGCAGCGAAGCCATCTCGAGTGTAGGCGTGGATCAGCTTCTCGCCCTCGCCTGGTGTGCGCATCACGTTCGCCAGGTCGTGCCAGCGACGGTCCGAGAAGAAGCCGCCGTCGGAGATCACGGTGGCGCTGACTGAACCAGGATGATCGCATGCCCAACGCAGCCCGATCGGCACGCCCCAATCGTGTGTGACGAGCACCACCGGCCCTAGCCCGAGCTCGTCAACGAAGCGCTGGAGTGCCTGCATGTGCTCCTCCCATGTCCCTGACTCGCCAGGCTCGGAGTCCCCGTAGCCAGGCAGGTCGGGAGCGAGCGCACGCCAGCCGGCATCGGCAAGGGGCGCGAGCGTGCCGTGCCACATGTAGGAAGACTCCGGGTAGCCGTGCACCAGCAGCACCGCCGGATCTGAGGGGCTTCCCGCCTGTCGATAGGTCAGGCCAGCTGCTCGCGCAAGGCCGCTCACGCGCCTGAGTGTAGAGCCGTGGGGCCCACCCGGTGCTCGCCTCGAGCGCTTGGCGCAGCGAGTTGGGTTACGGTCTGCAGATGAGCTCCCGCACCGCTCAGCGCGACCATAGACTTTCCCAGCCGCCATGGCTCGCGGCGGAGCTCCGGACGGTGGTCCGCGAGCTCGCGAGCTTTCCGCGAGCATCAGCGTCGCCCGGCGAGCGTCGCGCCGCCGAGTGGATCGCCGAGCGCATCCGCGAGCATGGGCACGACGCGAGCGTCGAGGTGGAGCGCGCGCACGGTGGCTACTGGTGGCCGCTGGGCCTACTCAACGGTGCTGTGGCAGCAGCGGGACTGACAGCACGTCGCTCGCGCTCACGGGGTATACGCCTCCTGGCAGGCGCCGTCGGTGCCGGCGCAGCGGCAGCGATTTGGGATGAACTGGGCGGCGGGAGGCTGTGGTTTCGCCGTGCAGCACTGCCACATCGAGACACCTACAACGTGATCGCCGAGGCGGGCGACCCCGATGCCACCGAGACGATCGTGGTGGTGGGCCACCACGACGCCGCCCATGGCGGACTGGTCTTTCACCCGTTTCTGCCGGAGTGGTTCGCAGAGCACTTCCCCGAGCGGTTGGAGCGCTCCAACCAGACCGCGCCGATCATGTACGCAACCTGGCTTGGGCCAGTGCTCGTGGCGCTGGGCGCACTCCTCAGACGCATAGGTCTGTTGCGCGCAGGCTGCTGGCTCGGTGCCGCAAGCGCGGCGGCGATGGTGGACATCGCCCGCAGCGATGTGGTACCGGGCGCCAACGACAACCTGAGCGCTGTCGCTGTGCTGCTTGCGCTGGCGCGCTCGCTCGGTGAGCGCCCAGTGGCGGGAGTGCGGGTGCTGCTGCTCTCGACCGGCTCGGAGGAGTCGTTCATGGAGGGCATGCAGGGCTTCATGCGTCGCCACGGCACAGAGCTCGACCCAGCCCACACGACGGTGCTTTGCCTCGAGTGCGTGGGCAGCCCAACGCTTACCCTGATCGAGGCAGAGGGCATGCTGCGGATGCGCCCCTACAGCGAGTCGGCACGCGCACGCGTGGCCACCGCGGCGCAGGCGGTTGACGTGCAGCTCGTGCGCGGGCTGCGCACGGTGCTCGCCACCGACGCGCTCGTGGCGCTACGTCGTGGCTACGCGGCCACCACACTCGCGTCAATCGACGCGACCAAGTTCCCGTCCAACTACCACTCCTCCAAAGACACGCCGGAGAACATCCACTGGGACACGATCGAGCGGGCGTTTGCCGTCACCGAGCGCTTCGTTCGCGACGGCGCTCACACGCCGATGAGACCGCGATGATCCGCGGCCGTCACTCGCTCCACCACAGGTCGTCCTCGGCTGCTTGCTGCTCGATCAGCTCTAGCGTGAGATCGGTCTGACGGTCCTCGACCATCGTCTGCAGCGCTTGGCCGATCGTGGGCGCCCACACCCGTCGTGCGACCGCGATCCTGCCCGACTCCTCTTCAAACTGCTTCCATTCCAGCTCGATCAAGGGCACGCGCGCGGGCGGTGCGTCAGCTGGCACGGGGGCACCCCAGCCATACACCGTGATCTGCGCCTGCCAGCCATATGGGCACAGCTCACCCATCACGGCGAGCGCCTGCCACTGGTCATTGACGGGCTTGGGGCGGCGATTGCGCCGGCGTAGATAGACGACAACGAACCCCAACGCAGCCGCCATCGCGGCAATCAGCGCTCCGATCATGAGCGTTTCGTCGGCGGGCGCCGGCGCATGCCCTCCCTGAACGCCACTTGCTACGACCGGAGCGACTGTCGCAAAGCTCATGGCGCACTCAACTTCCCGCCCAGTCCGGCTGGAGGAAGCAGATGCAACCCACTCACTCTCATCGTCCTTCCACAGTACCCACTCTGTCGCCCGTCACGCGCCAGATGTGACCTCAATACAGGTGACGGGAAACTACGTTGGCTCGCGCGATTCGTGCCCGCCGCGTTCACGCCAGGCATCGGAAACGCTCAGCTCTGCTCAGCTCAGCTCGAGCTCGCTCACCGCGAACGTCTCTGACTCTTTCACCCAGAAGCGGCCACTGCTCGTCGGAATGGGACGGCGTCTCACACAGAACACGGGCGTGAGCGGCGGTCGATACCGACTTCGGTGATTCCTGCCGAGGTGATCTTGATCCGCGTGGGCACGTTCCCGCGCTCGAGCAGCTTGCGCAGCACAGACTCACCCTTGGACTGAATGCCCGATCGCAGCGGCTCGTCAAACGCCTCGGCGCGTAGCGAGCTGGCGATCTGGACATACACATGCTGCTCAGCGCGATCGTTGAGAACCTTCCAGCGATACATGTCGCCGTCGCGGGGGATCGGGATCGGGGTAGGCCCGTCGATGATCTCGAGATCGCTTGGCATGGCGAGAGTATCGACTGCGCCACCACCGCGGAGAAGGGCCGATTGGCCAGTTTCGCTGCCTGGGCGTTTGGACAGATGCTCAGTTGCGTACGCAGCGAGTGACGGCGGCTACTGGCGGCTAGTCGAACTGGAACTGACCGTCGCGGTAAATGACCCGCTGCTCGCCGCCCGGCAAAGTCGCTGTGACCACACGATCGGTGGTCGAGACAATGTCGGTGTGAACGCTCGAGTTGTTAAAGCCGAGGCGCTGCCATTCCTCGTCGCTGACCGACGCGGGGTCGCCATCGAATGCGTCCTGATAGGAACGTCCCACTGCGATGTGGGTGTTGCCGAAGCTACCGCCGACGTTCTCGTCATACAGGGTCTGGGCCATGAAGCGGGTAATCCGCGAGAAGCGGCGATCGGTGAGCGAGAACTCCCCCACGCGATCGGCCCCCTCGGTGGCGATCATCTCCTTGAGAACCTGCTCGTTGCTCTTAGCGCTGGCCTTGGTCACCCGGCCGTCGACAAACTCAAGCCGGATACCCTCAACGAGATTCCCGTAGCGATACAGCGGCTGGTTGCAGTAGATCCAGCCCTCGGTGCCGCGCCAGTCAGGACTGGTGAAGAGCTCGAAGCTGGGGACGTTGCGCCCGCGTCCTCCCAGCCACCGCCGCTGCTCGCCGACGCTCACCCACAAGTCGACGTCCTCGCCCTCAACGTGCAGCCGCTCGATCTTCAGCGCATCCAGCCGCCGGCGGGTGTCATCGAGGCGCTCTCCGATCTCGCGCCAGCGCGCCACGGGGTCCTCGTCGTCAAGAAAGCACGCGTGCACGATCTGCTCCCAGTATTCCTCGAGATCCATGCCCGCCTCGCCTGCCATCCCGGGCGTTCCGTAAAGACCAAGCGTCCAAGTGAAGCGTCCTGCGTTCTCCTTCTCCCCACGCCAGTCGAGCAACGGGCGCATCGCCTCACCGCGGCGCATGATCCGTGCCGGGTCGGCAGCATCCAGAGCACGTGGATCACTGGGAGCGATGACCGTGACCTGGTGGTCGATCTCATCGATCAGGCCGCGTGTGTAGTGCGCGGGGAAGTGCTCGAGCTGCTCCGCGCTGGCGAGCTCGTAGAAGTCGCGGGAGAGGTTTGCGACCTGATCGTCGTCTGGCTGGTAGGAGCCGATCACATGGCCACCGGCACGCCATACCGCCCGGTTGAGCGCCGCATACAAAGGCTTTGCGCTCTCCGGCGCGACCACCCGGACGACCTCGCCGCGCTGCACGCCGCGGCCACCGCCAAGGGCAAAATTGATCAGTACCGAGGCGTAGCGCTCGAGGATCTCAGGCGGCGGGACGTAGGCCATGGCTGAGGGCACGATAGTGCACCTCACGCCGGCTTCAAGGGCCAATTCAGAGCTTCGGGGGCGTGGACTTGTGCGCCAGGTACCAGAGTTGGGAGATGCCTTCGTTCCATGACGTGCGCCCGCTGGCGAGCTTGCTCCGGTATTTCGCGATCGTAACCGTCTCCGGCAGACGCGCATAGGAGCCCAAGGACGACATCGCGCTGGCAAGCTGTTCGGCCCCTTCGGCCACCTGCGTCTCAGCCCTTGGGACGTCTTCTTCTTCGGCCCCTTCTTCACCCTGGCCGGCCACCTTCCAATCGCTCACCTGCAAAAGCTGGGTGTGCGTTTGCGACGCGTCGAGGGCAAGCATCGTCAACTGCGATCGCGTCGGCGATGCCGGCAGGCGCGAGATCTCAAGCTCGAGAGCCTTCGTTGCCACCGCGATGCTGGCCGCGGCTTTGGCGTGTTCTTCGTAAAAGCTCCTGGCCCCCATCTGGGGGCTGCCAGATGCACAGCCAGCACACGCGACGGCCGCGACAGCAAGAGTTACACCGCGCGTACGAAACTCGAGGGTTGGCACGTGGGAACCCTATAGCCGTGCCTATGAACCTGCAGTCACAGTAGGTCGCTTCCGCTGCGTGGTGCTGCGCAAGGGCGTCCAATGCACAGTGCACGCGACGCGGGAGGGCTTTCTCCTCAACCCTCGTAGGACGAGCGCTGACGGCGGCGCGCACGTCGCTCCCGTTACAGCGAGCTACTAGAGCGGTGGAACTTGGTTGTTGACCTGGGTTCCGTGGTAAAGGTGATCCTGGTCCTTGCAGGCAGCCGGGAAGAAGAACTGGACGCTGTCGCTACGAACATTGTTGTAACTTGCAAACAGGGTCGCGTGCCCGACTGTGCCGAGTTCACACCCCGGATCGTTGCTGGCCTGCACGCGCACGATGATCTTCATGATGTTGCCGGGATACCCCCACATCGTCGCGTAATGGGAGTGGTAGACGAGATGATGCGCGACGGTCATCGTGATCGATCTGGTGGGTTGGCCTCGGAAGTGCAGTTCCTGGCAGATGATGCCGGAGACGGTGTTCGCTTCCAGATTGATTTCGCCGTGACCGCGAGCGAAACCGCCCGCTGCTTCGGAGGGCGAGCCGGTGTGAAAGCCCACGGCGGAATCCCGTAGACGATCGGGACGTCGCCGCAGCCAGCTGAGTAGCCAGCGGCCGCTCCAGTAGTGCTGCCGAGCGCCAACGTTGCCGCAACTGCCAATAGCACCGCGGCACTGATTGCTCGCCTCAACGTCATCGGGAGGAGACTATATCCGTACAGTTCTCCATACCGCGCGGATTTGGACACATAGAGAACCGCAGCACGCCGTCTGCAAGCGGCCCGTGACGCAGGCGCTTAAGGTCCTCGCGATAGCTCATCTTGACTTCCCAGGCACCCGTTCCCTGGCGAGGAAAGCGATCGACAGCGCGCTGCACGTACCCCGCACCGAAGTCAAGCATCGGGCGTGTTGGCATGCCCGGGTCGGTATTGACCGGCACACAGCTCGCGTAGCCGCCGCGGTCCATCATCGCGATGAGCTTGCAGATGTAGTCACAAACGAGATCTACCTTGAGCGTCCATGACGCGTTTGTGTAGCCGAAAACGAACGCCATATTGGGCAGGTTGCTGATCATCGCGCTCTTGTAGATGAGCTGGTCGGGGAGCGCTACCAACTCGCCGTCGACGCTCAGCTCGACGCCGCCCAGAACTTGCAGGTCAAGACCGGTAGCAGTGATGACGACGTCAGCCTCGAGCTCAGCGCCCGACTCGAGCATGATCCCTCGCTCGGTAAATGTCGAGGTCCTGTCGGTCACGACGGATGCGCGCCCAGATGAAATGGCCGCGAACAGATCCCCGTCGGGCACGGCACACAGCCGCTGATCCCATGGGCCGTACTCGGGGGTGAAGTGGGTGTCGATGTCGTAGCCCGCGGGCAAGCTCCTTTCGAGGCCCTTGCGAAGCAGCCACTTGACCAAACCCGGCCTCCTCTGACTGAGTTCGTAGAACGTACGTTGCATCCAGACGTTCTTACGCCGGGTCACGCTGTAGGCACGATCGGCCGGAAGGACCCGCTGGAGCAGGTTCGCGATCGGATCCTTTTCGGGGAGACTTACGACATAGCTAGGTGATCGTTGGAGCATGGTCACATGCGCCGCGCGCTCAGTCATTGCCGGCACGAGCGTCACGGCGGTGGCGCCGCTACCGATGACGACGACCCGCTTACCGCTGTAGTCCAGATCCGCCGGCCAGTGCTGGGGATGGATCAACTGTCCTCGAAATCGCTCTACGCCCTCGAAGTCGGGCATATAGCCCTGCTCGTAGCGGTAGTAACCGGCAGCACCAAACAGCCATGAGCACTCGAACACGACCGTCTCCCCCGTGTCGTTGCATTGCGCCTCGACTGTCCACAGGGCCTGCGCGCTTGACCACGAGGCGCGTACCACGCGATGACCAAGGCGGATGTGCTGGTCGATGCCGTTCTCGCTCGCGGTCTCGCGTATGTAGTTGAGAATCGCCGGCCCCTCAGCGATCGACTTCTCGTCGGTCCAGGGCTTGAATGCGTAGCTGTAGGTATGCAGGTCAGAGTCCGAGCGGATGCCCGGGTAACGAAATAGATCCCACGTGCCACCTGTGCTTTCGCGATTCTCGAGAATCGCGTAGGTCTTGCCAGGAAGACGATGCTCGAGGTACCAGGCAGCACCGATGCCCGACATGCCCGCACCAATGATGAGCATATCTAGCCGCTCGATCGCTGTGCTCCTTTGCTGTTCGGTCCGGGCCGCGCTGGCCATCGCTCTACCTCCGTGTTCTCAATCTTGGCGTGCTCGATTTTGCAAACGATTGTCGCTGACCACGACACGAATGAATAGGGTCATAAAGACCATTTGCTTTCATATATCTGTGCATTTTGCCCAGTATGCTTAGCAAGTGTCCCCCGCGGAGTTGTGGCATTCACCGAGTGCGCGCTGCGCCGAGCAGATCGCATCAGGTGCGCGCATGATGCTGGACGCTCCAGAGATCCTCGATGAGATCGACCAAGCAGTCCTCGCGGCGGCCGGCGAGTCAATCACATCCGATCTGATGCTCGCGGCATCGATGCGCGCCACCGACCGCGCCAACCTCATCCACTGGCTCACTTCGAACATCCGCGCGCCAGGCGAGCGAGTGGCCGCGAACGTAGGACCGGAAACGCTCGGGATCGCCAGGGACCTCGTGCGCCGCGGGCTCGATAACCGCGCCACCGAGGCATATCGAGCCGGCCAGAACGTCGCATGGCGCCGCTGGATGGAGCTTGCGTTCACGCTCACCAGCAACCTCGACGAGCTTCACGAGTTGCTCGACGTCACCTCACAGTCGATCTTTGCGTTCATCGACGACACGCTTGCGGGCATCAACGAGGAGATCAACCGCGAGCGCGAGACGCTGATGAGCAGCACCGAGGCCGAGCGACTTGAGGTCGTCAGTTTGATCCTCGCTGGCGCGCCGATTCCCGCCGACCGTGCGAGCACTCGTCTCCAGTACGAGTTGCGTCGCCAACACGTCGCAGCGATCCTGTGGAGCCCCGCCCCTGCCCACGACCAGGGCGCGATCGGTCGTGCGGCGGACGCGATCACGCGAGCGGCCGGCACAGGGCGGGCGTTCACCGTCGCCGCGAGCTCAGCCTCTGTGTGGATGTGGCTCGCCGCTGCGCAGGTACCGGACACCGAGGTGCTCGCAGCGGCGCTCGATGACATACCAGCCGTGCGTGTGGCAATCGGATCGGCGGACTCCGGCATGACTGGATTCAGGCGCAGTCACAGCGATGCCCTGGCCACGCAGCGGCTGATGCACCGCTCCCGCGAGGACGTCGTCGGATTCGCGCGCTACGACGATCTGCGCGCCGTGATCCTCGCATCCGCCAACGAGGACAGCGCGCGGGAGTTCACCGCGAGGGTAATCGGCGAGCTCGCCCTCGCGGACGAGGCGCTGCGAGAGACGCTGCGGTCATACATCCAAGAGGAGTCGAACGCAACACGCACCGCGATTGCAATGGGCGCCCATCGCAATACCGTGCTGAACAGGCTAAGGCGCGCGCAGGAGCTCTTGCCGGAGCCACTTGCAGGCAGGACGGTCGAGGTAGGGCTGGCGCTCGAGCTTGCTCGCTGGTTGGGTGCCCCTCGGCCGAGGGGGTAGACGCGTGGCAGACGGGCCGCTGGGTCAGTCTGATGAGACTTGGACGGCCGTGCGGCTCGCGGCTAGCGAGCGTAGCTTCGTAACTACCGCCACGTGCTGAGGATGATCGAGATAGCGCCTCAGCGCCTCGGGACTGGCGACGGTGGCGACGATCGCCATGTCGCTGGTGCCTTCTGTGAGCCCCAGGTCCGGTGCCGCAAGGTAGTCCTCGAGCGCATCGATCGCGGCGGGTAGAGCGTGCAGCTCATCCAGCACGGCCGCTACCTGTACCTCGCTGACCTCCTCGCGCCACTTGAAGATGACGATGTGCTTGATCACGCTGTTGATCTTCTCACGCGCGCATATATTTAGCCTGGGCTGAATCTCTCGACACAAGGAGAGTCGTTAGGGACGCTTCAAGGATGCTGGAGATCGTCTTCGATACTGAGGCTCTGACACGTGTTCGCTTTGCGATCTCGCCGACGATCGAGTTGGTCGCAAGCACAGCGGTCCTCAAGGATCCCAGCCGCGGGGCGCTGCACCTGCCGTGGGTAGCGCGTGCGAGACAGCGAACGACCGGCCTCGACATCTCGTCGCTGCGCGCGCTTCAGGGCTCCGACACTTATAACCCAGACTTCATCCATCCGGTGCCGACGAGCCCGCTGACGCGCTTTGATGATGAGCTAGACAGGATGGTGGCAACCCCGCCCGAGCAGATTCGCGCGGAGGTAAACGTCGCCTACGAGGGGCAGGCGATCCCCGCGGTACTGGATCCGTTCCTGGCCGACCCCCGTGCCGCGGTGCAGGATCTCGCCGGGCTGATGCGCCGCTACTGGGAGAGTGCGATCGCAGATGACTGGGAGCGCATCCGTTCGCTACTTGAGCACGACATTCTCTACCGCTCCCGTCAGATCGCTGACGGTGGCACGCGAGCGCTGTTCGCTGACCTCGACGAAACCGTCAGATGGGATGACGGCGTGCTGCATATCGACAAAGACTGCGATGGTCACCAGAAATTCTGGGGCGGACGGCTCGACCTCGATGACCGCGGCCTGCTGCTGATCCCGAGCGTGTTCGCCTGGCCGAAGGTGTTCATGGTGACCGCGCCGCCGTGGCAGCCAGCGTTGATCTATCCAGCACGGGGCATCGGGATGCTATGGGAGTCTCAGCGAGCCGCCACTCCAGACGCATTGGCGCGTTTGCTGGGACGCAATCGTGCGGCGGTGTTGATGGCACTCGACTGTCCGCGCTCAACAACTGAGCTAGCAGGGCTATTGGGTGTTACTAGCGGCGGTATCTCACAGCAGCTGACGGTGCTCGCTGAAGCTGGCCTGGTGAATCGCAGACGTGTAAGCCGCCATGTGCTCTACCTGCGAACACTCGACGGGGATGCGCTCGTCGACGCGGTCGCTGCAGCACCAACCTGAAGATTGACATCGCCAGCTCTCACCTGAGGCTAAATGTGTTGAGCAAGCGTCGACTTTGCACAAGAGTAAGCGCATGCTTGGTGATCACATCGCACGTGCCATGGCGCTTGAGCGTCAGCGAGATCTAGTACCGGAGATGCGCAAGACCAAGCGCGAGCGGAAGGCATCAGACACTGAGAGTGGTGAAACTGGCGGAGACCGCTCAGGTTCCTCCCAATCGGAGCCCAAGGTCCGCGCGCGATCACGCCTTAGGCCGAGCGTCAAAGCGCGCGGCGCCAGTCAATGTAAAAGATCTCGCTAGTGAGCTCGGCACTCACTCGGGCTCCCCAATGGCTGGACTCGATCGCCACCCAGGAGGAGTCCAGTCCCCCTCAGGGTCGGTAGTTTGCCCCACCTCAATCAGATGACCGTCGGGATCGCGAATGTAGCAACGGATCTCGTACTGGTGCTGCTTCGGCGGCGTCAGAAATTGAGCACCCCGAGCGCTCCATTCGGCATACACCGCCGCGATGTCTTTCACGCGGATATTGAGGAAACTGCTGACCCGATCGAGGTCGCGTGGCGTCTCCAGAGTGACCGCGGGCTTGTCATCCGTCGGGCCTCCCCCGCCATTGATGACGATCCAGCTGTTGGCGAGGGCGACGTTGGTCGGTTCTCCGGAGCGTTCCAACGTGCCACCCAGCACGTCGGTGTAAAAACGCCGAGAACGCTCAACATTGTCCGAGACGATGAAATGGGTCAACACAATTCTCTCTGTGAGCGGTTCTGCTTCGGCCATCTGCCACCTCCACTTGTTGGGACGCATACCCGTTACGGGCGGGGTTTGCAGCCGATACTGTGACGAAGTTCAGCTGAATTCGATTGGAGGTCCATTATGCGCGGCGACATCGAGGTTGGAGCACGCCTTCCCGACTATGAACTGCCCGATCAGGACGGCGTCGCGCGCCGTCTGTCGGACCTGCAGGGCTCGAACCCGATGGTGCTACACCTCTCACGCGGCGGGTTTGATCCGAAGGAGCACCGTTTCCTTCACTATCTGGTCGACGCATACCTCGACTTCCGGGTCGGGTATACGCGCGTGGTCCTGATCTCGACGGACAATCAACTCGAGATCAATGAGTTCCGCGATAGCGTCGGCGCGCAGTTTCCGTTCCTCTCTGACCCAGACCGTATGGTGCGCAACGATCTCGACATCATCGAGTACACGGACCCCGTCCACGACCCGATGGTCCCGCACACGTTCGTGCTCGCCCCTGGGCTCGAGATCTCCGCGATCTACAACGGCTACTGGTACTGGGGGCGCCCGACGATCGCAGAGCTGCACCGCGACTTGCGCGAGGTCATCCGCAACCTGCGCCCGGACTTCGATCTCGGCACACCAGGGCTGCGCGAGGCCTGGGATCGCGGCGAGCGCGAGCGGTTCCTTGTGAGTCCAGTCGAAGGAGAGGCGATTCGCTACACCGAGGGAACTGAGGTGGGAGTGAAGCGATGAGCTGACCGCGCCTCTTTAGGGCCGACTACTAGGTCGTGAAGGTCGCCGCCCACCTCGAGTCGACCCGACTGTTCGATCCCGCCGGCCTTCATGGGCGCGAAGCCAGCTGTTCGGATCAACCGCTCGACTGCCTCGCCAGCACGGTCGTCGTCGGTCACGTAGAAAAGGACCGCCAGCTCCGGTGATCGCCTGCTGGAGGACTCGAGGAGATCGGCCGACATGGTTCCAAACGCCATCGCCACGCGCGCGCCCGCCGGCAACCATCCGGCTACAACCTCGCCAGAGGCTTGCCCTTTCGGCAGCAGACGTGAGGCGTTACCTTGTGCGTCAATGCCGAGCGGGTTGCTGGGAACGACCACGAGCTTGTCGGCTAGCAGGTCAGCGATCTCGTCTATGACGCCCTTCAGTGCGGTAAACCGTAGCGCGAGGACGACGGCATCTGCGCCCTGCAACGCGTCGCGGTTGTCGCCAGCGACGACCGCAGCTGGACCGATCTCTGCAGCCAGCACTCGTGCCGACTCATTGTCGGCGCTCGAGAGCCGCAGGGTCTCGTCGCCTGAGGCGAGCAGGCGTGCGATGACCGATCCGAGCGTCCCGGTGCCGATGACAGCGGTCGTCATGACTCCCCGCCGGGCGTATTCGCCAACCACTGCGGAGGGGTCCAGTCCCCGTCAGGGTCCGTGGTTTGCCCGACCTCAATCAGATGACCGTCGGGATCGCGAACGTAGCAACGGATCTCGTACTGGTGCTGCTTCGGCGGCGTCAGAAATTCAGCACCCCGAGCGCTCCATTCGGCATACACCGCCGCGATGTCTTTGACACGGATATTGAGGAAACTACTGACCCGATCGGGATCCCGTGGCGTCTCCAGGGTGACAGCGGGCTTGTCATCCGTCGGGCCACCGCCGCCATTGATGACGATCCAGCTGTTGGACAGTGCGACATAGGTCAGCCCTCCGGGGCCGGAGAAGGCCACCCTGCCGCCGAGCACCTCCGTGTAGAAGCGTCGGGAACGCTCTACATCATCTGAAACGATGAAATGAGCCAAGACCAGCTCGTCGTCGATAGTGCTCATGCCTACCTCCGTCTCTGTAGCGCAGTCGGATGTCGCAAAAGACTGTACGCTCGCGGTCAGTGTCCTGCGCTTTGGCCGCCGTCGATGTGCAGGACCTCGCCGGTCACGAACGGCGCCGACTCGAGATAGAGGACCCCGGCGACCACGTCCTCGATCTCGCCGACCCGGCCGATCGGGTGCAACGCGCCCATTCCCGCGTAGGAGCTCTCGTCGTTGAGCGGCGTTTTGATGACGCCGAGCGAAACCGCATTCACCCGTAGGCCGCGTGAGGCGTACTCGATCGCGAGCGACCGGGTGACCGCGGCCAGGCCGCCCTTTGTCAGCGTTTGCAACGCGGCCGGCCTGCTGCTGTCCGGCTGCTCGACGAGTGACGTTGAGACATTTACCACGTGCCCACAGCCCTGCTCGAGCATTTGTTTGATCGCGCGCGTCGTCATGTGAAAGAAGCCGGCGAGGTTGACCGCGATCAGCGCCTTGAAGTCCTCGAGGGTGTAGTCCGTGAAGGGCTTGCCGATGTAGATTCCCGCGTTGTTGACGAGGGTGTCTATGCGGCCAAAGTGCTCGACCGCCGCCTGCACGATGCGATGCGCCGTGTCAGGGTCGGCGATGTCGCCCCCGACGGTCACAACTCCCGGGTCCTCCGAAGTCCCAATCGATCGAGCAGCCGCGATCACCGCATACCCTTGCTCACGATAAGCCCTCGCGAGACGCGCACCGATGCCCTGCGAGGCGCCGGTGATGATTGCTACCCGCTCTTCGTCGTGCTCATCGCTCATCGCCGCTCATGTTGGCATCCGCCGGCTGGGAGCGCCTTGACATCTACTCGGAGGAGATGGAGAGTATGGCCCACCCGACGGGAGCGGATAGAGGCGATATGACTAGTGTGGAGATGGGCAGCGAAAGCGCGGCCGGCACCCCGCCGGTGGACGCCGGGGAGTTCAGGCTCGAGGTCGTGGTCTTGCCGGTGTCAGATGTCGACCGGGCGAAGGAGTTCTACGAAGGCCTTGGCTGGAGGCTTGACGCCGACGTGGCGCGCGGTATTAGCCTCCGTTTGGTTCAGTTCACGCCTCCAGGCTCCGCGTGCTCGATCCAATTTGGCACGAACATCGCGTCTGGCGCGCCCAGCTCGGCCCAGGGCCTGTACCTGGCCGTCGCCGACATCGACGCTGCGCGAGAGGATCTGCTCGCCCACGGCGTGGAAGTAAGCGAGGTGTTCCACGAGGGGACGCCGGGCGCTCGCTTCCATGAGGCCGGGCGTGAATCCGGCCCGGCGCCCGACCGCGGCACCTACGGCTCGTTCGCAACGTTCAGCGATCCGGATGGCAATGGCTGGCTGCTCCAGGAGATAACCACGCGTCTGCCTGGTCGCTAATGAGCAGCGAATATGACGTGATCGTGCTTGGTGGCGGCTCGCCCGGCGAGCACTGTGCGAGTGCGCTGGCGGAGGGCGGACTGCGGGTGGCGGTCGTGGAGCGCGAGCTCGTGGGAGGCGAGTGCTCCTACTGGGCTTGCATTCCCTCGAAGACGCTGCTGCGGCCTGGCGAGGCGGTCCATGGGGCGCGCGAGGCCGCCGCAACCGCGGAAGTGGATGTCGAGGCGGCGCTCGTCTGGCGTAACTTCATGGTCTCCGAATACTCCGACGTCGACCAGGAGCGCTTCCTTGCCGATCACGGCATCGAGCTTCTGCGCGGCAGCGGGCGGCTCGCCGGCCCCGGGGTCGTGGAGGTCGACGGTGTGCGCCACACCACCGAGCACGTCGTTCTCGCTAACGGCGCCGATCCGGTCGTGCCGCCCGTGCCAGGCTTGCGCGAGCTCGACGGCGTTTGGAGCAACCGCGAGGTGACCTCCATGAAGGCCGTTCCCCGCCGTCTGCTGATCCTTGGTGGCGGGCCGGTCGGGGTGGAGATGGCCCAGGCCGTGCGCCGGCTCGGCGGTGAGGTGGCGGTGATCGACATGGCCGAGCACGTGCTCGGGCGCGAGCCGGCGCCGCTGGGTGAGGCGCTTGGTGAGGTTCTGCGCAGTGA
>DATBYJ010000128.1:0-33393 GCA_036513795.1 Solirubrobacteraceae bacterium | reverse complement strand
GCACAGCAGGGCGACTCGGCCGAGGCCAGGGCTGCCCGCCGCACACTCAAACGCCTGTCCGACTGGCGAGTCCTCGACCCATTGCCGCGTCGCGTGGGTGGGCGCCGAGCCGGTAGCGCCGGAATGGTCTACAGCGTCGGGGTGGCCGGGGTGAAGCTGCTGGCCCAACGCGGATTCCAGCCCCGGCGATTGGAAATTCCCGGCACCCTATACGTCGCCCACACGCTCGCCATCACCGAGCTGGTCGTGGCGCTGCACGAGGCCGACCGCGCGGGCGAGCTGGAGCTGATCGAGACGCAGTCCGAGCCTGCCTGCTGGCGTGGCTTTATCGGCGTCGGCGGCGGCCGGGTCGTACTCAAGCCTGATTTGTTCGTGCGTATTGGTGCAGGCAGCGCCAGCGAGGATCGCTGGATGGTCGAGGTCGACCTGGACACAGAGGCGCGCGGCACCTTGCGCGCCAAGGCCCAGCGGTATCTGGCGCACTACCGCTCCGGCAGCGAGCAGGCCGCAAGTGGTGTCTATCCGCGCGTGCTGTGGGCCGTCCCGAACAAGCAGCGCGCCAGCCAGCTCACCGACGCAATGCCGGACGAGGCAGCGCGTCTGTTCTCGGTCTGTTTGCTCAGTGAAGCTGTGGCATACCTGGCAGCGGAGGCCCGCTCGTGATCCCGCGCAACGAGGTGATCCAGGGCGGAGCGCTAGAGGTGCTCCGGACGCTGCCCGACTCATCCGTAGATTGCGCCGTGACCAGCCCGCCGTACTTCCAGGTCCGCTCCTATCAGGGAGGTGCGCTGGAGTTCGGTCAGGAAGCCCACATTGACGAATGGGTGGAGCACCTCCGCACAGTCGCAGCCGAGATCGCACGCGTCCTGGTGCCGTGGGGTGCGTTCTGGCTGAACGTCGGTGATGTGTACGCCACCCGTCCAAGCGAAGGAGCGCCCGCCAAGTCGCTGCTACTCGGCCCTGAGCGCCTAGCGCAAGCGCTACTCGCTGACGGCTGGCTGGTACGTAACCGCGTCAGCTGGACCAAGCCCAACCCATTGCCGTCCTCAGCCGCCGACCGGCTTACCCAGTCTTGGGAGTTCGTCTACCTGCTAGTGCGCGAGCGCCACTACTTCTTCGACCTCGACGCAATCCGCGCACCGCTGGCTCGGTCCAAGGTTCCCCGCTCAAAAGCACCCGAACGTCGTCGCAGCCACGGCGGGAGGGATCACGGCCACAGCGGGCTGACTCGTCTTTCCCGGGAGGGACTGGGCGGTCATCCGCTGGGCAAGAATCCGGGCGATGCCTGGCGGATCGCGGGCGCTCGCGTGCGCGGACACACGGCGAGCTTCCCCACAGAGCTGATCCGCTGCCCGATCCTCGCTACCTGCCCCGAAAAGGTCTGCCTCGTCTGCGGCAAACCCTGGCAGCGCGCCCGTCACCCCGTCAGGTTCGCGGACGGCAAACCCCGACTCCGAGCACTGCTCCCATGTGAGTGCGAGGCAACTACGCGACCTGGTCTGGTGCTCGATCCATTCATGGGCTCAGGCACCGTGGCACTGGTTGCCCGCGAGCATGGGCGTGACTGGCTCGGTATCGAGCTGAACCCTGAGTACGTGCAGCTCACCCGCGAGCGGCTGGAGCGGAGTGCATGACCCCGGTGGTGGATGACCCGCCGGCCAGCGGAAGGGTGCGGGGACGCCCACATCTTTCTGCTGGCCGCTCAAGTCATTCACTTCTATCTAGGAGGCCAGTACCCATGACCAAGGCTCAAGAGGTCTACGAGAAGGTCACCACGCTCATCGACGGCGGCATGAGCCGCCCCGACGCTTTCAAGCAAGTGGCGGCGGAATACGAGCAGCCGGTCAACTCGATACGGGGAAGCTTCTATTCCTATTCGCGCGGAGCCACTGGCATCGGAAGCTCTCGGCCCAGACGCCGGGAGACTACGCCAGAGTCGGCTCTAGCCGACGCCCGCGCTGCTCTCGAACGCTCGATCGAGGCGATTGACCGCGAGGTCGAAGTCGCCAGCGAGCGAGCCGCCGAGGCGACCGCAGAAGCCAAGGCTCTAACGGACTCCGCCAACGAGCGCAAGGCCGCCATAACCGAACGACTGGAGGCCCTGAAGTGAGACAAGCAGGCCGGTCGGGGTCACACACCTTGACCGGCCTGCGCCACGACCACACACCTTGAACCCGCCAGGGATCAGCGGGAAAATTGGTAAAGCCAAAAGTATTTACGAGAAGGGAGGACGATGCCACAAACGACCCCACAATCGAACCACCGATGCCCCGGCTCTGCGCGCGGGCACCGTTTCAACGGTGGGCTGCGTGAGAGCGGCGTGGCACCTAAGCGAGCACGGCGTGCACGTTGTCTGCGCGTTGACGCTCGCCCTGAGCTAAGCGCCGAACCGGATTGGGATCGCTTCGCATGGGCATTGCTCCAATACGTCCGCGCTCAGCGTGAAGAGGCAGAACGGCAGCGATCCCGCAAGGAGGGGGACGCTCGATGACTGTCGAGACGATGACTGACTCCCCTGCTCGATCCAAGCGAGCGTTTAGTTACCTGCGGGTTTCTTCACCGAGTCAGGCCAAGACCGACTATCTCAAAGACGGCCTGTCCATCGAGGTGCAGCGTGGCGGCGCCGAGGATAAGTCTGAGCAGCTGGACGCCTCGATCGAGCATGAGTTTGTAGACCCCGGCAAGAGCGCGTTTACCGATTTGCATAAGCGCACGGACTTTCTAGAGATGCTCGATCAGCTCAAGCGCTGCAATGAAAGCGACGCGACCTTCATCCACTACGTAATCATTTGGAACCTGTCTCGATGGGCGCGCAACGTCGAGGACCATTTCCGTACCCGCGAGCTTGTCAGGCAGACGGGCGCGCAGTTGGTGTCGATCGTCGAGCCGATGATCGGCGAGGACACGCCAGAGTCCTTCTACATGGAGGGCATGATGGCGGTCAACAACGAGTATGAGTCGCGCAAGACCAGCCGCAACGTCAAGAGCAGCCTGCGCCAGAAGGCCAGCCTCGGCGGCACCTACGGCTGGGCACGCCTCGGCTACCTCAACGACGTCGAGCAACTCCCGGACGGACGCAAAACGCCCACGGTCATCCCCGACCCTGCTCGCAGCAGCTTCATCACCCATGCCTTCAAGCTCTACGACAGCGGCGAGTACTCCATCCCCCAACTGACCGACGAGCTGTACCGTCTCGGACTGCGGAGCCGACCCCGGAAGAACCACCCGTCACAGAAGGTCGGCACGGCCGCGCTGCACCGGATACTCCGTGACGCTTACTTCGCTGGCTGGATCGTGTTCAAGCGTGGCAAGCCGGACGAGCAGACATTTCGCGGCCGGCACGAGCCGCTGATCGACCAAGACACCTTCGATCGGGTGCAGCGCCGGTTGGATGAAAAAGCCGTGGCTGGTGAGCGACCCCGGCGCCGTGAGCACTACCTCCGTGGCTCAGTGTTCTGCGCAGGCTGTGGCAGCCGACTGACCTACGGCGTCAGCACCGGGCAAAACAAGCGCGGCTACGCCTACTACTTCTGTGCCAGCCGCGTAAACCGCACTGCCTGCTCGGAGCGCCCCAACATTCGCCCCGACCTGATCGAGGCCGCGATCCAGCGCATGTATCTCAAGCGGCCCATCAGGATCAGCGCGGAGGAATCAAAACGACGTCAGGAAGCGATCCGAGCGATGGTCGAGGTCAGCCAAGAGTCCCTGCGCTATGTACGCGAAACCAAGAGGCAGCTAATCGCCTCGCTCAAGCTCCAACAGCAGCGACTCATCCGTCTGTACGCCGAAGAGGGCGACAACAGCTCGCCTGATGCCTTTCGTGCCGAGCGCGAGCGAATGCAGCAGGAGATCGCCGCCGCCGAAGCGTCGCTCGTTGAGACGGAGGGCCGGCTCGAAATCAACGAGAGCGACCTTTGCCGTGCCCTGGAGCTGGCCGCGGACATCGCGGCCGTCTACGAGTTGGCCGACGAACGCACGAGACGCGGCTACAACCAAGCCTTCTTCAAGCGCATCAAAATCAAAGCCCGCTGGGACGATGAGGTCGGACGAACCACGGTGGAGGTTTCTGGTGTCGAGCTCACCGACCCCTATGCCGTCCTACTAGCCTCAGACACCGAACGGCAAGCCTTGGCCTGGGTGGAGGCCGTAAAGACCCAGAAAGGCCAGGAAACAGACGAAAAACGCCCCCGGAGGACCAAAGAGGCCATCTCGGGGACGTTTTCTCGGACCGATATTTCGATCTATGAAGTACTGGCGGAGAGGGGGGGATTCGAACCCCCGAACGAGGTTTCCCCCGTTACGCGATTTCCAGTCGCGCCCGTTCAACCGCTCCGGCACCTCTCCATGGGCTTCGTCGATGAGCATCGACGGCGGCTACAGCGAAGGCTACGACACTCACGCCCGTCCCGTTGCTAGGCTCCCCGCATGTTGATCGCCGCGAGCGAAGCATTCGACAAGACCATTGGCCTGATCATCACCTTCGGGGGGATCGGCGTAGTCGTCAACGTCATCCTCGTATACATCGCCATTCAGGTCCGTGGCGAGCGCCGGCAGAACCGGGAATACATGGAATCCCGCCGGCCGCCCGGCACTTAGGTCCGCCGCCCCGCCCGGCGCGCGCGCCGCCCGCTGCCCGCTGATGCCGTGTTCGGATGAGCCAGCTTGGCCATCCGAACCCGAGACACGCCCCCGAAGAGGACTTGCTGGACGCTCGCGCGCCATTCTGACCGCGACGGCTACGTCTACGGCATGAATGTTTACTTGCTTGACACGGGGCGGTGCTGGTGTAAAGTCCGCATGCAGAAGATGGCAGGACGACAACCAAGGAGGTCCACCTATATGTCTGTGTCCGCTGCTCCAGCTGTCGCCGACGCACCTACCTGGCGCGACCCCAAGCGCCACGCGTGGCTACTTGGGCTGTTCATTCCCACGCTCCCCTTCCTCGCTTGGGGACTTGTACACATCACTGGCCTCGGCATCTTCTGGTTCTACGGGCCGATGCTCGTGTTCGGCGTCTTCCCACCGCTCGACCTGTTGCTCGGCCTGGATCGACGCAACCCGCCGGATGACGTCATCAAGTGGCTCGAGCAGGATCGCTACTACCGCTGGTGCACCTATCTATACCTGCCCATCCAATATGCAGGCCTCGTGTTCGCATGCTGGCTGTGGTCGCACGGGCACCTGTCCGGCATCGACAAGCTCGGCCTCGCGCTGACCGTCGCGATGGTCAGCGGCATCGCCATCAACACGGCCCACGAGCTCGGCCACAAGCGGGCGTCGCTCGAGCGTTGGCTCAGCCGCATCGCGCTCGCTCAAAGCGGCTACGGCCACTTCTTCATCGAGCACAACCGCGGGCACCACGTCCGCGTTGCCACCCCCGAGGACCCGGCCAGCGCCCGTCTCGGCGAGAGCTTCTACGCATTCTTGCCGCGCACCGTCGTGGGCAGCTTGCGTTCCGCGTGGGAGCTCGAGGGTGTGCGCCTGCGCCGTATGGACAAGGGACCGTGGACGCTGCGCAACGACATCCTCGGCGCGTGGGCCATGACCGTCGTGCTCTTCGCCGCACTGGTCGCCGGTTTCGGACTCGTCGTACTGCCATACCTGCTCATCCAGGCCGTGATCGGCTTCTCGCTACTGGAGGTGGTCAACTACCTCGAGCACTACGGCTTGCTACGCCAGAAGGCAGACGACGGGCGCTATGAGCGCACGCGCCCAGAGCACAGCTGGAACAGCAACAACGTCGCCTCCAACGTGCTGCTCTACCACCTGCAACGCCATTCCGATCACCACGCCAACCCGATCCGTCGCTACCAGGCACTGCGCCACGTGGAAGACGCGCCACAGCTGCCCACCGGGTACGCCGGCATGATCCTGCTCGCCATCATCCCTCCGATCTGGCGCCGCGTTATGGATCACCGTGTGCTCGAGCACTACAACGGCGAACCCACACGCGCAAACCTGCGGCCACGGCTTCGCGGCCGGGCACTCAAGCGCTACCGGATCGCGGCATGAGCCGCTACCACTGCCCCGCCTGTGGCTACGTCTACGACGAGCAGGACGGCCATCCACGCGAGGGCTTTCCCGCCGGTACCGCCTGGAGCGAAGTCCCCGACGACTGGGCCTGTCCGGACTGCGGAGTGCGCGATAAGGTCGACTTCGAGCCCGACTCGTGATCAGCGCCCCGCAACGCATCCCCTACGCCGTTGCCGCGCGCGAGCTGCTGCGCAACACGCTGCTCGACGCCGCCCGCGAGGAGCTGCGCACTCGCCGCTGGGCGGACGTCACGATGGCCGACATCGCACTCGCCGCAGGTGTCAGCCGGCAGACCCTCTACAAGGAGTTCGGCTCGCGGGAGGAGTTCGCCCAGGTGCTCGTCATGCGCGAGGCCGACAGCTTCCTGCTCGCCGTCGAGGACGCTGTGGCCGCCCACCTCGACGATCCCACAAGTGCACTCGCCGCCGCTTTCGAAGTGTTCCTTCAGGGTGCCGCCGAGAATCCGCTCGTGCGCACCATCGTCCACGGAGATGGCGCAGAGGAGCTGCTCACGCTGTTCACCACGCAGGGTCAGCCGCTCGTCGAGCGCGCCGCCGAGCGCCTCACCGCCGTGATGCTCGCCAATTGGCCGGTGGCCCAGCGGCAGGATGCGGAGCTCCTCAGCGACTGCTTCGTACGCCTCGCAATCAGTTACGCGGCCCTACCAAAAGGCCCCGCCGGCGTTACCGCCGCGTCGATCGTCAAGATGTTCCGTCCTTACGTGCAGGAGCTGATCGCACAGCATGATCCGGCGTGCCAAGCGCGCTGACAGCACCGACGCCAAGCGTGCTTCACAGACGTGACGCAACCAGCGCACACGCTGTCAGCACGATCGCCAGCGACAATGCCGCCAGAGCACCATCCAGGGGCGCGAGCACCCCGCTCAGCGTCAGCTGCTCAGTGCTCCCGTCGCGCAACGTGCGCGTTCCGCTTACCGCCACCGTGCGCCGACGCAGCTCGCGTGCCGGCGAACTCAAACGCCGCTGAGCAACGCTCATAACGGTGCAGCCCACCGCCATCGTCAGGCCCGGCAGCGCCACTTTCTCAGCATTCGCGAAATAGCCCGTGAAAGCAGGAAAGCCGCCCCAGCCAACTGCAAACCACAGGTCGGTGTGAAAACGCCCACCTGCCAACTCCAGGTTGTACGCCGGCAGGAACACCGCACCCACCGCCACCAGCGCCACCAGCCACACGGACACCGTCAGCACACCAGCCACCCCAATTGCCACCGCCCCCACCAGGCCAATCACACCCAAGGCCACCAGCGTGCGTGCGCTGAAGCTCGTGCCCAGCGGCCGGCCATGCAGCTCATCGAACGCATGCGCAGAAACACCCACTGCCAGCGCAAACGCCGCCAAGCCCCACACCAGGCGATTGACGTACAGCGTCGGCGCCACCGCAGCACCTAGCGCGAAGTAGCTCAGATGCCATGCCGTGTAAGGCGGATGTAGGAGCGTGAGTGCATCACCCAAGCGACCACCGCCAAGCGCATAGAAGGCCGGGCGCGCACGCACCGGCACCACGCCCTCCGCAGAGACGACTGGCCGCTCGCGGGTCGCCGCCATAGCAGTCTCAGCTCGTGCGCTTGCGCGCCGACATGACGATCCCGCCACCCAAGCTCATCCGCTGCACGCGCACGTCTTCCAGACCCGCCGCCTCCCAATAGCCGACGATCTGCTCGATCGGGTGGCGCTCGTAGAAGCCACGAATGCTCGGACCGAGAAAGCGGCCCACCTCCGCCCACTCGCGCGAGGCCAGCCGACCCAGCGTAGGCAAGCCAACCGCCGTGTACAGTCGCCAGGCTGCCCTTGCCACAATCCACGGCGGCACGCCGAACTCCAGCGAAGCCACCCGCCCACCCGGACGTACTACCCGGGCAAGCTCGCCAATCGTGGCCCTGGGGTCATCCACATAGCGCAGCAGGTACGTGAACGTGAGCGCGTCGAAACTCCCATCGCCAAACGGCAGCGCCTCCGCCTGCCCCTCAACCAGCTCCACACGCTCTCGCCCCACCGTCGCAAAGCGCTGACGCGCGCCCGCCAGCATCTCGGCGCTCTGATCGATCCCCACCACAGTGCAGTCTGCCCGCCGCAACAGCTCCGCTGCCACCATGCCAGTACCGGTGGCCACGTCCAGCACACGCTGTCGGGCCTGCGGCGCCACAGCGCTGACCAGCGCCCGCCGCCAACGCGGATCCTGCCAGAAGCTAAGTGCCGCGGACAGCGCGTCGTAGCGCTGCGGCAAGCCGCGGAACAGTTCCAACGCCTCACGCTTACGAGGCGATGACCGATTGACGGGAGCCACGTCCTCGAAGTCGCTGGATACGGGTGAGCTCATCGTGTCGCCGATCTGACAGGCTAACCTGCCAGCGCCTCCGTGGCGCCAGCGCCCGCCCAGAGCGGGCAACGGCTCCCCGCCAAACATGACAACGAACCCATAAGCGACAGCGAGAAGATCATGGCTGAGTCCTCCCATTACCCCGATCAAGCGCGCGTCATGCTCATCACCGGCGCCTCCAGCGGCATCGGTGAAGCAACCGCCCGGCGTCTTGCACAGGAGCCAAACGTGTCGCTCGTGCTGGTCGCCCGACGCGAGGAACGCCTACGTGATCTCGCCGTCCAGTTGGGCGCGCAGCGCGTCAGCTTCCTCGCCGTCGACCTGCTCGACGAGGATGCACCCGCACGGATCCACGACCATGTGCTCGAGCTCCACGGGCGCCTGGATCTACTCGTCAACAACGCCGGCTCTGCATGGCGCTCGACCTTTGCGGACGGCGGCTATGAGAACGTGCGCCGAACGATGGCCATCAACTTCGACGCCCAGATCAGGCTCACCGAGGCACTGCTGCCGCTACTGCGCATGTCCGCACCGTCCGCGATCGTCAACGTCTCCTCCACCTCCGGCAGAGTGGCCCGCGCGGGTGGCGGCGCATATAGCGCCTCCAAGTTCGCGCTCGCCGGCTGGTCGGATGCGTTGTGGGCGGAGGAGCGCCAACACGGGGTACACGTGGGGCTGGTGCTACCCGGCTTCATCTCCACCGAGGGCTTCCCCCAGGCAGAGCTCACCGAGAAGCCGTGGACGCGCTGGGCCGTCTCCACCCCCGAGCAAGTCGCAAAGGTGATCTTCGAGGCTGGCATCGGCCGCCGCCCCGAACGCTATGTCCCACGACCGTACGCGCTCGCAGCCGTATTGCGGATCCTCACCCCCGGGCTCGTCCGGCGCGCGCTCGGCGGTAAGAGCGCGGCGGTGATCACCGCCACCACAGGCGCAGACACCGCCAAGCGGCGCAACGGCACGGGTACTCCCAGCAGCTGAGGTCGGCGCTTACTGCTCGAGCTCGCCCGCGTATAGCGCAAACACCGCGCCCTGCGGGTCAGCCACAATGGCGATCTTCGCGATGCCAATATCTATCGGTCCCGCCAGCACGCTGCCGCCAAGCTCCGTCACTTTCGCCAGGGCGGCCTGCGTGTCCTCCGTACCGAAGTACACCAGCCAGTTGGGCGGCGCGTCCGGCTGGGCCAACTCGCTGATCGCACCATTGTTCGCGCCTGCATTCTTGATCGCCAGGTACACCCGGTCCATCCCCGGGAACTGCTCGACCTCCCAGCCGAACAGCGCGCTGTAGAAGTCACCCGAGGCATCCGGGTCTGGCGACTGCAGCTCATTCCACACAAGCGCACCCGGAGCGTTCACCAGCTGCGCGCCATGATGCTCATTCGGCTGCCACAGCATGAAGTACGCGCCCTGCGGGTCCTGGATCACCGCCATGCGGCCCGCCTGCATCACGTCGAAAGCCGGAGCGTGCGCCGTGGCACCCAGCTCCACCGCACGCGCCACCATTGCATCGGCATCGTCCACCCACACGTAGGAGTGCCACAGCGACGGCACTCCCGCCTCGCGCTGCTGCTGGGGCTGACCGGCGATTGCCGCCACGAGCTTGCCGTCGCGCAGCTGCATCGAGTAGTACGAGTCCTCGCCTACCGGCCGATCGTCGGCCTCCCAGCCGAACAGGCCCGCGTAGAACGTCTTTGCCGCCGCCTGGTCGGTGCTCGACAGTTCACTCCAGCAGAACGTCCCCGGTGCATAGCCATTGCGCTCACCCATCACCACGGAGCCTAGCGCACCTGTTGGCGAGCCTCACACCCAACGATGAAGGCTGGTGCTTTGGTCACGAATCGGCGCGGAACACGTACACGACGCCCTGCCCGAGATCCTTCCTCACCGCTCGGTCGGGCGCGCCAAGGAGGATCGTGTCTCCTGAGAACGCGGCGGACAGGCCGAGTTTGTCTCCCGCGGCGCCACCACTCGCAATCAGCTCGCCGGTCTCGGTGGTGGTTGTCCAGCCGCCGCCGGGCCTCACAAACGCGTATCCGGCACCCTGTTCGGTGTTCTCGCCGTTTGTGTGGCCCGGTGCGCCCACCACGATCAACCCACCAGAGATCGCGAGCGCACCGCCGAACTGGTCACCCCTGCCCGGGTCCGACGCAGTCAACTCGGCGGTCTGAGTGAGCGAGCCGTGCCAGCCGGACGCGGGCTTTACGTACACAAACGCCGCGCCCTGTTCAACATTCCCGCCGCCATGGTCGGGCGCGCCGACAACCACGGTGTTCTGCCGGATCGCCACCGTGCGACCGAACAGTTCACCCGCTTCGCCCGGCTCGTCGCTCAGCAGAGCAGTCTCGCGGGCATGCCTCCAGCCGGTGGCGTGCTTCGTGAAGATGTACGCCACGCCTTGTTCCGCATTCTCGCCAACTCGGTGCACATCGGCCCCAGCGACAACCGTCGAGCCGGAAACCGCAACGGAGATGCCGAGTGCGTCGTTGGCCTGACCATCGGGTGCGGTCAGCTCTGTCATCTGCCTCGGAGTGCCGGCCCCCACCAGGCGCGGCGCCGAAAAGACGTCAACGGCGCCCTGCGCAGCGTGTTTGCCGACCTTGCGACCGGGCGCTCCCACCAGCGCACTGTTGCCCGAGATGGCGACCGATTCACCGAAGAATTCGTTTGCCGCACCCCCAGCCGCGGTCAGCTCAGTCGTCGGAGTGGCGCTGCTCCACCCGGAGGCGGGCTTTACGTACACGAACACCGCGCCTTGGTGTGTGTGCTTGCCGACTTCGCGGAAGGGCGCACCGACAACGATCGTGTTGCCCGATATCGCTACCGACCGGCCAAATGCTTCTTCGGACTGACCCCTCGGCGCTTTCAAGATGGCCACCTGCCGCGCGTGCGCCCAGCCGGAGGCGGGCTCAGTGAAGACGTACGCTGCGCCCTGTTCGATGCCCATCGACCCAGCGGTGTGGTTGATCGTGCCGATGACAAGCGTTCGACCCGACACGGCGACCGCTTCGCCGAACTGTTCGCCGCTGCCCCCTGGATGATCCGACAGCTCACCCCGCTGGACGAATTCGCCTCCCGGCACCGCCGACACGATGCCGTAGCCGAGCAGCGACAGGCCTTCGATGCGATGACGGACGATCCGCGGAGCTGAGGCAGCAGTTGAGTTGGGAAGGCTCGCCGCCAGCACGCAAGTGAGGACAGCGGCGACGATGCTCAGCATCATGAAAAGAGAAGCGAATCGATCTCCAACAGCGCGACCGAGCGACTGCGACTGCCTTGCGGGTGTGGTCATCCGAGCTCACCTCCACTCAGGGTCCCGACAACAGACCCTCCATCATGGGACCATCCGAAACAGACGATAGCAGCGTGACTGGTCGTGAGCTAGATTCGGGGCCAGTGGCCAGCGAGATACCCATTCGCGGGGAGACCATCAGGCTCGGGCAGCTGCTCAAGCTCGCCGGAGTAGTCGACAGCGGCAGCGAGGTCAAGGCGCTCCTTGCCAGCCAGCCGGTGCTCGTCAACAACGAGCTGGAGACCCGCCGCGGACGCCAACTGCACGGCGGCGACAACATCGTCGTAGGCGAGCACCATTTGCTCCTTGTCGCCCGCGTCGAGGCATAGCTCGCCATGCGCGCCATCGCCGTGCTCGTACTAGCCGCAGGCAGCCTTATCGGCCTCGTGTACCCCGGCGTGCCTGCCAGTGCGGGGTCGCCGACTACGCCGTCAAGCGCCGGGCCGCGGACAGCGACTGCCGCGCTGGCGCTCGCCGGCAAGGTCGTCGGCATCGACCCCGGCCACAACGGTCACAACTACGCCGACCCCAGCTTCATCGACCACCTCATCTGGAACGGGCGTGAACAGGAGACTTGCGACACGACCGGTACAGAAACAGACGCCGGCTATACCGAGGCACAGTTCAACTTCAACGTCGCCGAGTATCTGGCCGGCGATCTGCGCGCCGAGGGCGCCCGCATCGTGCTCACCCGGACGAGCAACAACGGCGTCGGCCCGTGCGTCACCGAACGCTCGCAGATCATCAACCGCGCACACGCAAACGTCGCGATCGACATCCATGCCGACGGCGGGCCCGCGGACGGTCGCGGCTTCACCGTCCTCGAGCCCGTCGCCGACGGCCCCAACGATCGCGTCATCGCCGCCTCAAGGGCCTTCGGTCATGTGCTGCTTGAGCGCTATCACCAGCTCACGGGTATGCCCGTGAGCAACTACGACGGGACCAACGGCGTGTCTGACCGCGACAACCTCGCCGGCCTCAACCTCACCACCGTGCCCAAGGTGCTGATCGAGTGCGCCAACATGCGCAACTCCACCGACGCCGCAATGCTCGTGCGCCCAGCCTTTCAACGACTGGCCGCGCGCGCATTCGCCGAAGCGATCACCAGCTACATCACAGGCGCGCGATGATCACCGGCGAGGTCGTCGGCGCCTTGCTCCCACCGAGCGGCTCGGAGGTCACCATGATCACCTTCACGCCACGCACGCTCCCAGGCACGCCCACCGTGGCATCACCGTGGGCGGTGACCGTGAACAACGCATCCGTTGGCTGTGGTGCACCCGAGCGTTTGACCCATACCTCATACACCCGCTGGGGGGGCGTTTGCGGCATCCCCGACACGTCAAGCTGCGCACGTCCGTCGCTCACGTGCAGCGAGGCATCCGCGCCACGCGGGGTCGCTTCCGCGCGAATCACACGCGTGCTCGCGCCACCGCCGCCCGAGGCGATCGCGATCGCCACCACGGCCACCACCGTCGCCAGCGCTCCCGCTGCAAGCAGCGGACGCCAGCTCGGCCAAGCCAGCTGCGAACGCCGCGCAAAGCGCGTGCGCGTGCGTGTGGCAGCGGTCATGTGGTGGCCGAGCTCTTCCTCGCGGCGCGCGTCCTCGCGCACGCTTGCCATCACGTTGCGCTTCAGCTGCCCCGGTGCGCTCCGTTGTGGAGCGATCGCCGGCAGCACGCTCGCCACGACCTGCAGCGCCGCCACCTCCTCGCGGCAGACAGCGCACGAGTCGAGATGCCCGCAAAACGCCTCGTGTTCCTCCTCGGTGAGCGCGCCAAGCACGTAGGGAGCAGCGTTCTCGCCACATAGCCCCGGGTCCATGGGCGAGTCCTCCACGTTCATTGCACCATCTCCGTGGGATCTCCCAGCGCCATTCGCATCTTCGCCAACCCAAGCCGCATCCGACCCTTGATCGTGCCCACCGGCGTGTCCAGCATTGACGCGATCTGCACATGGGTCATGCCCCCGAAGTACGCCAACTCGATCACCTTGCTCTGCTCGCCGGGGAGCTCATCCAGGGCATGGCGAATTTCCCTCGCCTCCTCGCGGCGGGCGACATCCAGCTCCGTGCGCTCGGGAGCCGCCACGCGTTCCTCCAAGCCCTCGTCGTTGACGATCCCCTTGTCGCGCACCGTGCGTCGGCGCAGGGCGTCGATTGCACGGTTGTGCACGATGCCGAGCACCCACGTGCGCACGCTGCCGCGACCGCGGTCGTAGCGCGCGCGGCTGCGCCACAGCGACAGGAACGACTCCTGCACGACGTCCTCCGCGAGCGCTCGCTGAGCGCACATGCGATACGCCAGCGAGAAGGCTGCATCCGCGTGGCGGTCATAGATCACCTCGAACGCGTCCGCGCTGCTCCGGTATACGAGTTGCATGAGCTCCTCGTCCGCGAGCACGCGCAACCGCTCCGTCGAGCCGCTGCCACCATCTGGGCGCAGGGGGTTGAACATTCCAACCATTCTTACGGCAGCGGCGCGCTTTTGGATCACCGCGGATCAGGCGCCGCTCTGGGCGCCCTCCGCGGAGCTCGCAATCGCCGCCGTCACCCGGCATCGCGCAATGCTCGCCGCGTCTCGCGGTGCTCGATGATCCTGGCGATCAGCACGCTCATCTCGAAGAGCAGATACAGCGGCACGGTCTCCAGCAGCAGCGTGATCGCATCGCCCGGCAGGAACGCTGCCACCGCCCCACACGCGAGCACCGCGTAGCGGCGGTTGTGGCGCAACTGCTGCGTGGTCACGATCCCCGCACGCGTGGCAGCTAGCACGCCAACAGGCACCTGGAAGACGAGGCCCATCGCGAGCAGCACCACCGCAGCGAAGTGGTAGTACTGGCTGGCCTGCACGAGCACGTTGAACTGGCCGCTGTTGAAATTCTGGAAGAAGCGCACAGCAGCCGGCAGAACGATGAAGTAGCCGAACATCACCCCCGCCACAAACAGGAACGGGATGGCCAGCATCAGCGGCGTAGTCACCCGCCGCTGCTCGGGGCTGAACGCCGGCAGCAAGAACCCGTACAGCTCATACAGGATCACCGGCAGCGAAAGGATCATCGCGAAGATGAACGCGATACCGAGCGTGGTCGTGAACGGCTCGCCGATACCCAGCGTCACTGGCTTGTTGCCCTGGGGCACGGCCGACAGGTGCTTGATCGCTCCGTCCAGCTGCGGCTTTACGTGCGCCAGTGACGCCTTCGTCGCCGCCGACGCGCCGCTGCCCGGACGCTCGAGTGCCTGCACCACCGTCTGCAGTTGCACCGCCACCGTGCGCGCGCTCCGCTGAACCGTGTACGTCGAGCCAAGCGGCCCGTTACCCGCCTTGACCTGTTTCTGGGTTTGATGGGCAAGCGGCGCGTTGACGATGTTCAGCAGCGCCGTGTTCTGCCAGAAGCAGAAGCCGAACGCCACCGCGATCACGGCCAGACAAACGATCAGGCGAGCACGCAGCTCCTCCAGATGGTCGACCACGCTGACGCGGTCCTGATGTCCGATGCTGCCTACAGCGACTGCCATGATCTATCCCATCGTCCTCGTCGGGGTTCGTGCGCCAACCCGATGGCTGGCGCACCGCTTCGGTCGGACTCCGCAACGGCGTCCTCGCTATGCGGGGATGCTCTCCCTCACCGGCTGAGCCGTCGGTACCGCCTGCACAGGCGCCACGACGGGCTCCTGCTGTGCGACCAGCGTCGGCTGCGTAACCGGCTGCTGCGTCGCCGTGTCCGTGTGCATGGCCTCGCCACTAATCGCGTCCTTGAAGCCGCGCATGCCATCGCCCAACGACCTGCCCATCTCGGGGAGCCGCTTCGCGCCGAAGACCAGCAGTAGAAGAATCAGTAGAAATGCGATGTGGATTGGATTATCAAGTCCCATGATGTTCAGTTCCTCCTGAAAATAGAGTTCACACGCCCAGCTATGGGCCAATATCTACCTGCTACTACGCGCCGTGGCCGCCCGCGGATCACCCAGCGGGCGGCCCCACAAAACGCCGCTACGCCTTGATCAGCGGCTTTACCTTCGTCAGTACCTGCGCCTTCGTCAGCGGCACGTCAAAGCCGCCGCTGGGCGTGGGGCTCTTGCTGAGCAGCAGGTTGATCGCAGCCGCATGACGTGCCTCGATCTGCACGATGCTCCCTGCCGCGGCCAATACCTGCTTGCTCTGAATCGACGGTGCAGCACCGTTGTACGCGCTTACGCCGGTGTTCTCGAGCACTGATGCCAGCGCCAAGAACGAGCTCTGGCTACTCGCCGGGATCACGAATGTGGGCTTCGCCACCGGCTCACCACCGAGCGATTTGATCGTCGTGGTGATTGCCTCCACGTGATCGGCCTCCTGTTCGCCGAACATGCTCGCGTAGGACTTAGCTGCGCCCTTAAGGCCGATTTCCTTGCCCTTGACGTTGTAGAAATCCGACTCTAGGTACTCCAGCGTGAGCGCGAAGTTGAGAATTTCAACGTCGCCGCCGCCCGTTTCTGCGAGAGCCTGCGAGACAAACGGCGTGACCGCGCCCAAGCCGTACACCGCGCCCGCGGCCATCGCGCCGCGCAGGATGAAGCTCGAACGAGTCAATCCGCTGACCTCCACGTTCGCCAGCTCCGGATTTGCCAGGCCGGTCTGTGCGGCATCGGTAGATATGTGTGTGGACATTGCTTTCAGCTCCTTTTCTCAACCGGCGATCAGGCCAGGAACGGCTTGATTGCCGCCAGCACCATTGACATGTCAGCCGGCTTGGCAAACGCGCCATCCGGTGTGAGCGACTTTTTGACCAACGTCCCCAGGGTCGACGCGTGACGCGCCTCGACCGAGTGGATCGCAAGCGCCGTCGCGAGCACTTCGGGGCTCTGGATGTTGCCTGCCTGACCCAGGTACGCAGACGCACCGAGGTTCTCCACGGTGTAAGCCAGGCCAGCAACCTGCGTGGCACTCGTGATCGGGAATTTGCCGTTGGGGTTAGCCGCTGGTGTGCCGCCCATTTTCGATACAGCACCTTTCAGCGCTTCCACATGTGTAGCCTCCTGGCTACCGAATTCCTTGATCAGGCTCCCGACTTGGCCCTTGAATAGGCCCGAAGCCACAACCTTCGCGTAGAATTCACGCTCCAGGTACTCCAGCGTGAGTGCATAGTTGAGGATTGCCACGTCGCCGGTTGCACTTGCCGATGCAGTGCTCGTAGTCGCTGCCTGCACCGCTGCGGTCGATGCTGTTTTTGTACTGCTACCGCATGCCGCAAGCACGAACGCGCCGAAGCTTGCCGCGCCCGCTCCTCCTGCCATCTTCAAGAACCGCTTACGATCGACGTCATCGCGCACGAGACGCTCTACGATCCCTGCCGTTTGCGGTGCTGAGTCCTCGCTTGTTGGACTAGACATATCTTGTTACCTCCGCTTCGTAACTGTTGCAGAGGCGCCGTCTCGCATACGAACCCACGAGACAGCGCCCATGCCTGCGCTATTGCTGCTGCGATTTGCCCTTTATTCCTTGATGAAGCCTGTTGACTTCACGGCCGCCAGCACCTTGCCGGCGGTGTAAGGAACGTCGAACGGGCCTTCAGGCGCGATGTCGTTGCCGGCCGCTTCATTCAGTAGACCGATGACTGACGCGTGCCGTGCCTCAATCGTGAGGATCGAGCCGGCTGCCTTCACATATGCAGCGGACTTGATGTTTGTGACCTGACCGAGATATGCGTGCACGCCTGTGTTCTCGAGCACGTACGAGGTGGCCATGAACTTTTCCACCGTCTTGTTGGCTTCTCCGAATTCAAACGTCGGCGAGGCCACCGCTTTGCGGCCGAGGGCCTTCTTGAGGAATTCCACATGGGCGTTCTCGTCCTTGGTCACAACCTTCAGGAACGCCGCCGCCTGGGGACCCAGCGGCAGGTTGGCTGCCGTCGCTCCGTTATAGAACGCGGCCTCCAAGTACTCCAACGTGAGCGCGTAGTTGAGGATGCCGATGTCGCCCTTGCCGAATTTCGCCGGGGGACGCCCGCCGGGACCCGCAAACGCCGCGGGGGCAAACGCGGACAGAACCGCACCACCGCCGACCAGGGCGCCTCCCGCAACGCCTGCCTTCTTTATAAAGTCCAGACGCGTGTCACCCGATACTGCATCTGCGGCTTCACGAATAGCACCGTCGGCATCGACCTCGGCGAGGTTGATCTCGTAACTCATTGGTTCTCCCATCTGGGGGTTTAGAGGTCAGTCGCATACGCTGCGTGAAATCGCGACCGTGTTCTGTTTTGTGTAGATACGCGGCGAGTGCAGATCTGGATCAATCGCGTTGCTGTGATCCGTCGGCGGACGCGGTGCGTTAAACCACTTGATGTCCCACGAGCTTTACCCGCGCGCGTAAGGTGCGCCGCCGGCGCCCAACTCGGGAGCCCACAACCGCATCCGACGGACTGCGCCGGCGGGTACTGCGAACCGTGCGCGGCGAACAGCAGCCCAGGCAAGCAGCACCGACGCACGATCGAGCCGGCCACAGGAGCATCCTCGCGGGCACCGGCATAGAGGCAGCAATCGCGATCGGCGCAATCCTCGTATCGGCTGCCCTCGTGCTCGAGCACGACCCAGCCGACCGCGTACGATCGGCGACTGCGAGCGCCAACCGAAGCGCAAAGACCGGGCACGCGGTGCTGCACCGGATCGGGTCACATGTAGAACTGGTGGTGTCGGGAATGCCCGAGCCACCGATCGGGGAGGTCTATGAGGTATGGCTCAACCGCGCGAACGGACCGCCGCAGCCAACCGACGCGCTGTTCACCGTCACCGGGGCAGGTGATGGCTCCGTGTATGTGCCCGGCCTACTGCACGGGGTGCGCACGGTAACCGTCACCAGCGAGCCGCTCGGCGGAAGCTTCTTCCCTACGAGCGCTCCCGTTCTACGCCTGCACGTTTGACATCTAGCCAGCGGGCCACAGGAAGCGCACCACGCCCTCAGCGTCCTTCACCAGCGCGCGTTCGTCCCCCTCGGCAAGCGGCGCAAACGGCTTCAACGTCACCTCGCCCCCAGCAAGGCCCCAAGTCGCCACCGCGCGTGCGCGCACGAGCGCAAATGGTCGAAACAGGCCGTTGACGGTGACGATCGGCTCGCTCTGCTCGAGGAACTCCGCCCGCGAGCGCCAACCGAGCAGCAGCGGGTCGAACGCACCCATCAGGCGCGGCGCCGGGAGCCCCGAGCGCTCCGCGGCTGAGCGCCCCCCGGTTGAGCGCCGCCCGGCTGAGCGGCCCCTTGTCTTCGCGGTGGCGCCCGCCGCGCGGCTGGCAAGCTCCAACAAGCCGTCCTCGCGGTGATGCAGCTCCGGAGCGATCGCAGCGAGACCCGCGCGCACATCGCGCAGCGGCAGGCCCGACCACTTCGCCAGGTCGCGGTCGTCCGCTGGCGCGTGGCCCACCAGATACCTGCGCGCCAGCTCCGCCAGCGCCCGGTCGCGGTCGACCCGAGCCTGCTCGCCGAGCCAGTCGCGACACAGCACGTACGCGTGCTGAGCACCAACCATCGGACCGCGCACAGCCACACCCCGCAACGAGGCCAACAGCAGCAGGTGCACGAGCGCCTGACCCTGCGTGCGTACCCCCGCTTTGTCGATCCGCTCGCGCAGCTGCGCACGATCCAACGGGCCCTCATCAGCCAGCGCCCCCTCGATTACAGCGACGCCGCGGTCGGCAGCGTCGGGGGTGACTCCCTCCTGGGCCAGCCGGCGGGCGCTGGCAGTGGCGAGCGTGGGCGCCGTCAGCGCGTGCAGCCACGGATAGTCGTCGCTGGCAACCAGATGCAGCGTGCCGCGGTTCAACCACGTGATCAGCAGCGAGCGATCCTCGCTCAGCGCGCGGTCCACGTCCTTAGCGCTCAGCCCCTTACTGCGTACGCGGATCGCTAGCCGCGCGCCGCGTGGATCCTGGCCCTGGATGGCTAGCAACCGTCGAGCCACGGCCACCGGATCACTCGCCTTCGGCCCCGTCAGCAGCTGGGAGGCAAGGCGCCGCAGTACAACACTCTGCGAGCTCATCGCGGGCGCCTGGCAAAGCTCACAACGGCTGCGACGCTCCAAGCTCAAACGCCTGCGCCAGTAGTTCGTAGGAGCGCCTGCGGGCCTCATGCTCGTAGGTGATGCTCACCACGATCGCCTCCTCCGCACCGTAGCTGGCCACCACCTCCTCGATCCGTGCGCGCACGGTGTCAGGCGAGCCCAGGACCGCGCGCCGCTCCGAGCGGGGCTGCCCGCTGCGGTCGTCCTGCTCCAAGAACTTCAGCGCCTCATCGGGGGGCGGCACGGCGATCAGCTGTCCGCGGCGCAGCAGCGTGAACGTCATCCGTCCGCTTGCAGCCAAGCGGCGTGCCTGGGCCTCGTCCTCCGCACAGATCGCCCACACCGCCACCGCTGTACGGGGGTGCTTTCCAGCGTGTTCGTGTTCAGCGAAGCGCTCTCGGTAGAGCGATGCGATCTCGGTTCCTTTGGGGTTGATGAAGTCTGCGAACGCATACGGCAGACCAAGCTCAGCAGCCCACAACGCGCTCTGCTGGGAGGAGCCCAAGAGCCACGGCTCTGGTCGCTCAGGCCTTCCCGGCAGCGTCTTTGCCAGGCGCGCGAACGGGTGATCCGCGGGGAGACGATCGTTCAGGTAGCCCAACAGCTCAGCCAGCTGCTCGGGGAAATCGTCAGGGGCCGCTTGGCGGCGGTCGCGCTGCAACGCGAACGTGGTCATCGGATCGGTGCCCGCCGCGCGTCCCAGCGCCAGGTCGATGCGTCCTGGAAACAGACCGGCCAGCACGCTGAACGTCTCGGCCACCTTCAACGGGCTGTAGTGGGGCAGCATCACGCCGCCGCTACCCACCCGGATGCGCGACGTGGCTGCAGCGATCGGCCCGATCAGCACCTCCGGGCTCGGCCCCGCCAGCATCGGCCCGCCGTGATGCTCTGCCACCCAGTAGCGGTGATAGCCGAGCTGGTCGGTCAGGCGCGCCAGATCGAGCGTGTTCGCGAGCGCCTGCGCACCAGAAGATCCCTGGGAGATCGGCGACTGGTCGAGAACGGATAGGCGTAGGGGCGAGTCGGGAATGACCTCATGCTAGGAGCCCTTGCACGTGCGCCGGCGGTTGGTGAAGCTCGCCACATAAGTCGCAGGCAATCAGAGTGTTTCGCAACCTGAAGCCAGCACACCCCAAGGCAGCGCCCAAGTCGCACCGCTAGTCTCCCTGCCCCATGAGTGACCCCACGCAGGAGCCCGAGCCTCCGTACCACCTATTCCTCGACCCGGCAGAGGTGCCAGTGGCCGCGAGCGCGCTGCGACTGCTCATCTCCGATGAGGCGCACGAGCCCGACATCCGCAGTCTTGCCCGCGATGCCCTCGCCGGCCTCGAGCAGCCAGCCGACCAGCAGGGCATGCTGACGCTGACGCTCACTCCCCAACAGATGAAGATCACCCACAGTGCCGTCAAGCTGCTGCTCAACGACCTGCAGCGCGAGCAGGCCGACGAGCGCGAGGTGCTGAGGAGCATCCTCGACAAGCTGCCCGACGAGCACACCATGAGGGCCATCCAGATCGATTAGCGCACGGCCGGACCGATCCGGACTGGGCGATCCGCGTTCAACCCTTGGATCACGCTCGTGGTCGTGTGCGTGGCTCAGTTCATGGTGGTGCTCGACGCCACGATCGTGAACGTCGCGCTGCCGTCCATTCAGAAGGGCCTTCATTTCTCGCGCACGGACCTGCAGTGGGTGGTCAACGCCTACACGCTGCTGTTCGGCGGCTTCCTGTTGTTGGGCGGACGCGCAGCTGACCTGATTGGCCGCCGACGGCTGTTCATGGCCGGCGTGGCGCTGTTCTCGTTCGCGTCCGCCGTCAACGCATTCGCGCAGAGCTCAAACGTTTTGATTGCCGGGCGTGCACTGCAGGGCCTGGGCGCAGCACTCGTGTCGCCAGCTGCGCTATCGATCCTCACCACCACGTTCACCGAGCGCAGCGAGCGCACCAAGGCACTCGGCGTGTGGAGCGGCATCGCCGCCGGCGGCGCCGCTGTGGGGCTGTTGATGGGCGGCGTCCTCACCGACCTGCTCTCCTGGCGGTGGGTGTTCATCGTCAACCTGCCAATTGGCATCGGCGCGCTGGTTGCCGCGCTGCGCTACGTGCCCGAGTCGCGCGGGCCGGAGCTGCGCAGGACGTTCGATCTCGCCGGCGCGTTCGCCGTGACCTCAGGGCTCGTTATCGCCGTGTTCGGGATCGTCAAGGCCCAGCAGTACGGCTGGGGCTCCGCGCGCACGCTCGGAACACTTGCCGTCGCCGCGGTGCTCCTCGGCGCGTTCTTCGCCATCGAGCAGCGCAGCGACGCCCCGCTCGTGCGCCTGAGCATTCTGCGCGTGCGCACGCTCGCAGCCGCCAACCTGGCGCTGCTGTTCGTCATGTCCGGGATGATGTCGATGTTCTACTTCGCCTCGCTTTACGTACAGCAGGTGCTCGGTTACAGCCCCTTGCGAGCCGGCCTCGCGTTCCTGCCCGTCACACTGGGAATCGGCGCGGGCGCCGCCGCTGCGCAGCCGCTGCTCAAGCGCTTCGGACCGCGCGGAGTGGCAGTCGGCGGACTCAGCCTCGCCGCGCTCGGCATGGCGCTGCTGTTGCGCACCAGCGTCGCGGGCAACTACCCCGGCCAGTTGCTCGTCGGCCTGTTGCCAATGGCGATTGGCATGGGGCTTACGTTCGTGCCCATCACCCTGCTCGCCACCGCCAACGTGCACGGCGATGACGCCGGCCTCGCATCTGGCCTCTACAACACCGCCCAGCAAGTCGGCGGAGCACTCGGGCTCGCGATCCTGTCGACGTTCGCCGCCTCACGCACCAGCTCGCTGCTCTCGAGCCATGTGGTCGGCGGGCAGGCGGCGGCGCTCATCAGCGGCTTTCACCTCGCGTTCGCCATCGGCGCCGGCCTGCTCGCGCTCGCTGCAGTGCTGCTCATGGCGATGCTCCGGCGCCGTCACGTCGCCACGCTCGACCTCGATGCGCAGCCGGTGCTTGCATGACCATCGACGACGCGACCGCACCGCGGCGTCAGCGTGCGGATGCAGAGCGCAACCGGCGTGCGCTGATCGATGCCGCCGTCGAGGTTTTCGGCGAGCGCGGACTCGACGCGACCGTCGCGCAAGTAGCCGCTCGTGCGGGCGTTGGGCAGGGCACCGCGTTCCGCCACTTCCCCACCAAGGAGCACCTGATCGCAGCCACCGTGCGCGACATGCTCGAGCGCATCACCGCTACCGCCACGCAGCTGCTCGACGAGTCCGATCCGCTGCTCGCGCTGCGCGAGCTGCTGCATGCGGGCTCAGAAATGATGATCAAAAACCAGGGCTTCAAGGACGCCACCGCCAACTCGCCCGTGCTCGAGGAGGACCCCCACGTACAGGCCGCGCACGAGCACCTTTTGGAGGTATCCGGGCTGTTGCTTTCCCGCGCGCAAGCTGCCGGCGTGATCCGCGCGGACGTCACCCCGGAGGACATCCCGCTGCTGCTGTGTGCGGTAAGCGCCACTGACATACCCCGCCGCGAGGAGCAGCCAGCGCTAATGGGAGCGCTACTTCGAGATCGTCTTCTCCGGGCTTTGCGCGCCGGCTGCACCCGCCGCCGACCTCGTCGTCAGCGCACCCACACAGGATGAGCTGCGCCAGCTCAAGGCGACGCCAAGCTCCTCAAGGTGACGCCAAGCTCTCGACCGTAAGCTCTGAGGCGATCGCCTCACGCACTGCCTCAAGCACCACGCCACGCGCCCGCAGCTTCGTTTGAGTGTGCGCGTTTGCGTTCAGTTCCAGCAGCGCCTGCGCCGCCTGGACGCTCTGTGTGCGCAGCTCATCTGGCGCCACCACACGATCCAAGAAGCCCGCCTGTGTCGCCTCATCGGGCGTGAATATCGTCGCGCTTACCACCGCACGGTCGAAGTGCGTAGGCGTCAGCCGGTAGCGCGCCAGCTCGATCACAAACCACGGCACCGTCAGCCCAATCTTCACCTCGTTCAGCCCCAGCTTGAAGTTGCCCTGGGCGCCAATTCGCAGGTCCGCCGCCATCGTCACAAACGCCCCCGCTGCCATCGCATGCCCCGGACACGCCACCACCACCGGCCGCTTGAATCCAAGAATGCGCTCAACCAGCGTCGCCCCCAGCCGCAGCATCTCCACCGCCGGCTCCGGCTCACCCGCCGCAAATACGTTCAAGTCGAAACCCGCCGAGAAACAGCCCTCGCGACCGGTGAGGATCACAACCGCCTCGTCGCGCTCTGCCTGATCAAGCGCATCGTGCACCGCCCGTAGCATCGCCGGCGAGAACACGTTGCGCTTGCCGTCATCCATTGTGATCGTTGCAACCCCACCGTCCAGCTCGTAGCTCACCAGCTCGCCCATCGTTGTCTCCTGTCGATTCGCGTTCGCGCAGCCTCGCTGGCGCCACGCTCGTTGCCTACCCGCCCGATTCGTCCGGCGCCGCCGTTGTTCAGACTATATTGTAACGATGTTCCGAAACAACGTTACGTAATAGGGCTCGCGAATGCCGAGAATCAAGCAGCGCACACCTGAGCTGCGCGACCACGTGCTGTCGGTTGCGCTGGACCTGCTCGCCCGCGATGGTGTGGCAGCGTTCACCACCAGGAGCGTGGCCAGCGCCTCCCACACCTCCACGCCCGCCATCTACGAGCTGTTCGGCGACAAGAGCGGGCTCGTGCGCGAGATCTTCTTCGAAGGCTTTCGCAAGCTCCGCCGCCAGCTAGGCCAGGCCGGCGAGTCCGACGACCCCCGCGCCGACCTGGTGGCGCTCGTGGGGCTCTACCGCAGCTTCATCCGCCACAACCCAGTGCTCGCCGAAGTGATGTTCTCGCGGCCGTTCAGCGACTTCTCACCCACCGGCGCCGAGGTCAAAGCGGGCAGCTCCGTGCGCACTTTCATCGTCGCACGCGTGCGCCGCTGCATCGACGCCGGGATCATCGCAGGCGATGAGACCGACATCGCACACGTGCTAGTCGCCCTTGTACAAGGCCTTGCCGCGGCAGAGAGCACCAGACGACTCGGCAACAGCCGCAAGTCGATCGAGCGGCGCTGGCAGCTCGCCGTGGACGCCGTGCTCGACGGGTTCAGCGCGTAGAACCAGCGATACGATCCTGTCGTGACCACGCGACAGCGCACCAGCCCAGACCACAAGGAACGGCACTGGCGGTGCTAGACAGCGCGACGTTGCCCGCCGCGGGGGACATCATCGCCGTGCTGCTCGTGGAGGATGACGACGGCGACGCGCTGATCGTCGATGACCTGCTGAGCGAAGCGCTCGCCGGCGCGCGCATCACCCGCAGCCGCACGTTCGCGGACGCGCTCCAGGAGCTGAGCTCGCAGATCGACTGCGTGCTGCTGGATCTGAAGCTGCCCGATATGGAAGGCCTGGACACGGTCATGCGCCTGCGCGAGCAGGCCCCTGACACGCCGCTGATCGTGCTCACGGGTCTGCACGACGAGGCCGCGGGCGTCGCCGCGGTAGACGCCGGCGCACAGGACTACCTGGTCAAGGGAGAAGTGGACGGCGCCCAGCTGGCGCGGGCGATTCGCTACGCGATCGTCCGCCGCCAGGCGGCGGACGCACAGCAACAGCTGCGCCTGGCGGACGTACAGGCACGCGAGGTTGTACGGCTGGAACGCGGGCTCGCACCGAGGCCGCTGATCAGCGATGACTCCGTGTGGATCGCGTCGCTGTACCGCGCCGGGCGCAACCGCGCGCTTCTGGGCGGCGACTTCTTCGACGTGGCCGAGACCGCCGACGGGCGACTACGCGCAGTCGTCGGCGACGTGTGCGGCCACGGCCCCGACGAGGCTGCCGTTGGCGTGTGCCTGCGCGCGGCCTGGCGGGCGCTGACGGTCGCCGGCGTGCCAACAAAACTGGTCGTAGAGGCGCTGGAGCGGGTACTCGAACACGAACGTGAGATCCCGTTCCTGTTCACCACGCTGTGCACACTCGAGATCGACGTCGCCCACACGAGCGCCGAGATGCTGCTCGCCGGCCATCCACCGCCGATCTTGATCGACGGCGCCACCGTCTCCAGTGTTTCGCGCGCCCACGGGGGGCCGCCCATCGGGCTGCGTAGCGAAGGCTGGGCGCCAGCACCGCTAGAGCTGCCGCCCGGATGGGCGATGCTGCTTTACACCGACGGCATCACCGAGGGGAAAATCAGCAATGGGTCAGAGCGGCTCGGCACGGGCGGCCTGGAGCGACTCGTCGCCGAGCACATCGCAGCACATCCTCACTGGCACGAACAGCCGGATGAGCTACTGGCGGTAGTGATCGAAAAGGCTGAAGCTCTTAACGGCGGGGAGCTTGCTGACGACGTGGCGATGGTGCTGATCGGCTCGCGCCCGGGGAGCACGCAGGCGGCTTGAGCGCCCCGAACACCCCGCCTCCAACGCAAGGCCTAAGCCTGGATCCGTCACACGGTGGATCCAGGCTAAAGAGCCTGCCCCGCCTGCGGGTGGGCCAGTGGCTCGGGCTGACGATCGGTGTTCTGCTCGCCTTCGCGGTGGTGGGCGTCGGCCTCGCACTGCTCGCCAACCACAAACTTGACGATCAACGCAGCGTCCTGCTCAACCAGGTCGAGCCCGCACTGCTCGCCGCGCTAAAGCTCGAAAACGCACTCATCAACGAGGAGACTGGCGTACGCGGATACCTCCTCAGCGGCAAAACACAATCGCTGGAACCGTATGAAAAAGGCCTGAAGGCAGAGGCGAGCGCGTATCGCGAAATCGGCCAGCGAGACCACGTCGGCGGCAGAAGCCTGTCCGTCGACGTTTCCGCCGTACGCGCTCGCGCACAAGCGTGGCAGACTCAGTTCGTCACGCCGATCCTGCGGGTCGCACGCGCGGGCCATACCGGCGCTGTCCCGCCAACACTCGCAGGAAAAGGACTGTTCGATGCCATCCGCACCGCGGTCAGTCGCCTGCATGGTGACCTCAGCACGAAGCTCACGAGCGCACAGCACCAGCTGAACAAAGATGCGGACTTCCTGCAGATCGCGCTGATCGTGGCCGCCGCGCTGATCCTCGGCAGCGTCATCGGCGCGGGCTTCTTGCTGCGTCGCATCATCACCCGTCCACTGGCAGACCTGGGCCGCGACACCGCGCAAGTCGCCACCGGAGACTTCGCCAAGCCAGTCTCGATCAGCGGCGCCCCGCGCGAGATCGTGGCGCTCGGCGAAGAGATCGACGCGATGCGCAGGCGCATCGTGCAAGAGCTCACCACCGTGGAAGCAGCACGCGTGGCACTCGAGACGCAGACCCTCGAGCTCAACCGCTCGAACAGCGAGCTCGAGCAGTTCGCATACGTCGCCTCGCATGACCTGCAGGAGCCGCTGCGCAAGGTTGCAAGCTTCTGCCAAGCGCTCGAGCGCCGCTACCACGGCCAACTGGATGAGCGCGCCGACCAGTACATCGAGTTCGCCGTGGATGGCGCCAAGCGCATGCAGGTCCTGATCAACGACCTGCTCGCGTTCTCGCGCGTAGGTCGTAGTGGGCGCGCACTCGAGCTGGTAGACCTCAACGATGCACTCGCCGAAGCCAACGCGTCGCTGTCACAGGCACTCGCAGAGGCAAGCGCCAGCGTGATCGCCGAGCCACTGCCGACGGTGCGCGGCGAGCGCGCGCTGCTCGTGTCCCTCTTCCAGAACCTGATCGGTAACGCGCTCAAGTTCCGCCGCGACGAACCACCCGCAGTGCGAATCTCAGTTACAGCCGATGAGCCGCACGGGCAATGGCAATTCAGCTGCACCGACAACGGCATCGGCGTGGACCCCGAGTACGGGGAGCGGATCTTCGTCATCTTCCAGCGCCTGCACACCAAGCAGGCCTATGCCGGTACAGGCATCGGCCTAGCCATGTGCCGCAAGATCGTCGAATATCACGGCGGACACATGTGGCTCGACCCCAACCACAGCGGCGGCGCTCAGTTCCGCTTCACCCTGCCAAGCACCCAGGTGGATGGACCTCGAGCGAAGTTCCCTGCCGATGAGACACCACAACAGGAGAGCCAATGAACGCAGACCTGATCTCAGTACTCCTCGTTGACGATGACCAGGGGGACGTCTTGCTGGTGCGAGAGGCGTTCGAGGATCACAAGGTGGGCAACATGCTGTCCGTCGTCAGCGACGGCGTAGAGGCCCTCCAGTACGTCCGCCGGGAAGGCAGCTACGCGGACGCCGTCCGTCCCGATTTGATCCTCCTGGACCTGAACCTGCCCCGCAAGAGCGGCATCGAGGTGCTCGAGGAGATCAAGAGCGACCCCGAGCTTTCCACAATCCTGGTGGTGGTGCTCACCACCTCAGAGGCCGAGGAGGACATTGTCCGCGCATACAAGCTGCACGCCAACGCCTACATCACCAAGCCTGTCGACTTCGAACAGTTCACCAAGATCGTGCACCAGATCGACGACTTCTTCATCGGCCTGGTGAAGCTGCCCCCTGCGGACGCTGGTAGACGCTAACCACGGCCGCGCCGCCGAGCCCGATGTTGTGCTGCAGCGCAGCGCTCACCCCGTCGACCTGACGAGCACCTGCCTCGCCACGCAGCTGCCACGTCAGTTCCGAGCACTGCGCAAGACCCGTGGCACCAAGCGGGTGGCCCTTGGAGATCAGCCCGCCGGAGGGATTCACCACCGGGCCAGCACCGCCGAAGGTGGTGGCTTGTGTGTCCACCAGCTCATGCCCGTGGCCCTCCTGCGCGAGACCTAGCGCCTCGTAAGTAATCAGCTCGTTGGCACTGAAGCAGTCGTGTAGCTCGATCACCTGGATGTCCTCGGGCCCAATCTGTGCCTCCTCGTACGTCTGGCGCGCGGCCTCCTTGCTCATGTCATAACCCACGATCTTGATGCAGTCGGCGGTCTCATCGAAGGTGCTCGCGAGGTCGGTCACCATCGCCTGCCCGGTGATCTCAATCGCGCGCTCCCACAGGTCATGCTCATCGACGAACCGCTCCGATGCGAGCAGCACCGCAGCAGCACCGTCGGACGTGGGCGAGCACTGCAGCTTGGTCAGCGGCTCGTGGATCATGCGCGCGTCCTTGATCTCCTGCAGGGAGTACTCCGTCTGAAACTGCGCATAGGGGTTGTTGACCGAGTGCTTGTGGTTCTTCCACCCAATCCACGCAAAGTGCTCCGGCTGAGAGCCGTACTTGTCCATATGGTCGCGGCCTGCGTTGCCGAACATCTGCGGCGCAAACGGCGAATCTTCCGGGTCGCGCAGCTCAAACATGCGCTGCATGTGCTTGTCCATGGCAGGCGTGCGGTCGGTGTACTTCATCCCCAGCGAGCCGCGCTCCATCTTCTCGAAACCAACCGCCAGCGCACAGTCGACGAGTCCGCCCTTGAGCGCCTGGCGAGCGAGGAACAGAGCGCTCGAACCAGTGGAGCAGTTGTTGTTGACGTTCACCACGGGAATGCCCGTCAGCCCCAGGCCATAGATCGCGCGCTGGCCGTAGGTGGAGTCGCCGTAGCAGTAGCCTGCAAACGCCTGCTGCACCGACTCGTAGGGGATGCCCGCATCCTCCAGCGCCTTCGTCCCCGCCTCCTTTACCCACTCGGGGTAGTCACCATCCTTGGTGCCAGGCTTGTCGAACTTCGTCATGCCAACGCCGATCACATAAGTTTTCATGCGCTCAAATCTACACCTGCGCGATCCGACGCGTATGGCCTCACATGCGCCGCTGGCAGCGATTGTGGCGATCGCTGGCGTGCTGGATCTGTGGGCGCTTACGATCAGCGGCTACGGCAACGGCTACTACGCCGAGGGGGCGCTCGCGGCTAGCAAGAGCTGGACGGCACTGCTCACCAACGCGGCCGATCCAAGCGGCCTGGTGAGCCTCGACAAGGGACCGCTGCCGGACTGGATCATGGGCCTGTCCAGTCGCGTGTTCGGGTTCAGCTCGCTGAGCATGCTGTTGCCTAGTGCGCTGTGTGGGATGGCCGCGGTGCTAGTGCTGTACGACCTCGTGCGGCGCACGCTCGGCAGCCGCACCGCACTGCTGGCCGCACTGATGTTGGCGGTGTCTCCAGTGAGCGTGGTGATGGCCCGCTACAACAACCCCGACTCATTGCTAGCGCTGTTGTTGGTTGGCAGCGCATGGGCGTTGACGCGGGCGCTTGAAAGTGGGCGCACGCGCCACGTGGTGCTGTGCGGGGCACTCGTTGGCCTGGCGTTCAACACGAAGATGCTCGAGGCATATCTGATCCTGCCGGCATTCGTTGCAGCGTTTCTGATGGCCGCAGCCGGGCCAATGCGTCGGCGCGTCCGGCAACTGCTCGCGGGCGCTAGCGTGATGCTGGCGGTGAGCGTGGCGTGGTACGGCGCGATGATGCTCATCCCCGCCGGCAATCGCCCGTATGTGGGGGAAACCACCAACAACTCGTGGTTTCAGCTGATCTTCGACGCAAACGGCCTCAAACGCGTAACCGGCTTTCCGCAAGGTGGCCAGGGAACGACAGGTCCACTACGCCTGTTCTTCCCAGAGATCGCAGGCCAGATCGCGTGGCTGTTGCCGCTCGCGCTGGTCGGCCTCGTGCTCGGCCTGTGGCTGAGCGGCCGTGCGCCGCGCAGCGACCGGCGTCGAGCAGTAGTTGTGCTGTGCGGGCTGTGGCTGCTCGCCGGCTACTTCCTGTTCAGCTTCTCTCGCGGCATCTTTCACTCCTATTACGCGAGCGCCATTGCAGCGCCTATTGCGGCACTGGCTGCCAGCGCGATCGTGATGCTGGCGGAGCGGGTGCTGGCAAGCAGGGCGGCCGCCGCGACGTTGGCGGGCGTGCTGCTCGTGACGGCGCTACTCAGCTTCGCGATCCTCTACTACCCGTTCCCGTTCAGGTTCCTGCCATGGCTGCCCTGGGTGGTGCTCGTGGCCGCAGTGGCAGCGGTGCTTGGCGTGGCGCTCCTGCGGCGCGCGGCGCGGCGGTCGCTTGTAGGCGCCCGCCTGCGACTCGGACAGCAGCAATGGCTGGGGGCGCTTGCGCTTGCATTTGGCGGGGGCGCGTTGGCGCTGCTGGCCGGACCCGCAGCGTACTCGGTGGCGACCGTTGGCTTTGGTCGCACTGGCAGCAGCCCCACGGCAGGCCCAATAGGGCTGACAGCGCCACGCGGACGGCTGCCAGCGTCCGGCTCGAGGCTAGTGCGCGAACACAAGCTGAGCGTGGCAGGGGGCATATACAACCCCGCGCTACTGACCTATCTGGAGCAACATCGCAATGGAGCGCGGTACCTGCTGGCGGCGGAAGGCTCACAGTTTGCCGCGCCCATTGGCCTGGCCAGTCGAGCGCCAGTGGTGACGCTGGGAGGATTCTCCGGCGGGGATACTGCTCCAAAGACCAGTCAGCTAGCTACTCTCATCCGCTCGGGCCAGTTGCGATATGTGCTGCTGGCCTTCCCGGACGGCTCACCTGCAGCAAAGCTTCGCGCACGGTGGGTGGCGTCGCGGTGTGTGCTGACGGGCGTGCCGTATCTAGCGCCTGGACAGGTGGCCGCGCCCGCGCCTCGCCCCGGGTCACACAGCGGCGGCGTAATGCCGGGGCTGTATCGGTGCGGATGACGCGCGAGCTGCGCGGGCGGGCGGGATCGGGACCGACCGGCTGGTTTGCAAGCCTGTGGCATATGGTCATCCGTGCGCTCACCCGCGAGGATCACGACGGCTGGATGGAGCTGTGGGATGGGTACCTGAGCTTCTACCGAGTAGAGGTCGGCGAGCAGATCACGTCGCTGACGTTCACGCGCATGTGCGAGAAAAAGGACGGCATGTTCGGACTGGTGGCGGTGGATGATGACGGGGAGGTGGTGGGATTTGCGAACTGCCTGGTGCATCCCTCCACCTGGAGCATCGCCGGCTACTGCTACCTGGAGGACCTGTTCGTGGCGCCACATGCGCGCGGCGGCGAGGTGGCGAAGGGCCTGATCGACGCCACCGCTGCCGCAGCTCACGAACGCGGCGTGGAGCGCATGTACTGGAACACGCAGCAGTTCAACGGCGCGGCGCGGTCGCTGTATGACACCGTTGGGAAGTTGACTTCAATGGTGGTTTACGAGCGCGAGGTTTGAGCTAGCCCGCGGGTGGGCCACCCCCGTCGGCCAGGCGATGCTCATAGCGCTGCAGCAACACTGATGGGCGCACGTGTCGAGCAACGGCGATGCGGAGCAGGCTGGCGAAGCTGACGTTGCGCTCGCCGCGCTCGATGCCGCCGATGTAGGTACGATGGAGGCTGGAGAGGTGCTCAACGACCTGACGACGCACCACTGGATACCTCCGAGGCATTCTTCCTCCTAGCCGATGCCAGGACTCTAAACACCCAACCCCGCCAAACCAGCTACGTGTGCCCGCTTCCCGATGCACCGCCATAACCGCGCTGCTATCTATTTGCGGCGGCCTCGGACCAGACCGTCGAACTGCGGCGCTCGCTGCTGCCTGACGAGTCGCACTATGGCTTCACCGCGATCTGTGAGTTGCCAAGCGTTAGCGGCACCGTTACGCTGGCCCTGTCCAGTGTTCTCGATAAGCTGCAGACCCGCGAGGCGAGAGAGGAGCTTAGAGATCTGTCCTTGATCTGTGACGCCCGCGCGTTCGCCGACTCTCACGTTACTGAGACCAGGCTCCGCCGCGATGGCGCCGAGCACTCTAGTCGTGCGGTACGTCAAGCGCATATCTAGGCCTCCCACTCGGCTGGTGGCACTTGTGAACCCATTCGTCTCACCCACGTCGATCGGAAGAGGCCGGTGAAGCTCGCGGTGGGCTATGCCGGCGCCCCGGTACGGCAGCACGATAAAGCTCATGAGCGGACCCAACATCTCGATGAACGAAGTTCCATCCAATACGACTAGGCGTCCGTGGATAACGCCGAGCACGCCACCCACTACGCCCTCCGCCGCGAGGGGAGGAGGTTCTCTCCGTGCAGCCGTCCGCCCCTCGTCCACCACACGAGCCAACTGCTTGAGGAGCTCCTTTCGCCGGTCGAGCACCTCGGGCCCAGCCGCCACCGAGTCGACCACGCACAAACGGGCCAGCGCCGGCTCCTGGTCGCAGAAATGCAACAGGCTGAGCAGTCCGGCCCGCGTGCAGTCGATCCAGCTCCGCCGCCGAGCAACACACGCCGCTTTCACTCTCTCCGAGACTCGCTCCACGGTCTGATCGATCGCCGCAAGTAGACAGTCTTCTCGATCGTCGAAGATCTCGTAAAACGTCTTCCTCGAAACACCTGCCTTAGCGACCACGTCGCCGACCGTCGCGAGCGCCACGCCCCGCTCGCACACGACCGCCACCATCGCCGAAACAATCCGCATGCGCTGAAACTCGCGCACTTGACGCGCACTCTCAGTGCCCGGCACTTGACGTCGCTGTCTGGCGAACTGACTCACGGCAACCAGCCCAAACGCGCTCGCCGGCCCACACCCGCGCCATCATTCTCGCTCATTTCTCGTAGCCCTTGCTTTTCATCTTGATTACGCAGCGTGGTGCGACTAGATCACGAGCAGCACCTCTAGACCAATTCCCAGTACGGGCCGCCCTCTCCTGTCTCAGCAGATGCAGGTCGACCCGAGCTGCTGTAGGCACGGCCTGGACAGAAAGGTCCCCCTTTTCCCTCCTCAAGCGACCTCACGGCAAGGTGTGATGCGCAACATAGGCCGATCTAGGGTCTCCCACACTAGCTTCACAGTCTGATCGATCGCTGTGACCGGGGCTGGTCTTCCCGTTGCCGAAGACGCGGC
>DATBYJ010000127.1:0-5239 GCA_036513795.1 Solirubrobacteraceae bacterium | reverse complement strand
CACACCAAATGATCCTCAGGCAGCCACTCCACCAGCGACGGCGGCATCAACAACAACTGACCACGATCACACCCAACGAAACCTCGAGCCATCCCAGAAGTCTCTTAAACCCCGCGGACGACCCCATATTCCGACAGCCTGGTGGCAAAGCAATCGTGCGGGATCGGTACGGCTGAGGGGTCTTCGCCCGCCAAGGCAGCAGCGGAGCCGCGGCAGCCGCGAGCTCAAAAGCACTCGTCCGGCGGACGGAGCGGTGCAGCCTCAGAACCTTCCCCGCGGCGCCTCAGAGACCCACGCTAGTTCTGCTTCGCGAGCGTGCGGCAGCCTGGCCAGAGTAATGCTCCTCGTCCAACTCGGAAGCCAGGATTGACCTGTGCCCGGTGCCTGCGTTCTTGGCGGAGCAGCAGCGCGGGCGTTAGCAGCCCGACTACCTGGCGGCTAGCACGACCCTCAGCCGGGCATGCGTTTGGTCGCCAACGCGATCACGAGCTCGCTGGCGGTGGCACGACGGAAGCGGTCCTCCGCCGGCGGCCTGCCGCTCGCCGGTCAGACAGCCGCCGAATTTGTGCGAGGCCCACAATCGGACCGTCGCTTCCGAACGCGTCCTCTTCGTCGGCACGGACCCGGAACCTGCGCCTTGCGGACTCTTTACGTCCGAAGGGACATGCACTGCCGCGCGACAAGACGAGGTATGCAGCCACCACGGTCGAGGCTAGCGTCGGACCGTGCGGCTCCCAGCGTGCAGCCCCATGAGCCCACGCCACCTGTGCGCGCACCGATCCGTCGAGGAAGGCCCGCGCCGGCATCAACCGAGCGGCGGCATCAGATGCCGGCTTGGCCCGTCAGCGCGAGCCGATCGCAGATTGAAGATGATGGAAGGGCGAATGTTGAGCTCGCGGACGACTGCGGCATGAAGCCAGACGTTCCACAAACTCATAGTGAGCGTCGTCGCAGCCGCGGCCCCGATCGTCCCGAATACGGGTGTCAGGACGGCAAGGAGGACGAGGTGGATAAGCGCAACCCAGCCGTAGATTCGGGCGGCAACGTTCTGACGCCCTGATAGCAGTATGAGCAACCCGACCGAACCTGCGGCGGCATTGACGATCTGGCCGACGAGAAGGACGCGCAATTGCCATGCCGCAGAGCCAAATCCCGGCCCGAAAATGGTGAGGACGAGAGGCGCACAGGTGGCGAGGACAATGCTGACCAGACATGATGGCCAGAACGCCCACGCAGCTATCGCGGATACAAGCTGCTGAAGGTCCTTTTGGCGGTTCTGTGCGAACAGGACGGAGAACATCGGGGCTCCGATCGCGTTGACCGATATCAGAATGAGCCCGACCACGCTTGCCGTCTTGGCGGCCGCACCATAGAGGCCGGCCGCGCGGTCGCCGAGGATGGCACCCACCATGACGATGTCGGCTTGCTCGATGATGACTATGAAGCCAGACACGAGCAGCAGCGGAAGAGCCGCTTTGATCCAGATGCGCCGGTCGTACACCGCTCGTGCTGACAAAACGATCGGACCCAGCGCGCGACGGAATCGCCAAGCCTGGAGTCCAATCGCAAAGACCGTTGCTGTGGCCGTGAGTGCAAGAGCGATGGTGCTATCGAGCCGGTGACCGACCGCGAGGACACACCCGCAGCCCAAGATGATGAGGCTGGGACGCAGGAGAAGAGACGGCGCATAGGCGAGTCCGAGCCTCCGAAAACTACGGACCATTTCCAGTTGAAGGGCCATCAGGGCCAACACGGGCACCATGACAAAGCCCGTCACCGTGTCGAGGACGGACGCCCTGCCCTGCCAGCCAAGGGATAGAACCAGCGCGATCCCAAGCAGCGCGATCAACCCGCCGATCAGGACTGTCCACACGAGGCTCGTGGCGAGCACGCCCTTCACCCGTGCCCAGTCCTCGCGAGTTGAATAATCGGGTAGCACGCGCAGGGCTAGCGTGGGGAATCCCATTCCCGCAACGACTGCCAGGATCCCGCTCCACGCAATGACGTAGGTGTACGTGCCATAGGCAGTCGCACCAAGCCACCGCGCGAGACAGAGCTGCATAACAAAGGCACTCCCTGCGCCGGCTACCTGGAGTGCAAACCCGATCCCGACTCCGCGAGCAAGGATTCCCGACCCGACGGACGTACTCGCGACGCGATTCAGCGTCCGGCGGTGAATCGCCATTGCGGTTCCCGCGGTGGCGTGCAGGCCGATGCTCGTCGCCGCCAGACGAGAGGTGACTTCAACATCGGCGTCATCATATTGGCGGGGAAGGGATGGGAGTCAAGCGCCAAAACCGATGATCCGGGCTTCGAGAAGCCCTTCCTCACGCCCCTGGCTCATTGCGCGATGCGCAACGGCTCCCTCTCCCGCCGTGCTCCGTCCGGGCCTCTGAGGACCTGCGGCGGCTCCGGCCTCTGAGGACCTGCGGCGGCTCGGCACCGACTGCGTCGGCGTGCACCAGCTCCGCGAGCGGGGCGGGCAGGGGCTGCTCGAGGAGACGATCGGCGCGCAACACCCAAATAACTTTCCGCAAAAGCGACCAGATAGGCCTGGCTGTACCTTGACAACGGCCATGGTCAGCTGAGAGTGTTTCCGCCCAAGAGACGATGATTGAGGGGCACGGCCGCTGTCCAACCACGACAGCGGTTCGCTTTGGTTTCGCGGAGTGCGGCTCGACGATCGGCGCGTGCGATGCTTCATGACTTCTTGACTCAGGCGGCGCACCGTTCGCCTGAAGTCCAGGCGATTGGTGCGGGTGGAGCAACTCGGACCTACCGCCAGTTGGGCCACGACGCGACTGCTGTAGCCCACTCGCTCCGCGCGTCCGGCGTGCGGGCCGGTGACAGAGTCATGGTATTCAGCCCGAACACGATCACAGCGGCGGTCGGCTTCTGGGCCGTGGTGATGTGCGGGGCCGTGGTGGTAATGATCAGCCCGCGGACGCCTGCTCATAAGCTGGCTTGGGTGCTGGAGGACGCTGATGCGGCCGCGCTGATTACCGAGGAATCTCTGGTAGGCGTCGCCGTGGCAGCCGGCTTGACGAAGCTCCGCGCCGTTATTGTCGCCGGGCCTCCCTCCGCGCTGGCGAGCCTATCCCACCTCGCTGACTCAGTAACGCTGGATGACGCCGTTGCCGCCGGCTCACACGCCCCCGATGACCTAGGCGTCCCCGATCGCACGGATCTCGCGGCGTTGATCTACACGTCTGGTAGCAGCGGTGAGCCGAAGGCCGTAATGGTGACCCACGACAACGTGGATGCGGCAGCGACCGCGATTTGCGGCTACTTGGATCTCGCGTGCCGTGACGTGTTGCTGTGCGCGTTGCCGTTGTCGTTCGACTACGGCCTCTATCAGATGATCATGAGTGTCAAGGCCGGTGCACGTTTGGTGCTGGAACGGTCATTCGATCTCCCTGGACAGATTCTCAACACGATCGTCCGTGAGGGAGTGACCGTCTTCCCGGGGGTACCGACTATGTTTGCCATGCTGGCAAAGCTTCCTTCGCTCGAGCGCTGGGACTTGACCGGCGTCCGAACGATCACAAGTACCGGATCCGATCTCGCGAGCGAACAGGTGGCTTGGCTCCACGATGCCTTCCCAAGGGCACAGATTTTCTCGATGTACGGGTTGACGGAATGCAAGCGCTGTACCTACCTGCCGCCAGCCGACCTCGAACGGAAGCCTGGAAGCGTCGGCGTTTCCATCCCTGGTAACGAGATCTGGCTGGTCGACGCGGAAGATCGTGTCGTCGCGACTGGCGAGGTCGGTGAGCTCATCGTACGTGGTCCGACGGTCATGGCTGGCTATTGGCGCCGCCCCGAGGAAACGGCTCAACGCCTTCGCCCGGGACCGGAGCCCGGAGAGTTTGTGCTCTACACCGGTGACCTATGTCGGCTCGATGATGACGGGTACCTCTATTTCGTCTCGCGAATGGACGACGTGATCAAGTCACGCGGGGAAAAGGTCGCTCCCGCCGAGGTCGAGGCCGCCCTGCGAGCTTCGCCCGGCGTGCTCGAGGCCGCGGTCGTTGGGCGCTCTGACGAGGTTCTCGGTCAGGCCATCCACGCCTTCGTAGTAGTAGATAACCGCAGCCACGTAACTCCCGCCGTTCTCCGCGCGGCCTGCCGCGAGCGGCTTGAGCCGTTCATGGTCCCACAAGCCATCGAAATCGTCGACAACATGCCCCGGACGGCGAACGGAAAGATCGAGAAGGCCGCGCTTGTCGCTGCGGACGCAAACCGATCGCCCAGCAGGAGCTGAGGAGATACAGAATGCCCACGGTCATCGCGCTCAAGGACGTTCTCGCCGAGCTCTGCGGCGATCCGGAGCTCAAGAATCTTCCTGATAACGCGAGTGTGATCAGCGATGTAAACCTGGACTCCCTCGAGCTGCTGCAGTTCATGCTCGAGATCGAGGCCAGCCTAGCGATCGAAGTCGATTTCGAGCGGCTGAGCTACGACCACCTCGAGTCGCTAACTGATCTCGCCTCGTTTCTCGACTCGATGCCCCGGCAGTGACGCAGCTCACCGTACTTACGTCGGCCGTTGGCCTCGGCTCGTACGTCGCGGCCCTACTGCATCAAGCGCAACTGCGTGACGCGGGGTACCAGGTCGACGTCGAGGTCGTCGAGGGCTGGTTCACTGGGCAGCATCTCGAGCGCCATCTCATGCACCAGAAGGCCTTCCATCGAGACTTCCGGCTCGCGCTGGCCGGCAGGCGGATGGCCGGTAGCGTCGAGGGGCGCCTTGACGATGAACGTATCGATCGACTGCTCACCACCTGGCGACAGGACGGCCGCGCCCACTTCCTCGTTTGGTCGGGATATTGGCTGCCCGTGCTCGAGCGCTATTCCGCTTCTGTGCCGGACACCCGTGTTGAACTCGGCCTCTGCCGCATCGACGCCGTGGAAAGCCAGTCCTTTCGTGTCCACCGGGAGCCGACGGGCGTTGTGCTGCGTGAGCTCTGGCTCTGGAACTGGGAGCGGCGCGCCCTTTGCAGGCGTCTACCCGTGCCGGCGGGTGCTCCGCTTCCCTTCGCTGAGCGAGCGCCGCGGCTCGTCGCCCACGGCGGCGGCTGGGGCTTGGGGACCTACGCCGAAGTGCTCACCGAGCTGTCTCTAGCCGGCTATGCGCTCGATGTCCTCGGTCCCGATTCTCCTGACTGGGACGGCCGAGGCCCGCTCGACCGGCGCTACGTGAGCGACCCCAAGTGGCACCCTTGGGTACGCAACGCCGG
>DATBYJ010000126.1:0-45646 GCA_036513795.1 Solirubrobacteraceae bacterium | reverse complement strand
CTACTCCGTCGGCGGCGTGTACATCGGCGCGGCGTCCTGGCCGAGCGGCCATTCAACCGCCGCGCTCGCGCTCGTGCTGTCCGCCGTGCTCGTGGCTCCTCAGCGGTGGCGACCGCTCGTCGCCACCGTCGGCGCAGTGTTTGCCGTGGCCGTGGGCTTTGCCCTGCTGATCCTCGCCTGGCACATGCCCAGCGATGTACTGGGGGGCTACCTGGTCGCCTTGTTGTGGACGGCGCTCGCCGTGGCGGCCCTGCGTGCAGCCGATCGTCGCTGGCCGCCGCGCGTGCGCTCCTAGCGCCGCGAACGCGCGCCTAGCTCGCTGTGCTGCCCGAGCCGTGCGCGCCCGGGTCCCACAGGGGCTCGGTCTGCTCGCCGACGTCCTTGCCTGGCTTGGCGTTCGCAGCGCGGCTGAGGACAAACAGGAGATCTGAGAGGCGGTTCAAGTAGCGCACCACCTCTGGGTTGACCTCGGCTCCCACGGCGATCGTGCGCCGCTCGGCGCGGCGGCAGACGGTGCGGCAGACATGCAGATTGGCTGCGGCCGGCGTGCCGCCTGGGATCACGAACGAACGCAGCGGCTCGAGGGTCGCGTTGACCTCATCGAGTGCCTGCTCGAGCCATTGCGTGTACTCAGCTCCCACGCGCAGGCGTTCTCGCTGCTTGCGCTCGGTGTCGTCCGCGTCAGACGCCGCATCCTCTGGCGTGTCCTGCTCGCTGGTGGGTACCGACAGATCGGCGCCCAGATCAAGCAAATCGTTTTGTACGCGCGCGAGCCATGTGGCGAACTGCTCGGGTAGATCGCGCTGTAGCAGCGCCACGCCAATCGTCGCGTTGAGCTCGTCGACAGTGCCGTATGCCTCCACCCGCGGGTGCAACTTGGAGACACGACTCATGTCGCCGAGGTGGGTCTCGCCACCGTCGCCGAGCTTGGTGTAGATGCGGGTCAGATTTACTGTCATAACCGGATTCTTGCGCGTTCGGCGATCGAGTCTCGCACACCGGCCCGCCAATTATCTGTGTGATCGGATACGTTCTCGCACCTCATATGCGGATCGGTGTTCCGAAGGAGACGGCAGTGGGGGAGCGGCGGGTTGCGCTCGTGCCGGAGGTCGTCAGCAAGCTCAAGGCCAAGGGCCTCGACGTGGTCGTGCAAAGTGGCGCGGGCGCGGAGGCGATGCTGACCGACGCCGCCTTCCAAGCGGCCGGCGCGCAGATCGCCCAGGACGCGGCGGAGGTCTGGCACAGCGACGTGGTCGTCACGATCGCTCCGCCCGATCCCCAGGCGATCCGCGGGCTGGGATCCGGTCCCGCCCGCCCGATCCTGATCGGCTTCTTGGCGCCGCTCACGAGCCCACAGACGACACGCGCGCTCGCCGACGCCAAGGCCACCGCGTTCGCGATGGAGGCGATCCCCAGGATCTCGCGGGCGCAGGCGATGGACGCCCTGTCCTCGCAGAGCAACGTCGCCGGCTACCGCGCGGCGCTGCTGGGGGCCGAGGAAATGGGCCGCTTCTACCCGATGCTGATGACCGCCGCCGGCACGATCCCACCCGCCAAGGTGCTAGTGCTGGGCGTCGGCGTTGCCGGTCTGCAGGCGCTTGCCACCGCCAAGCGTCTGGGTGCGCGCACGACCGGCTACGACGTACGGCCGGAGGTTGCCGAGCAAGTCGAATCGCTTGGGGCGATGTGGCTAGACCTAGGTCTCGAGGCGAGCGGCGAGGGCGGCTATGCCCGCGAGCTGACCGAGCAGGAGCGCGCGCAACAGCAGCAGGCGCTCACCGATGCGATCAAGGGTTTCGATGTCGTGATCACAACCGCGCTTGTGCCGGGACGCCCGGCGCCAAAGCTCGTGACCGCCGAGGCGGTCGAAGGGATGAAGCCGGGATCGGTGATCATCGACCTCGCGGGTGAAGCCGGCGGTAACTGCGAGCTGACCGAGCCTGGCCAGACCGTCGTGCGCCACGACGTAAAGATCGTCTCGCCGCTGAACCTGCCAGCGAGCATGGCCGAGCACTCCTCACAGCTATTCGCGCGTAACGTGCAGTCGCTGCTCGAGCTGTTCGTCGACGAGGAGGGAAAGCTGCAACTCGACTTCGATGATGAGATCGTCAAGGGCGCGTGCATCGTGCGCGACGGCGAGATCGTGCATCCGGGCGCGAAGGCGGCCGTCGAAGCGGCCGGCGCGAGTACCGGAGGAGCTGGCGCCTGATGCTGCTCGCAAGCACGCTCACGACCAACCTCGCGATCCTCGTGCTCGCAGGGTTCATCGGCTTCGTTGTCATCTCCAAGGTGCCCAACACGCTGCACACGCCGCTGATGTCCGGCACCAATGCGATCCACGGCATCGTCCTGCTCGGTGGCCTGCTGATCGTTGGTTTTTCCGGCAACGGCACCTTCAACAAGATCATCCTCGTGATCGCGATTGCCTTCGGCACGATCAACGTCGTCGGCGGCTTTCTCGTCACCGACCGCATGCTCGAGATGTTCAAGTCCAAACCTGGGCGCGATAGCGGTAAAGGCGACCAGGAGAAGAAGCCATGAGTGCGCCGCCGCTGGCGAGTAGCTTCCTGCAGTCGCAGAGCTTTCTAGACGTCCTCTACATCATCGCCTTCGCGCTCTTCATCCAGGGCCTGCGCGGGCTCTCGGGGCCGACGACAGCGGTACGCGGCAACCGCATCGCCGCTGTCGGTATGACGCTTGCCGTGATCGCGACGTTGCTCAACCGCAACGAGGGCAACTGGGGCCTGATCGTGCTCGGCATCGCGCTCGGGACGGCCGTCGGCGTGCCTGCTGCACGGCAGGTGAAGATGACCGCGATGCCGCAGATGGTCGCGCTGTTCAACGGCGTGGGCGGCGGTGCGGTGTTCTTGATCTCGTGGTCTGAGTTCCGCCTCACCCATGGCTACCAGGACACCGCCACTTACATCACGATCTTCTCGCTGTTTGCCGCGATCGTTGGCTCGGTCTCCTTTTGGGGCTCCAACATCGCCTTCGGCAAGCTCCAGGAAATCATCCCCGGACGGCCCATCAGCCTTGGCTCAGGCCAGCAGATCGTCAACCTGCTGCTGCTGATCTTGGCCGTCGCGGCCGCCGTGGACATCGCCTCCGGCGCGCACTCACAGGGGATCTTCATCGGCATGCTCATCTGCGCCGCGCTGCTCGGCAACGCGGTTGTGTTCCCGATCGGCGGCGCCGACATGCCGGTCGTGATCTCGATGCTCAACGCCTTCACCGGTCTATCCGCGGCGGCCACGGGGATCGCGCTGAACAATCCCGCCCTGATCGTCGCCGGCATGATCGTCGGCGCCTCCGGCTCGATCCTCACGAACCTGATGGCCGTCGCCATGAACCGCTCGATCCCCGCAATCATCGCCGGCGGCTTCGGCGGAGGCGGCGCTGTCGAGGGCGCGGAAGGAGCGGGCGAGCATGCCGGCACGGTGAAATCCACCAGTGCCCAGGACGCCGCGATCCAGCTCGCGTATGCCAGCCGCGTGGTGATCGTCCCTGGCTACGGCATGGCCGTCGCCCAGGCCCAGCACGCCGTGCGCGAGCTGACCAAGGAGCTCGAGAAACGCGGCGTGGAAGTCAGCTACGCGATCCACCCGGTGGCAGGGCGTATGCCCGGGCACATGAACGTGCTGCTGGCGGAGGCCGATGTGCCTTACGACCAGCTCAACGAGATGGAGGAGGCCAACCAGGAGTTCGGGCGCACCGATGTTTCGCTCGTGATCGGCGCCAACGACGTCACCAACCCTGCCGCCAAGACCAATCCCTCCTCGCCGATCTACGGCATGCCGATCCTGGAAGTCAACGAGAGCCACTCAGTGATCGTGATCAAGCGCTCCATGAACCCAGGTTTTGCGGGCATCGAAAACGAGCTGTACTACGACCCCAAGACAGCGATGTTGTTTGGCGACGCCAAGTCGGCCGTGAGCGAGATCACCGCCGCACTCGCAGAACTCTGAACTAGTGACCCGAGTCACTAGGCTTGGCTCGTGATCGAGCGCAGCCAGGCCCTCGCCGCCCTCGCGCAAGACGAGTTCGACGTGGTCGTCGTCGGTGGCGGCATCACCGGCGCGGGCGTCGCCCTCGATGCCGCCACGCGCGGCTACAGCGTGGCCCTGCTAGAGCGCGCCGATTACGCCTCAGGAACCTCCAGCCGCTCGAGCAAGCTCGTGCACGGAGGGCTCAGGTATCTGCAGAACTTCGACCTCGGGCTGGTGCGCGAGGCGCTGTTGGAGCGCCAGCTGATGGTGGCGCTCGCGCCGCATCTGGTCAAGCCGCTGCCGCTGGTCGTGCCTGCGTTCGAGGGCGCCCACCCCGATCGTCTGGTGGGTGTCGGGCTGAACCTCTACGACGTGATGTCCCGCGACCGCGACCGCAAACGGCGCAGTGAGTCGTGGAGCCCCGAGCGCCATCGCATGATCTCGGGGGAGGAAGTCGTTGAGCTACTCCCCGCCTTGGCGGCGCGCGAGCCCACGAGCGGCTATCTGTTCTACGACTGCCAGACCGATGACGTGCGCCTCGTGCTGACGGTGCTCGGCGAGGCTGAGCGCTTTGGCGCAGTCTGCGCCAACCGCCTCGACGTCACCGGGCTGCTAGAGCGCCACGGGCGTGCACAGGGTGTGCAGGTGCTCGACACCGAGAGCGGCGAGCGCTTCGAGGTGCGTGGGGCGAACGTAGTCAACGCCACGGGGGTGTGGGCCGACGCGCTCAGCCCGCAGGAGCTCCACGAGGAGGCCGAGCTACCGCGCATCCGGCCCAGCCGTGGTACGCACATCACCATCAAGCACGAGGATCTGCCGCTCGTTGGCGGCGCGATCGTGCCCGCCGGCGCCGGGCGCAGCATCTTCGCGCTGCCCTGGCTCGGTCACACGCTCGTGGGCACCACCGACAACGATTACGAGGGCCCGCTCGAGCACATCAGGCCATCACCGGATGACATCGCCTATCTCCTGGAGGCCGTCAACGAGTTCTTTGGCACCGCGCTCGAGGCATCCGAGCTGACCGGCGCATTCGCCGGTGTACGACCGCTTATCTCCACCGGTGATCCCAAGAAGTCGGTGGACATCTCACGCAAGGCCGAGCTGTATGAGACATCCTCGGGGATGCTCACGATCACCGGCGGCAAGCTCACCACCTGGCGTCGGATGGCGAAGATGACCGTCGATCGGCTGGTCGAGCGTGACGCTCGCGACGCACCCTGCCGCACCCAGGAGATCCCCCTGGGCCAGGCAATTGCGGTCGAGGAGTTGCCACACGTCGAGGGAGTGCCGAGCGCGTCATATGCGGCCCTGGCGGCGCGCTATGGCCATGCTGCGCGCGACGTGCTTGCAATCGCAGGCGAGCGCGGCGAACTCGCCCAGCCGATCGTCGAGGGGCTCCCCGACCTGCTTGCCGAGGTGGCCTTGGCTACCCGCCGCGAGCAGGCACGTAGCCTCGGTGATGTGCTGCTCAGACGCACTCGACTGGGCCTTCTGGCGGCTCGAGAGCTGGCCGGTGTAGAGGCGCCCACTGCCGAGCTCGCACCTGGGCAGCCGCAAAGCACGGCTCCCGTGCGCCGCGTAGCGGAGGTGATGGCACGCGAACTGAACTGGAGCGCTGAGCGCCTGGCCCTCGAGCTCACGCGCTTTGCCCAAGAGGCTCGCGCGGAGGGGATCGTCGCGGACGCGCGCTCACCTGACGCTCACAAGACGCCAGATACGCCGCCGGCGCCGATGCCGTGAAGGCTCCCAGTCATCGCCTGCGTGCATGCGGGCACACGCTCGAACTGGGTGAGCGACCGTGGCTGATGGGGATCATCAATGCCTCGCCTGACTCGTTTAGCGATGCCGGGCTGCACGCGAGCTTCCAGGAGCGAGTGCAGCTCGCCCGCGATTTGCTCGATGCCGGTGCCGACATCCTCGACGTCGGCGGTGAGTCGGCCTCCACCGGGCGCCCACCGGTGCCAGTGCAGGAGGAGATCGAGCGCGTAGTGCCGCTCGTGGAGGTCCTCAATCGTGAGCTGGGCGCGGTCGTGTCTGTCGATACCTACAAGCCCGCGGTTGCGCGCGCGGCGATCGCCGCTGGGGCAAGCATCGTCAACGACGTCAGCGGCCTGCGCGACGGCGAGCTGGCCGATGTATGCGCCGAGACGGGCGCGGCGCTCGTGTTGATGCATACGCTTGCCGCTCCGCGCGAACGCCTGCAGGACGCCGACCTCTACCAGGATGTGACCCGCGAGGTGATCGATTTCCTGCGCGCGCGCATGACACTCGTGCTGTCCCATGGAGTCCAGCGCGAGCAACTGATCGTCGACCCCGGTCCGGACTTCGCCAAGACACCCGCGCAAACGATCCGGCTGCTTGCCGAGGTGGGGAGGCTGCATGAGCTGGGTCTGCCGTTGCTGATGGCGATCTCACGCAAGGACTTCATCGGGGCGCTTACCAACCGCCCGCCGCGTGCGCGCCTGGCGGGCACGCTCGCGGCGCTCGCCCACGGCGTGGAGCACGGCGCGCACATCTTCCGGATCCACGACGTCGCGGCCGCGGCGGACTTCCTGGCGGTGCGTGCCGCGCTTGCCCGCGACGCCAACGTGGGCAGGGATCTGGCGCTGTCCGAGGAAATCCGCTACGAGCGTCACGGCGAGCAAGAACCGGTCTCCGGGGGCCCGTTCGCAGACCAGGTGGACCGCCCGAGTCGCTAGTCTGTGGGTCACACGGGTGCCCGCTGCTGTCCAACGCGGCGGGACGCCAACCGCCCATCCACTAGGAAAGAAGGAACAACTAATGGCAGTACTCGAGCGCTCCGAGCTGGAGGCCAGCCCGCTGGCCGACCTGCACACAATCGCCAACGAGGTCGGACTCGATGGCTTTCGGCGACTGCGCAAGGCTGATCTGGTTGATGCGATCCTCGGCGAGAGCAGCGCCGGCAGCGAAAGCGACTCGCTGGGGAGCGATCAGGACCGAGATGGCGAGCGGCCGCGTAGGCGCCGTGCGCCGCGTGCGCGCCGCAGCCGGGACGATGCTGATGGCGACAGCGCGAGCGAGGAAACAGACGCTGGTAGCGACGAGAGCACCGGGGACGGCGCTGGTAAAGCCAGGCGAAGCCGGCGCAGAGGCGCACGCGGTGGCGCGAACGCGCCCACAGGCGTAGCAAGCGGCAGCGAGACTCGCACGGCTGGCTCAGAGGACGCGGGCGACACACCCGCACGGATTGCCGCGGGCGTGGTCGAGGTGCTTGGCAACGGCTCCGCGTTCCTGCGCGTCGACCCGCCCGAGCCTTCGGATGAGGACGTCTACATCTCCGCCGCTCAGGTTCGCCGCTGCGAGCTCGTCTCCGGTGACCGTGTCACCGGGCCCGTTCGCACGCCGCGCCGTTCCGAGCGCTACCCGTCGTTGGTACGCATAGACACGATCAACGGCGAGTCGGCCGATGCCGTCTCCGATGGGGCCCGCTACGACGAGCTTCCAGTTGACTGGCCGCAAGAGCGCTTGGCGCTCGGCTCCGAGGACACAACGCTCGAGGCGATCGAGTGGCTGACGCCGATCGGCCGAGGCTCGCGGGTGATCATCGTGGGCGCTCGCCACGCAGGCAAGACCGAGACATTGCGTCGACTTCTGGGGGCTGTGCAGGGACGCGACGACCTCGAGGTCATACTCGTGCTCGCCGGCGCCCGCCCGGAGGAGATCTCGCAGTGGCGTGAGGGCACCATGGCGCCCGTCGCCGCGCTGACATTCGCCGCCTCGGCCGACTCCCAGGAGCAAGCTGTCGAGCGTGCGCTTGACGCAGCCAAGCGTGTGGCTGCGCGCGGCGGGAATGTGCTCGTGGCAATCGACAGTCTCGACGGCCTGAGCCCCGCGGCGGCGCGCAAGGCGCTGGCATCCGCGCGAAACCTGCGTGAGAGCGGTTCGCTGACCGTAATCGCGACGGCCTCCCAGCCACTTGGCGGGGAGACGACCGTGATCGCGCTCGACGCCACGCTCACATCGACCGGGCGCCAGCCGGCACTCGACCTAGTCAACAGCGGCACGCTAAAGCCCGAGCTGCTCGTCGGTGAGGACGGAGCCGAGGCAATCACCAAAGCCCGCGCAGCCGCCCTGGAGGCGGCCGTTTAGCGGCGGTAGGCTACGCGACCCCACGATGGCTCTGGCGCGAGCTCGATTGGTTCGCCGCTGGTGCCGGGCGAGGCCGGGTCTGTCGGCTGCACATAGGCGAAGCTGCCGGTCTGGTCGCTGAAGATCACGTTCAGCTCACCCTCCTTGACGCGCTGGTCGAGCCACGCGCCGCGGAAGACCAGCCGGCGCAGCCAGTGCACCAGTGAGCGCTCCGCTGGCCCGACGAGGTCCGGCCAGCAGTCGTTGACGTGTTCGCCCAGGCCTGACGCGGGGTCGATGATCTCGCCGTTGACAGCGAGGTTGACGAGGTCTTCCAACTCCTCCTCGCCCAAGCGCCCGCCGACGAACCCGAGCTTCAGCGCCGCCTGCTCACAGCGCTCGGAGAAATCAGCCTCGTTGAACGTGAACCGAAGCTCGCCGTATTCCAGGACGAAGTCCTCGCCGGAGTCGTAGTTTTCGCGTCGCGCAGTTTCCATTGCTTGTTCTAGATCCCATCTGCCCGGCGGTGCGGACCCGGCTCGTCGGGATCATACGGCCGGTTCCTCTTTTCGCGCCTCTCATGCATGGGATTTTGCACCGGGGGAGACATCGATAGCCTGGCGGACCGATGGCACGCCTCTCAGAGCATGGATTGCGTAAGTCGGTCGGCGTCTCGGGAATGTTCGCGACGGCCTACGGCAACGTGGGCTCCTCGATCTACTACGCGCTCGGCCTGGTCGCCGCGCACGCGCTGGGTCTCACACCGCTCGTGTTCGTGTTCGCGGGCGGCCTGTTTGCGCTGACGGCCAAAACCTATGCCGAGGGTGCCTCGATGTTCCCGGAAGCGGGCGGCTCATCTTCGTTCGCGCGCCACGCCTTCGACGACGTCGTCTCGTTCTTCGCGGGCTGGGCGCTGAGCCTCGACTACATCCTCACGATCGCGATCTCGGCGTTCTTCGTGCCGCACTACCTCAGCGCGTTCCCCGGCCTTGGCGCGCTCAAGCACAACCCCGACGACATCTTCGGCGGCCTGATCGTTGTGGGCATGCTCGCCTGGCTCAACATTCGCGGCCTCGGCGAGTCGGCCAAGCTGAACATCGTCCTCGCGCTGCTGGACCTCTCGACACAGATCATGCTCGCTTGTTTGGGCTTCGTGCTGGTCTTGAATCCCCACCTGTTGATCAACCAGGTGCACCTGGGCTCGGTGCCGAGCTGGAAGGAACTGATCTTTGCGCTGTCGCTGGCGATGCTTGCTTATACGGGCATCGAGACGGTCGCGAACATGGCCGAGGAGTCAAAGGATCCAGGCAAGCAGGTGCCGAAGGCGGTCAACCTCGTGGTGCTCGCGGTCCTCGGGGTGTACGCGGGCATCTCCGTCGTCGCACTCTCGGCGCTTCCGATCCTGCACCATGGGGTTGGCTACAGCGCCGAGCTCAAACAGTCCTTCAAAGCACCCGGGTATGCGACCTCACTGGGCGGCTTCTTCGAAAACGACCCGATGCTCGGTGTCGTCGAACACCTAGGGCTGCACGGCACCGTCCTGCAACTCGCCCGCTACTACCTCGGCATCCTCGCCGCGACGATCCTGTTCATTGCGACCAACGCGGGCATGATCGGAATATCGCGCCTGTCGTGGTCCTTGTCCGAGCATCGCCAGCTGCCGCAGCTGTTCTCGCAGCTGCACTCCAAGTACCGCACACCGTGGTTCACATTGATCTTCTTTTCGCTGCTCGCGAGCACGCTGATCATTTACGGCAATACCGAAGTTCTCGGCAACCTGTACTCGTTTGGAGCGATGCTGTCGTTCACGACCGCGCACGCGGCGATCGTGAGGCTGCGTGTCAGCGATCCGGATCGAGAACGGCCCTACCGCACCCCGTTGGGCGTGCGCATCAAAGGCTCCGTGATCCCGATGGCGGCGGTAATCGGGGGTATCGGCACGTTCGCTGCCTGGATCGCCGTGACGATCCTGCACAGCGAGGCCAAGATCGTGGGCATCCCGTGGATGGTGATCGGCATGTGTGGCTACTTCTACTATCGCAAGCGGCAGGGTCTTGACCCCCGCAAGAGCTACAAGATCGAGCGCGCGGAGCGCCCGCCGGACTTCGCGGAGCTCGAGTACAAGACCGCCCTGGTGCCGATCTTCGGCGATGACGTGAGTGCCTCCGCGCTCAGTAGCGCCGCCAAGCTGATCGGTTCTGAAGGCGTGGTGTATGCGATCTATGTGCTGCCTGTCCCCAGTCAGCTGTCACTCGAGTCGGGCTTGGAGGAGGAGGAGGCACATGGGCGCTCGGTGCTCGAGAGCGCTCGCATCCAGGCCAAACGAGCCGGCATCAAGATCCACACCGGCCTGATTCGTACGCGTAATCCCGGTTCGGCGCTCGTGGAGGAAGCAGAACGGGTGCACTCCGATGTCATCTATTGGTCGACGATCCATGCTCCCGCGGGCGAGCAGCGCATCGGGCCGACCGCGGCCTATCTACTCAGTAAGCGTCCCTGCCGGGTCATCATTGAGACACAGAACCGTCCGGCGACCGCCCGCGAGCGCGTGGGCGCGTCAGTCTGAGGCGAGCGCGGAGCGCAGCGCCTCGTCCAGCGCCGGGTGGGCGAACTCATAGCCCAGCACCAGCGGCTTGGCAGGCATCACGCGCGCGCCGGTGGTGACGATCTCGGCCATGTCTCCGTACAGCAGGTGCAGCCCGAAGCCCGGGACGGGGAGCAGCGATGGGCGCCCCAGCACGCTGCCCAGCGCCTTGGAGAACTCGCGATTGGTGACCGGCTCGGGCGCGGTCGCGTTGATCGGCCCGCTCCAGCGCTCGTCGTCCAGCGCCGCGAGCATCATCCCCACGACGTCCTGTGCATGGATCCACGACATGAACTGCTGGCCTCCCGCCACGGGGCCGCCTACGCCCAGCCGAAACGCAGGCAGCATCTTGCCGAGCGCGCCCCCCGAGCGGTCAAGCACCACACCGGTCCGCACCTGTACGGCGCGCAGCCCCAGTCGCTCGTGCGCGGCCGCGGCGGCAGCCTCCCACGCGACGCATACTTGCGCCAGGAAGTCATCGCCCGCCGGCGCGTCCTCGTCGAGCGGCTCTTCGCCGTGTGCCCCGTAGTAGCCGATCGCGGAGGAACTGATCAGCGTGCGTGGTGCTGCCGCGGCGCCCTCGGCTGCCACCACGTTCGCCAGACCCTCCACGAGGTTGCCAGTGCCGATCGTGCGGCTCTCGCGGATCGCTCGCTTGACCTTCGCGCTCCAACGCTGCGCAACCGGCTCGCCCGCCAGGTGCAGCACCGCGTCCCGTCCCGCTAGCGCCGCCGTTGGTGGAGCTTCGCTGAGCGGATCCCAGGCGATCGCCTCCACCTCGCCCAGACGTGTACGTGCGCGTTTGGGGTCGCGGGTTAGGACGGTTATGTCTGCTTCGCGCTCGAGCAGCGAAGCCACCAGCGACGCGCCGATCAGGCCGGTAGCTCCCGTGACGGTCACGCGCATAGCGCACATCTACTCAGCCTCTCACACCTGCCTGTCAACCACCTGTGCCGGAGCTGGCGCTGAGCGTTTCGCCTGGGGCGAAGCCGACTTGCTGCCCGGCCTGGGCGGTGCCGGCCGCGCGTGCTTGCTCGGCGACCGCCGCAGCCACGGCCGGGGCTACGTCGCGGTTGAAGACCGAGGGGATGATGTAGTCCTCGCGCAGCTCGCTCTCATCGACGATCGCTGCAATCGCATCGGCGGCGGCCATCTTCATCTCCTCGGTGATCGCGGGTGCGCGCACATCCATCGCACCTCGGAAGATGCCGGGGAAGCAGAGCACGTTGTTGATCTGGTTGGGGTAGTCGGAGCGCCCGGTGGCCATGATGCGAACGTATGGCGCGGCCTCCTCGGGGTTGACCTCCGGGTTGGGGTTGGCCATCGCGAACACCATCGCATCCTTGTTCATTCGCGCAAGTGCGTCCGCGGGTAGCGCCCGCGCGCCGGACACACCGATCAACAGGTCGGTGCCGTCGATCACATCAGCGGGCGCGCCGGCCCGGCAATCGGGGTTACTGACGTCCGCGAACCAGCGCTTGATCTTGTTCATCGAACCGTCCACGTAGTCCTCGCGCTGCTTGTGCACGACACCGCGGGAGTCGGCCCCGATGATTTTCGTGACACCGGCAGCGAGCAGGATCTTGGCGACCGCGATCCCAGCCGCGCCGAGACCGATGATCAGCACGTTCAGGTCCTCCAAGCGTCGTCCGGTCAGCTTGACGGAGTTCAACAGCGCGGCCAGCACGACCACGGCGGTGCCGTGCTGATCGTCGTGGAAGACAGGGATGTCTAGCCGCTGCTTGAGCTGGTCCTCGATCTCGAAGCAGCGCGGTGCGGAGATGTCCTCGAGGTTGATGCCGCCCAATCCGGGGGCCATCAGTTCGACCGTGCGCACGATCTCGTCTGTGTCGTTGCTATCCAGGCAGATCGGGAACGCGTCGACGCCGGCAAACTCCTTGAACAGGCAGCACTTGCCCTCCATCACTGGCATCGCCGCGCGCGGCCCGATGTCGCCGAGGCCAAGCACCGCCGAGCCGTCAGAGACAACCGCGACGGTGTTGCGCTTGATCGTGTACTGGAATGCCTTGTCGGGATCGTCGGCGATCGCGCGGCAGACACGCGCAACGCCGGGGGTGTAGACCATCGAGAGGTCATCACGGGTCTTCAGCGGGTGCCGGTTGGCCTGCTCGATCTTGCCGCCGAGGTGCAGCTGGAAAGTGCGGTCGGTGGTGTCGATTACCTCAGCACCATCGATCGTGTCGATCGCGTGCAAGATCTGCTCCCAATGGTCGCGGCCCGAGGCGTCGACCACTACGTCACGCAGGCTGTGGCTGCCGTCGACCTCGACTAGATCCATCGCACCCACGATCCCTCCGGCCTCGCCGATGGTGCTCGTGACCTGTCCCAGGAGACCCTGGGAGTCGTCGAGCTTTACGCGGATCGTGAGACGGTACTGGGCGCTTGGGGTCGCGCTCACTGGTGGGCTCCTCCGTTGTTGGCGGGACGGGATGTTAGGAGGTATGCGCTATCGAGCACGTGTCCATGCCGCGAGGCGCTCGGGGCGCCGATCGTGTGCCGTGGCTCGTAGAGTGCTCAGGCGTGCCCGCCGATAGCTCCACCCTAGCCAATGCCACCGCCAGCGCCGCGAGCGCTGCGCGTGATGTGGCGCGCCCGTCGTCCTCACGCGGGCGGCTGTTTTTGATCGATGGACCGAGTCTCGTCTATCGGGCGTTCTTCGCTTTGCCTGAGTCGATCGCGACCTCGACGGGCGTGCCTACCAACGCAATCTTCGGGTTTGCCTCGATGCTCGTAAAGATCGTCACCGAGTACGGCGTGTGTCCAACTGTCGTTGCATGGGACGCCGGTACCTCGGGTCGCACCGAGATGTTCCCCGAGTACAAGGCGCAGCGGCGCTCGCGACCGGACCTGCTCAAGCAGCAGTGGCCGGCGATGGAACCGCTGGTTGAGGCATTCGGCTATAGCAATGTGCGGGTCGAGGGCTATGAGGCCGACGACGTGATCGCATCGTTGACCGAGTGCGCTCTGCGGGCAGACCCGCCGGTGCCGGTGACGATCGTGACCGGCGATCGCGACGTCTTTCAGCTGATTGACGAGCGGGGTCTCGTGCAGGTGATGGCGACCGCACGTGGGATCACCGAGACGAAGACCTACGACCGCCAGGCGGTGATCGACCGCTACGGGATTCCGCCGGAGCTGATCCCTGACTTCTACGGGCTGAAGGGCGACACCTCCGACAACATCCCCGGCGTCCCCGGAATTGGCGACAAGACCGCCAGCGAGCTGTTGCAGAGCTTTGGCTCGCTTGAGGACGTGCTCGCGCACATCGACGAGGTCAAAGGCGCCAAGCGCAAACAGAACCTGATCGAGCACGCTGAGGACGCACGCGTGTCAAAGCGCCTGGCCACCGTTCAGCGCGACGTGGCGGTGGAGTTCGACGTCGCCGCTGAGGCGATACGCGAGCCCGATCGCTCACGCGTACGCGAGGTCTTCCGAGAGTACGAGCTGCGCGACCCGCTGCGCCGTCTGGAGGAAGCGCTTGGCGACCCCGACGTCGCCGCTCCAACATTGAGCTCACAGGTGACGCTCACCGCGCGAGTACGCGCTGGCGCAGCGGCGGAGGTCGCGCGCTTCGCTGGTCCCGACGGTGAGCTGTGCGTGGTCGTGCAGGCCAACGAGGCACCTGAGGGGGCGCTGTTTGCCGAGGGTGCCCCTTGGCGTTTTGCGGTCGCTGCAGACGGTGAAGTTCTCGCCGGCGACTGCGCCGACCCGGAGGCGGTAGCTCGCGCCTGTGGTGAGCGCCCGGTGGTGGCTCACGACGCCAAGGCACTAGGCCTGGTCCCCGCTGGCCTGGTTCACGACACGCTGCTCGGTGCCTACCTGCTGGAGCCGGCTCGCCGCGGCTATCCATTCGCTGAGCTGTGCGAGGAGCGCGGCTTTGCCAGCGAGATCGAGACGCCGGCGGCGGCCGCTGCAGTGATGCTCGGTGCCTTGGCTGACTGGCAGCGCGAGCAGATCGCCGAGCGTGGACTCGATGGGCTGATGCACGAGATCGAGCTGCCGCTGGTGGCGGTGTTGCGAGAGATGGAGCTGCTGGGGGTGAGGCTCAACCTCGAGCGCTTGGCGGAGATCACCGGGCGCGTGCGCGCGGAGATTGCGGGTCTGGAAAAGGACATCTTCCTGCTGGCTGAAGAGGAGTTCTTGATCTCATCGCCCCAGCAGCTGGGGGAGATCCTGTTCGAGAAGCTGGGGCTCTCGCGCAAGCGCCGCGGCAAGACCGGCTTCTCGACGGACGCGCGCGTGCTGCAGGCGATCCGCGCCGAGCACGAGATCATTCCCAAGATCGAGCGCTGGCGCGAGCTGTCGACGCTGATCAAGACCTATCTGGATGTGCTCCCCGAGCTAGTCGATGGACGCTCGCGCATCCACACCACGTTCCTGCAGGCAGTCGCGCAGACGGGGCGCCTGTCGAGCACCAACCCGAACATGCAGAACGTCCCCATCCGTACGGCGCTGGGGCGGGAGATCAGGGGCTGTTTCGAGGCCGAGGACGGCAACTTGCTGATCTCCGCCGACTACTCGCAGATCGAGCTGCGCGTGCTAGCCAACGCCGCTGACGAGCAGGTACTAATGGAGATCTTCGAGCGTGGCGAGGACGTGCACACGGCGACCGCGTCGCGGGTTTTCGGGGTGCAGCCGGATGCGATCGACCCGGGGATGCGCTCGAAGGCGAAGATGATCAACTACGGGATCGTCTACGGCCTGTCCGATTTTGGTCTGGCCGACAGGCTCAACATCCCCAGGGCGGAGGCCAAGGAGTTCATCGACGCCTATCTGGAGCGCTTCCCGCGCGTAGCCGCGTTCATGGCGAAGACGATCGAGCAGGCCAAGGAGGCTGGCTATGTGACGACCCTGTGGGGGCGCCGCCGTCAGATCCCCGAGCTGCGGGCGCGCAACTACCAGGTGCGCACGCTGGGCGAGCGCCTGGCGGTCAACACGGTGATTCAGGGCACCGCCGCGGACATCATCAAGCTGGCGATGGTCCGCGCCCATAGCGCCCTGGCCGAGTCGACGTTGAAGACGCGCTTGCTGCTCACGATTCACGACGAGCTGCTGTTCGAAGGCCCGCCCGCTGAGGCCGATGCGGCACGCGCGCTGATCGAGCGGGAGATGATCGGCGTCTGGGACGAGCGCGAGCCGCCGTTGGGAGTGGACATCGGCGTGGGCCGTACCTGGCTGGATGCGAAGTGACGGCAGGGGGTTGGCTGCGGTTACGGGCCTCGTGGGCTGGGTCCGGAGCGCGGCTGCAGTCCTGGCAGGGTGGTGCGGGCTCAACCCAGCCCGGTCTGAAACCCCTCGCGCCAGCTCGCGTAGCGTGGCTGCCATGCCAGCTCGCGCTTGACGCGTTCATTGCTGGCACCGCGCAGTCCACCGAGCATCTCCACGGCGAGGCGCCCGGCTGCGAGGCGCCCGAGCCACACCGGCACGTGCCATGGCTTCGGTGCGCCAACTGCCTGGGCGAACACCGGCGTCCACTCGCGCATCGGCGCCGGCTCGTCATCGACGACGTTATAGACGGCGGGACCACGATGCTCGAGCGCCGCCACGGTTGCGCTTGCGGCGTCCTCGACGTGGACGAAGGAGAACACGCCATCGCCCTGGCCGACGATCGGAAGCTGCCGTCGCCGCACCGACGCTGCCAGAGATCCCTCGCGCGCATATCCGGTACCCGGCCCATACAGCCAGCCGTAACGCAGCACGATCCCTCCGACCGCCTGCACCTGGCTCTCTAGATCGGCGACGGGATCGGCTGCTGAGGGCAATGCATCGATGGCCAGCGGCGCGTCCTCGTGCTTGACCCAGTCGCCCACGGGCGCGTAGACGAACGCGATGCTCTCGGCCACGATTCGCTCGACACCGGCTGCCGTTGCGGCTGCGATCAGGTTGGCGGTGCCGACGCGCCGCAGGCGTCCCGTGCTCGCCGTCTCCTGCTCAAAGCGGCGCATGTTGATCGCGTGCGGCAGATCGGTCAGTAGGTGCACGACCTGGTCCGGGCGCGCTTTGGCGAGGGCCTGCGTGAGACCGGGTGCGTCGTAGGCGTCGCACACGCATGCTTCGATCCCGCGCGTGTGCAGCGCGGCTGCCTTCTCGGCAGAGCGCGTCATCGCGATCGGCTCGTGACCGCTTGCCAGCAGCGCTGCCATCAAGGGGCGACCGATCGCGCCGGTGGCCCCCGCGACGAACACCCTCATCGCCGCGCCTCCAGTGCCGCGGTGCGCCACAGCCATGCCAACAGCACTGTGGCAGCCGCGAGTGAGAAAAAGTTGAAATAGCCGTTCCACGCGGGGTGGGCCTTACCGATGTCTACGAGGTGGTTAACGCTGTGAAGCGTGTATTGGAGGCAGGTCAGCGCGAGCACTGGCACGCGCCAGGCGGGGTGATTGATGGCGAGGAGCAGACCGACGCCGATCGCGCCGTAGAAGCTTGCGACATCGCGGATGTAGTGGGGGTTGTAGGAGCCGAACGGGCCGACGTCCTTGAAGAAGCTGTGTGGGCTTGCGGCCATCCACATTGCCAGCGCCAGCTGGATCACGGCGAATGCGATCAGGCCCGCGGTTACGAGGGATGGGGCGGGGTCTTGAAGCTCGGCGCTGCCGGCTGGCTCATACGCGCTCACTGGATCGCCACGATATGGCCTGGACCTAGCTCTGCCGAGGTCCAGTTAGCGCCTTTGGAGCGAGTCCAATGCCTCGCTAATGAGTTGAACACCGTGCTCGATCGCTGGCTCCGGCAGATTGCCGTAGCCAAGCACCAGGCCTGGCGGTCCGCCGTGGGTGAAGCGATGCCAGGAGATTCCCTCCATGCCGACGCCACGGGCGGCGCCCGCCGCGAGCAACGCCGGCTCGTCGACGTCGTCGGGGAGATCTACGAGCTCGAACAGCCCGGCAGCGGTGCCGCGAGGTGTTGCTTGTGGCAGCCAGCGAGCGATTGCTTGCAGCAGCGCCTCACGGCGGTTCTGGTAGCGCAGCCGCATGCGCCGCACGTGCCGGTCGAGCTCGCCTCGTTCAATGAAGTCACACAGCGCGAGCTGCCCGATGACCTCAGAGCCGCCGTCCTCGATCGCCTTTGCCGAGATCATTTGCCAGGCCAGCCATGACGGCAACAGCATCCAGCCCTGGCGCATGGCTGGTGCCAGGCGCTTGCTGGCCGAGCCGAGGTAGAGCACACGCTCGGATGCCAGCCCTTGCAGCGCGCCGACCGCGACCCGGTCGTAGCGAAACTCGGCGTCGTAGTCGTCCTCGATGATCAGCCGCTCACCATCCTCAGCCCATTCGATCAGCGCCGCGCGTCGCTCGCTGCTGAGGACAACGCCAGTGGGAAATTGGTGCGCCGGGGTGACAAGCACTGCATGCGCCCCGGTCGCCGCTAGTGCAGTGACGCTGAGGCCCTGCTCATCGACCGCGATGGGGATCGTCTCCAGCCCGGCCTGTTCGGCGATCAGCCGATGCACCTGCCAGCCTGGGTTCTCCATCGCGATCGTGTCGATTCCCTGGCTGTGCAGCCACCGGCACGTGATCGAGAAGCCCTGCATGAAGCCTGTGCACACGAGCATGTTCTCTGGGTCTGCCGCGGTACCTCGGGCGCGCCCGAGGTAATCAGCGAGCGTTTCGCGTAGTTGTGGCACGCCGCGCGGGTCGCCGTAGCCGACCGCATCCAGCGGCGACTGGCCGAGCGCGGCACGCAGCGAACGCAGCCAGCGGTTACGGGGAAAGCCCGCGAGGTCTGGCAGGCCCGGATGGAAGTGATAGGGGAAGCTGGGCAGCAGCGATCGCGCTGGCGCGCGCGGGACGGCGGCGCGTACCGCGCGAGCGACCCGCACAGCTGCACCCTGTCGGGTTTCCAGGTAGCCCTCGGCGCCAAGCTGGCCGTAGGCCTCAGTAACTACACCGCGTGACACCCCAAGCTCGGCGGCCAGTCCGCGCGTCGAGGGGAGCCTGGTCCCCGCCGGCAGACGCCCGCGCCGGATGTTCTCGCGTAGTGAGCTCTCCACCTGCTCGTGCAGCGGCAACTCGCTCGTGCGGTCAAGTTCGACCAGTAGTTCCGGCCCCGTAACTGGCCCTTTTGACTCGAGCATTACTGGAACTGTATAGCGGACCAGTTTTCTCGTACGGTGCTGATGTAAGCAACCGCCAGGAGGATTGCCATGAGCCTGCCAAGCCGGAGCACTAACACCTCGACCAGTGTCACGATCGTCGGGGGTGGTCTCGCGGGACTCACCGCGGCGATCTCCTGCGCAGAAGGCGGCGCGAACGTATCCCTACTGGAGGCTCACAGTTCCGTGGGAGGTCGGGCACGTAGCAGCGAAGGTCGCTACAAGGCGAACTTCGGGCCGCACGTGCTTTACAAGGACGGACCCTTGTGGCGGTGGTTGGCAGACCGCAAGCTGTTGCCCCGCTATGCGGGCATGCCGCTGGCCGGCGTCAAGTGCCGTTGGCAGGGCGAGTTCAGGCGCACGCCGCCACTTGCTGTGCTTCCCGCGGTGCTGCGGCTGCGCGGTCGTGAGGCACCCGTCGATCTCGACTTTCGCACCTGGGCGACTGAGCACACCGATGAGCGCACCGCGGCGATGCTGTCAGCTGCGGCAGGCGTGTACACCTTCTACCACGACCCCGGCGAGCTATCCGCGGCGTTCGTGTGGAAGCGCACGGTGAGGACGCTGCTGAGTCCGCCGCCGACGGCGCGTTACGCGATCGGCGGTTGGAGTTCGCTGGTGCAATCGCTCGAGACACGCGCCATCGATTTGGGCGTGGTGATCACGACAGGCGCTCGCGTCGATCAGCTACCTGATCCGCCGGTGATTGTTGCGACTGAGTTGGGCGAGGCTCGCAGCCTGCTCGGTGATGACTCCGTGACCGGGACGAGCGGGCACACCGTGTGCCTGGACCTCGGCCTCAGCCATCGCCGCGGCGATCCGTTCGTGGTGTCGGATCTGGACGAGGCTGGCTGGATCGAGCGCTTCTCGGCGCCCGATCCCTCGCTCGCGCCCGCTGGCGAGGAGCTCGTGCAGGCACAGATGCCGATTCGCCCTGGGGAGGACGTCGAGCGGGCCACTGCACGCATGGAGTTGCTGCTCGATGGCTCGTTCTCCGACTGGCGCGAGCGCGAGACGTGGCGGCGGCGTCAGGTGATGGATGGGCGCAGCGGAGCGCTTGACATGCCTGGCGCTAGCTGGCGCGAGCGGCCGGCCATCGACCGCGGCGATGGGGTCTTCCTCGCGGGCGACATGGTGGCCGCCCCAGGCCTTTTGGCGGAGGTTGCCTGGGCTAGTGGTGTGGAGGCCGGGAGACTGGCCTTGGAGGCGCTCGAGAGCGCCACGCCGCGGCTGCGCAGGGTGGCTTGAGCAGCCGCTCAGCGTGCGGCGGTGACCGTCAGCCGCCTGCGCTTCCCAGAGGGTGCGCTCGGCCCAGCTGTGGCGAACTCAGGCGGCGCGATCGCCAAGTAGTGCTCGAATGTCCAGTTGGCGAGCCTGCGGTTCTCAAATCCGTGCACGATCGTTGTGAGTGCGCGACTCGGGGTCATCTGCCCAACAGCTCGCTGCACGTTCAGTAGCCAGTTGTATTTGCGCCGATGGGAGTCCGAGAAGGCGCCGTAGCGGGCGAGCGCCCGCTCGCGCGTGCTGTGCCCGTCGAGCACCATGCGCAGCTCGCGTCCGCACGCCAGGCCGAAATACAGCGCCGTGCGGATGCCCTCAGCGGTAAGCGGTAGGCAATGACCGGCGGAATCACCCGCGAAGAACACGTAGTCCTCGGTGGCACTGCGCAGCTGGTGGGGTATCCAGTTGCCCTGATAGCCATGCGGGGGCAGGTTGAGATCATCGGCGAGCCGCACGGTGGGCTCCTTGACGTGGTGCGATGGCCAGAAGGAGCCGATTCCCACGCGCACCTCATCGTCAGCGGGGAAGCTCCAGCCATAGCCGGAGCGGACATAGCCAGCATCGATCCACAACTCCATCTCCTTGCCGGTGCCCTCGGGGTGGACCTCCAGGCCGCGCGAGAGTCGAGCGTTTGGTGGCTGGATCGGCGCGCCGTTAGAGAGGACTCGCCGCCAGCCGAGCCCGTCGACGATAAGTGGGGCGCGCAGCTCACCGCGGTCGGTGTGGACGGTGTGGCGATCGCGGCCCGTAACGGTGGCGGTCTCGAGCTCGATCTCCGAAGACGCGGCTTGGTCCCACAACAGCGCGCACAGCTCGCGGTAGTCGAATGTTGAGAACGACCACGGCAACTGCCAGCGCGCGGTCCGAAATGGCGTGTGCACGACGATCTCCTCGAAGCTCTGGCGCCAGGAGCCCATCAGATCGAGCGCCTGCATCCACTTTGTCGGCATCGCGCACGCCGAAGTTTGACGCTCGCCAAGCTCGTAGCGATCGACGATGAGCACCTTCGCGCCCGCGCCGCAGAGCTCTCGTGCGACCGCCAGTCCGGCGAAACTTGCACCGCAAATAAGCACGTCGCAGTCCCGTTCCAACGGGGTTCGTTGCTCTCCCCGCTTGGTCGCTCGAACAGGCATGTGCCCGGCAATGATACGGCTGCGCTACGCTTCGCCCGGTGCAAACAATGATGGAGAATCCTCAGGCCCGCGTGGTCGACGGGTCGAACGGGCTCTTGCTCGAAGTCGACGGCCAGATCGTGCCCAACTACGACGCCACTTTCCGGGCGATCGAGGAGGGTGAGGTCGTCACCGGCCACGTCGTCCGGATCGACAAGGACGAGGTGCTTGTCGACATCGGCTACAAGTCCGAGGGCGTCATCCCGGCGAACGAGCTTTCGATTCGCAAGGCGGTCGATCCGAACGAGGAGGTGCACCTCGGCGAGGAGGTCGACGCGATCGTCATGACCAAGGAGGATCAGGACGGCCGCCTGATCATGTCCAAGAAGCGCGCCCGCTTCGAGAAAGCGTGGCGGCGCATAGAAACGGCGGCCGAGTCCGGCGAGCCGGTGGAGGGCACCGTCATTGAGGTCGTCAAGGGCGGGCTGATCATCGATCTGGGTGTTCGCGGCTTCCTGCCTGCTTCTCTCGTTGATATTCGCCGCGTGCCCAATCTCGACGAATACATGGGCACCAAGATCGAGACCAAGGTGATCGAGCTCAACCGCTCGCGCAACAACGTTGTGCTCTCCCGGCGCGCGGTCCTCGAGGAGGAGCGCAAGGAGGTTCGCCAGCAGATCCTCGATCGTCTGCAGCCCGGCCTGGTGGTGGAAGGGCAGATCTCCAACATCGTCGACTTCGGTGCGTTTGTCGATCTCGACGGCATCGATGGTCTGATCCACATCTCCGAGCTTTCGTGGTCACATGTGAACCACCCCAGCGAGATCCTCACGATTGGAGATACGGTCAAGGTCAAGGTGCTGGACATCGACCGCGACCGCCAGCGCATCTCGTTGGGTCTCAAGCAGACCCAAGAGGATCCGTGGCAGCGAATCGTCGACACCTACAACGTCGGCGACGAGCTGGCCGGCAAGGTGACCAAGGTGGTCACGTTTGGTGCCTTCGTGGAGATCCTCGATGGTGTCGAGGGTCTCGTGCACATTTCAGAGCTTGCTCCTCACCACGTGGAGAGCCCCCGCGAGATCGTCCATCCGGGCGATGAGATTCGCGTGAAGATCTTGGAGATCGATTCCGAGCGCCGCCGTCTGTCGCTTTCGGCCAAGCGCGTGGAGGACCAGATCCTGCCGGTGTCGCGCCCCGGCGAACCGGCCCCGGAGCTAACCGCGGAGGGCTCAGCCGAGCCGGCGCAAGGCGAAGGCGAGGCGGTGGCGGAGGTTGTCGCTGAGGCTGCGGTTGAGGCCGAGGTAGAGGTGGCCGAGGCTATCGAGGTTGCGGAAGCGGTAGAGGAGACCATTGAGACCGAAGCGGTAGAGGAGCTCGCCGAGTCTGTTGAGATCGCAGAAGCTGTCGAGGAGACCTCGCCGGCCGGGGAGAGCGCGAACGCCGAGCGGGCTGCACCGGTAGTTGACGAGGCTGACGGCAGCGAGCCGACGGCTGAGTCTGTTCAGCAGGACTGACGCGGCCTGGGCGACCCAGCACGGTGGAGCAGACGGTTCCTTTCGTCGGGTTGACTGGCGGCATGGGGTCGGGCAAGTCGACTGCCTTGGCGGCGTTGGGACGGCTCGGAGCAGAGGTGATCTCGAGCGACGCGGTCGTGCATGAGCTCTATAAAGGCGAAGAGCTGCGCGACGCGGTTCTCGCGCGCTTCGGTGCTGAGGTAGCGCCCGGGGGAGTGGTTGATCGCGCAGCTGTGGCTCGTCGCGCGTTTGCCACGGATCGGGACAGGAAGTGGCTTGAGAGCCAGGTATGGCCGCTCGTTGGCGCCCGCGTTGCGGTTTGGCTCGAGCAGGCCCGCACCAAGCAACCCGCGCCACCGGCCGCGATCGTGGAGGTGCCGCTGCTGTTCGAGGCAGGTCTCGAGCAGATGTATGACGCCACGATCGCGGTCATCTCCGACGAGTCGGTGCGTCAGCAGCGGGCAGCGGTACGCGGCCACGCCGCGGTGGATGAGCGTGCGGCACGGCAGCTCTCACAGGACGAGAAGGCCCAGCGTGCGACTTTCGTCGTCCGCAACGATGGCACAGAGGCTGATCTGGAACGCGAGCTGTCGGCGGTTCTTGGCAAGCTTGGAGGATGAGCGGAAGGGTTCTCGGCACGATCACGGCGATCGCTGTGATGGTGCTGTTCGTGGGAGTAGTCGCCTCGATGTTCCAGAACGTGGAGCGCAATCAGGCGCTGCCGTTGAGTGACGCGAGCATCATCCGCGAGCAGGCGGCTGCCAAGGATCTCGACCCGGCGCTGATCGCGGCGGTCATCTACGCGGAGACTAAGTTCGACCCGCGTCCTTCAACCGCGGGGGCGGAGGGGCTGATGCAGATTCTGCCCAGTACCGCCTATTACCTGGCACACCTCTCAGGTGGCATCACGTTCACGGCCCGGGATCTCGGAGATCCGAGCGTCAATGTGGCTTACGGCAGCTACTACCTGCGCTATCTGCTCGATCACTACAACGGCAATGAGATGCTGGCGATCGCTGCCTATAACGGCGGTCTGACAAACGTCGATCGGTGGGTGGCGCACGCCGACGCCACCGGCAAACATCTGGTGGTCGCTGAAATCCCGTTTGCGCAGACACGGGAATACGTGCGGCGGGTACTCAGCGCGCAGGCTGCCTACCGCGAAACCTACCCGCGGCAGCTGGGGTTGGAGTAGGGGCGCTGCTGGCGGAGGGGCTACGCTAGAGGGCAGCCTCCGCGCATGCCCGATTTCAAGCTCGACTCCATTTTCACGCCGACGGCCGATCAGCCGAAGGCGATCACGTCCCTTGCGGAGGGCATCGAGCAGGGCGAGCGCTTCCAGACGCTGCTGGGCGCGACCGGCACGGGCAAGACGATGACGATGGCGGGCGTGATCCAGGAGGTGCAGCGCCCGGCGCTGGTGATCGCGCATAACAAGACGCTTGCGGCGCAGCTGTGCAACGAGTTCCGCACGTTCTTCCCGGAGAACGCCGTCGAGTACTTCGTGTCCTACTACGACTACTACCAACCGGAGGCGTACGTACCCAGCAGGGACCTGTACATAGAGAAGGACTCGGCGATCAACCAGGAGGTGGATCGCCTGCGCCACGCGGCCACGGCGGCGGTGTTCGCGCGCAGGGACGTGATCGTGGTGGCGTCGGTGTCGTGCATCTACGGCCTGGGATCGCCGGAGACGTATGAGATGAACATGCAGATCCTCAGGCGGGGCGAGATGATCGACCGCGACCAGCTGCTGCGCAAACTCGTCTCTATCCAGTACACGCGCAACGACAGCGTGCTCTCGCGCGGCACATTTCGGGTGCGGGGTGAGACGCTGGAGGTGTTTCCCGCGTATGCGGAGACGGCGTTTCGGGCGACACTGTTTGGCGACGAGGTAGAGCGCCTACAACAGTTCGATCCGCTGACGGGCGAGCTGCTGGAGGACGACATGGAGCATGTGGCGGTGTGGCCGGCTACGCACTACAACGTCAAGGAGGGCACGATCGAGGCCGGAGTGGCGGAGATCGGGCGTGAGCTGAACGAACGCTGCGAGCAGCTCGAGTCAGAAGGCAAGCAGCTGGAGGCCCATCGGCTGCGCCAGCGCACGCAGTACGACATGGAGATGCTCAGGGAGGTTGGCTTCTGCTCGGGGATCGAGAACTACTCACGAATCCTCGATGGGCGCCCGCCGGGCTCGCGGCCCTACTGCCTGATCGACTACTTCCCCAAGGACTTCATCTGCCTGATCGACGAGTCACACCAGACCGTGCCGCAGATCGGCGGCATGCACGAGGGCGACCGCTCGCGTAAGCAGACGCTGGTGGACTACGGCTTTCGCCTGCCGAGCGCGCTGGACAACCGCCCACAGACGTTCAACGAGTTCTTGTCGATCACGCCGCAGCTGGTGTTCGTGTCGGCGACACCGGGAGAGTACGAGCGCACGAAATCCACGCGGGTGGTCGAGCAGATCGTGCGCCCGACGGGGATCGTGGATCCGGCCGTGGAGGTGCGCGAGACGAAGAACCAGATCGACGATCTGATGAACGAAGTGCGCAAGCGCGTGGATCGCAATGAGCGGGTGCTGGTGACGACGCTGACGAAGAAGATGTCCGAGGACCTGTCGCAGTACTTGCTGGAGATGGGCTTCAAGACGCGCTACCTACATTCTGAGATCGACACGCTGGAACGCATCCAGATCATCCGTGACCTGCGCTTGGGCGAGTACGACGTGCTGGTGGGCGTGAACCTGTTGCGTGAGGGGCTGGACCTGCCGGAGGTCTCGTTGGTGGCGATCCTGGACGCCGACAAGGAGGGCTTCCTGCGCGGTTAGACTTCGCTGATTCAGACGATCGGCCGCGCGGCGCGCAACGTTGACGGCACCGTGCTGATGTATGCGGACAAAGAGACCAAGGCGATGAAGGCGGCGATCTCCGAGACTGACCGTCGCCGCGAAATTCAGCTTGCCTACAACGAGGAGCATGGGATCACGGCGGCGACGATTGTCAAGGGCATCTCCGACATCGCTGACTTCCTGCAGGCCGAGTCGAAGGTGCCGCGTGGGCGCAAACGCCGCACCGCCAAGCGCGGCTCGAGCGAGGAGATGCCTAAACACGAGCTCGAGCGGATGATCGTGGAGCTCGAGGAGGAGATGGTCGCGGCGGCTGAGGATCTGCGCTTCGAGTATGCCGCGCAGCTGCGCGATGAGCTGCGGGAGCTGCGGCGCGACCTGCAGGAGATTCGCTCCAGCGAAGCTCCAGCGGGGGAGATCGCTGTCGAAGAGACTTCCGTTCCCGACATCACCTAGGATGCTCGTCGTGGACTTCGATCGGCAGGCAATCGAACGTCGCGACTTTCCGATTGGTCGCCGCGGGTATGACCCGGCCGCTGTGGACATGCACCTGAGAGCGCTCGCGGAGGAGTTCGAGCAGCTCCAGCGCACGGCGATGAACGGCGGTACGGACATGTCGGTGGCCTCAACCGCGGGCACGCAGGTGCAGAGCATCTTGCAGGCTGCCGAGACCGCCGCGGCGGAAATCGAGCGCCACGCGCTGGAGAACGCACGCCAGGTACGCGAAGACGCTGATCGTGACGCCGACCGCACACGCGAGGAAGCGGTCGAACGGGCGCGCAAACACGTCGCGGGCGTCGCACAGGTGGCGGCAAAACTGCTCGAGCACGTCGGTTCGATGGACGGCGAGGTGAGCGCTCTGGTGGAGAGCCTGCGCGCCGGGGCGAGCCGGCTGGCGGCCGATCTGTCGGCGGTGGAGACCGGCATGGGGGAGCTGTATGACACCGCCTCCGGTCGCGGTGCCGCGGCCGTCGAACAGGCTGAGCAGGCGCGGGCGCAAGAGCCGCCGCCGGTACGTCAGCCCGAACCGGAGCAGCCGCTGCGGTTTGAGGCTGAGCTTGACGACGCGCTGGAAGCGGCGCCGGTGGCGGTGGGTGCTCCGGCGGCTACGAGCGCAGACGGTGCCGGTGGCGACCTCGACGGCGCACGGCTGATCGCCTTGAACATGGCGCTCAACGGCGAGTCGCGCGCGGACACCGAGCGTTACCTCGCGGAGAACTTTCAGCTTCCCGATCGGCTGAAGCTGATAGACGAGGTCTACTCGGCGATCGAGGGGTAGGGCGGGCGCGCAACCCGCGCGCCGAGTGCGAGCAGCGATTCGCTCAGGCATCCCAAGCGGGCCGTATCTTCGCCTGCCAGAATGAAGTCATGGCGACTCAGGCTGCCCACCACATTCCCACCGACTCGTTGCTCCCGCTCTACCGGCTGGGCACGGCGATCTACGCCCGGCTTCTTGAGGCAGGGGCGCTCACAGGCGTGGACGTGGAGCTGGTGGAGGGGCTGCTCGTCGATAAGCACCGCCAAGGCCCCGACTCCATCCACCGGCTCGACACTGACACCTACAACCGGATGGTCGCGACGGGTGCCCTGCAGGACGAGCCGGTCGAGCTTCTGGAAGGGCTGCTCGTCGAGATGAGCCCTCAGGGGATGAGCCACGCGGTGGCGATCGTGCGCCTGACGCGCCACCTCGCGTCGGCACGGGCCTGGCTGGCAGTGCAGCTGCCGCTGGAAGCCAAACCGCGCTCCGAGCCCGAGCCTGACCTGGTGCTCACCGAGGCGGAGCCCTCCCATGACCATCACTTTCGCAGTGCGGTGCTGGCGGTCGAGGTAGCGGTGACTTCACACAAGAAGGATCGTGAGACGAAGGCGCCCGTGTACGCACGGGCGGGCATACCCATCTACTGGATCGTCGACGTCCCGGCAAAGATGGTCGAGGTTCGCACGGAGCCGGGCCCTGACGGCTACGGCCGTTGCGATGTCTACGGCCTCGGCACAAAGGTCCCATCGCCGGCCGAGGGCGTGGACGATCTGGACGTGACTGAGCTCTTCTCCTGACCAGGACGTCGCTGGCCGGCGCGATGCTGCGTCCTCGGTCGCTCGCGTGCGTAGCACGCCACGCTCCCTGCGTCCTTGCCAGCGACGCCCTGGTCGCGCCGCGTAAACTACGCAAATAGCGTGAGTATGAGCTGCCCGCAGCCCGAACGTCTGTTCGCCTAACTATCATGGATGGTAGATGCCGCAGAGCAACCAGATTGTCGTCTCGGGAGCCCGTGAGCACAACCTGAAGGACATCTCGTTGGCGCTGCCGCGGGACGCGTTGGTTGTCATAACGGGGCTGTCGGGCTCGGGCAAGTCGAGCCTCGCGTTCGACACGATCTACGCGGAGGGCCAGCGCCGGTACGTGGAGTCGTTGTCGGCGTACGCGCGGCAGTTCCTGGGGCAGATGGACAAGCCGGACGTGGACTCGATCGAGGGCCTGTCGCCGGCGATCTCGATCGACCAGAAGACGACCTCGCGCAACCCCCGTTCGACGGTGGGCACGGTGACGGAGATCTACGACTACCTGCGGCTGCTGTGGGCACGGGTCGGTAAGCCTCATTGCCCGATCTGCGGTCGCCCGATCGTGGGCCAGTCGGCGGAGCAGATCATCGACCAGGTGATGGAGCTGGCGGAAGGCACGCGCTTCATGGTGCTGGCACCGGTCGTGCGTGGGCGCAAGGGCGAGTACGGCAAGCTGCTGGAGGAGCTGCGCGCGGACGGCTTCGCACGCGTGATGATCGATGACAGGGTACGGATGCTCGAGGAATCGATCGTGCTGGACAAGCGCTACAAGCACGACATCTCGGTGGTGGTGGATCGGCTCGTGATGCGCCACGACGTGCGCAAGCGGCTGGCGGATTCGATCGAGACGGCCGTGGGGCTGGCGGACGGCCTGGTTGAGGTTGAGATAGTGGGGTCGGGCGCGGCGAAAGCGGGCGAGGCTGAGCGCCCGAAGGGCAGCGCGAAAGCGGGCGGGCGGGGCGATGGTGAGGAGCCGGATGGCCCCTCGCGTGCGAAGGGCGCGAAGGGGCCGCGTGCGGCCGCCGCGCAGATCGTTCCTGGTGTGGCGCCGGAGCCGGGGACGATGTTCACGTTCTCAGAGCGCTTCGCGTGTCCGGAGCATGGGCCGTCGCTGGTGGAGCTCGAGCCGCGGATCTTCTCGTTCAACTCTCCTCACGGGGCGTGTGAGCGCTGCACGGGGCTTGGCTCGCAGATGGAGATCGACCCGGAGCTGGTGGTTCCCGACCCCACGCTGTCGATTGCGGACGGGGCGATCGCGCCGTGGGCGAACAGCGCGTCGAACTACTACGAGCAGATGACCGAGGCGATCGCGGAGATGTACGACGTCGATCTGGATACGCCGTGGGAAGAACTGTCAGACGTTCAGCGAGACGCGTTTTTGTATGGCACGGGCGATGAGCCGGTGCAGGTCACATACAAAAACCGTTTCGGGCGCCGGCGCTCCTATGCGTCGCGCTTCGAGGGGGTCGTGAAAGGGCTGCAGCGTCGCTACCGCGAGACGGACTCGGAGTGGACGCGGGAGAAGATCGAGGAGTACATGTCGCTGCGTGCGTGCCCGGTGTGTGATGGCGCGCGGCTGCGGGCGGAGTCGCGTGCGGTGCTGGTGGGCGGCACGCGGATCGAGGACTTCTGCGCGCTGTCGGCGCGCAGGGCGCTTGAGTGGCTGGATGAGGTCGAGCTATCGGAGACCGACCGTCACGTGGCGCGGCTGATCCTGCGCGAGATCTCAGAGCGGCTGCAGTTCCTGGAGAACGTGGGCATCGGTTATCTGTCGATGGACCGCGCGTCGGCGACGCTGTCGGGAGGGGAGGCGCAGCGCATCCGCCTGGCGACGCAGATCGGCTCGTCGCTGGTGGGCGTGCTCTACATTCTCGACGAGCCATCGATCGGCCTTCACCAGCGCGATAACTCGAAGCTGATCGGCACGCTCGAGAAACTGCGTGACCTGGGCAACACGGTGATCGTGGTGGAGCACGACGAGCAGACGATGCGCGCCGCGGACCATCTCGTGGACCTCGGCCCGGGCGCGGGCGAGCACGGCGGGCGGATCGTCGCGCAGGGGACCGCGGCGGAGGTGCAGAGGGTGAAGGAGTCGCTGACGGGCCAGTTCCTGTCGGGGGCGCGCACGATCGAGCCACCTGCGCGGCGACGCACACCGAACGGATATCTGGAGATCTTGGGCGCGAGCGAGCACAACCTGCGCGACATCGACGTGCACGTGCCGCTGGGCGTGCTGACGTGCGTGACGGGCGTGTCGGGCTCGGGCAAGTCGACGCTGGTGAACGACATTCTCTACAAGGCCGTCTCCAGCCGCCTGCATCGTGCGCGTAAGCGCCCGGGCGCCCATCGCGCGATCCATGGCCTGGATCAGCTGGACAAGATCATCGCGGTGGACCAGTCGCCGATCGGGCGCACGCCGCGCTCGAACCCGGCGACGTACACGGGCCTGTTCGACGTGATCCGCGACCTGTTCGCGAAGACCCAGGAGGCGCGTGCGCGTGGCTACAAGCCGGGGCGCTTCAGCTTCAACGTCAAGGGCGGGCGCTGCGAGGTGTGCCGCGGCGACGGCCAGATCAAGATCGAGATGCACTTCCTGCCCGACGTGTACGTGCCGTGCGAGCAGTGCCACGGCAAGCGCTACAACCGCGAGACGCTGGAGGTGCGCTTCAAAGGCAAGAACATCGCCGAAGTGCTGGAGATGCCGGTGGAGGAGGCGCTGAAGTTCTTCGAGCACATCCCCAAGGTGCGCCGGCGCCTTGAGACGCTGGACGCGGTGGGTCTCGGCTACGTGCGACTGGGACAGCCGGCGACGACGCTGTCAGGCGGCGAGGCGCAGCGGGTGAAGCTCGCGACGGAGCTCTCGAAGCTGGCGACGGGCATGACGCTGTATATCCTTGACGAGCCGACCACCGGCTTGCACTTCGCGGATGTCCAGCGTCTGCTGGACGTACTGCAGCGGCTGGTGGATCAGGGCAATAGCGTGGTGGTGATCGAGCACAACCTGGACATCATCAAGAGTGCTGATCGGTTGATCGACATGGGCCCGGAGGGCGGGGAGGAGGGCGGCATGGCGATCGCCGTGGGCACCCCTGAGGAGGTCGCCGCGGAGCCGGCATCGCACACGGGCCAGTTCCTGGCCGAACTGCTTCCCGCTGCCGCTGGCGTCTCATCCAATGGCAAGCCGAAGAAGAGCGCCCGCAGCTCGTCGGGCAAACGCAAACCACGTACGAAGGTTGCAGCCTAAGCGCGATGGCCGCGGATGCCGGCCAGGATCGCGAGCGCGCGGCCATGGAGGCACTCGAGCACCAGGGCTCCGCGGGCGAGCTGGCAAAGGCGTTACGGCTGTGGGCGCAGAAGTGGCAGTGGTATGAGCAGAACTCGCTGCCGTGGAACCGCACGCGTATCCACTGGGAGATGATGCGCCGGGGCGCGTTCGCGCGTTGGCCGTTGCACGGCAACGTAGTGCAGGCGCTGCAGCAGCAGCGGCTGCAGATCGGGCGAGAAGTGCTGCTTGAGCCGGGCGTGTGGATCACCGCGCCTGGCACCGCGCGGGTGCGGATCGGCGAAGGGACGTTCCTGAACAAAGGCGTGATGGTCGCGGCGGAGGACCTGGTGGAGATCGGCGCTCACTGCATGCTCGCCAACGGCTGCTTCGTCTCCGACGCAAGCCACCGCTACGACGACCCGAACAAGCCGATCACGTGGCAGGGGTTCCAGAGCAAGGGCCCCACCCGGATCGGCGATAACTGCTGGCTGGGTGCGAACGTGGTGGTGACGAGCGGCGTGAGCATCGGTGAGCGCTGCGTGATCGGCGCCAACAGCGTGGTCACGCGCGACATCGAGCCGTTCTCGATCGCCGCCGGCGCGCCCGCGAAGGTAATCCGTCGGATCCAGTACGAGATCGGGTAGCGTCCGCGCATGGACCTGTACGGCGCGATGCGCTGCGCGCCCACAACGCGACGCTTCAAGCTTGATCCGGTGCCGGTGGAGGCTCTTACGAGAGCACTTGACGCTGCCCGTTTCGCCCCCAGTGGCGGCAACCGCCAGGGCTGGCGCGTGGTGGTCGTGCGGGACGCCGAGCTACGCGTGAAGCTGCGCGATCTGTACCTGCCGGGCTGGCGCGAGTACATGAAGCAAACGGGGGGCGCACACGTGCTCGCCGAGCCGGACAGCTTCGACGCGAAGATCGTGCGCAACGTCCAGCGCGCGGACGAATATGCCAACGGGCTGGACCGTGTGCCGGTGCATTTGGTGGTCGGCGTGCGGCTCGAGGATCTGGCGGTCACCGACGCGAAGCTCCCGCGCCAGAGCATCGTCGGTGGTGCTTCGGTGTACCCGTTCGTGCAGAACCTGCTGCTGGCGCTTCGCTGCGAGGGACTCGGTGCGGCGCTGACCACGCTGCTGGTGCCCGCGGAGGATGAGGTCAAGCGACTGTTGGAGATCCCCGACGGGATTGCGCTTGCTGCGCACATCGGGGTGGGCTACCGCGTCGATCCGTGGCCGTCGCAACTGGCGCGCAAACCCGTCGAGGAGTTCGCCTTCGGGGAGCGCTACGGGGAGCCGCTGGCCTAGCTTGCCGGTGCGAGATACCGCGGCCGCTCGTGCCAGAGCGACCGCAGCTGAGGTGCCATCAGCTAGCGGCATCCAGCGTGTCCTTCAGCTCGGCCAGCTCAGATGGGTCGATCGAGTAGGAGTGCTCCGGGCCGGGGTAGCGGCGCGAGCGCACGTCCTGGGCGTAGGCGCTGACGCCGTCGTTCATCTCCTGCTGGAGGTTGGCGTAGCGCTTGACGAAGCGCGCTCCCAGTCCGTCACGGATGCCCAGCAGGTCGTGGAACACGAGCACCTGGCCATCCGTCGCCGGTCCCGCGCCGATGCCGATCACAGGGATCTCGATCAACGCCATCAGCTCCTCGCTGACGGCGCTGGGGATCGCCTCGAACACCAGCGCGAAACAGCCCGCCTGTTGCAGCGCGCGCGCCTCACAGGCGATTTTCGCCGCGGCGGCGGCCGTGCGCCCCTGCGCCTTCCAGCCGCCGAGCGCGGTGGATGTCTGGGGGGTAAGACCGACATGACCCATCACCGGGATGCCCGCGCTGACGATCGCATGCGCGCGTTTGACGGAGCTCTCGCCGCCGCCCTCGAGCTTGACGGCGTCGCAGCCGGCCTCCTTGACCATCCGCATCGCGGTGGTGATCGCCTGCTCGTCTGAGACCTCGTAGGAGCCGAACGGCAGATCGCCGATCAAAAGCGGCGTGGCGAGGCCGCGGCGGGCGGCACGCGCGAGCACGAGCATATCGTCCAGGTCGACCGGTGTGGTGGCGTTGTAGCCGAGCACGGTCGTCGCCGCGGAGTCGCCCACCAGTACGAGATCGACGCCCGCCGCCTCAGCCGCGCGCGCGCTTGGGTAGTCGTATGCCGTGACCATCACGATCGGTTCCCGCAGCCGCTTCTTTTCCGCCAGCAGCGGCAGCGTCATCGGCAGCCGGCCGGGGTCAGCCGGGGCATGGATGGTGGGGTGGCTGGACATCGTGGTTGCTTCCTCTCTGAAGGCCGGTTGACGCTCGCTCAAGAGAGCAGAGTCGCCACCTGCTCATCGATCGTGATGATGCGGTTGGTCTCCGCCTCGACGTGGACCACGCGAGGCTCGTAGTGCTCCAGATCGACACGGTCATATGTGCCGTAGGAGATGACGATGATCGTGTCGCCGCGGTGCACGAGCCGAGCGGCCGCGCCGTTCACGCGCATGTCGCCCGAGCCGGGCTGGCCGGCAATTGTGTACGTCTCAAAACGCGCGCCATTGTCCACGTCCACGACATGCACCTGCTCGTGCTCGAGGATGTCCGCGGCCTCCAGCAGGTCGGGGTCGATCGTGATCGAGCCGACATAGTGCAAATCGCAGTCGCTGACTGTTGCGCGGTGGATCTTTGACTTGAGCATCACGCGCTGCATGTGGCGGTTGCCTTTCCTTCGAGCGGTTGACTGGGGGCATTGCCCGTGCCCGCGGCGTTTTCGCCGGCGGGTACAGGTGACAAGATGGTGTTGTCGATCAAGCGGACCTCGCCGACGCGAGCGGCCAGCGCCAGCAGCGCCTCGCCCGCGAGTTGGTCGAGTGGCTCGAGCGTCTGGGGGTCGACCAGAGCCACGTACTCGGGCTCCACTTCGAACGGGCGCATCGCCGCGTGGGCCGCATCGAGCAGCGCCACCGTCGAGCGCTCGCCACTTGCAGCAAGCGCGGTGGCGGCCTGCAATGCGGCGGGGAGGGCGAGCGCACGTCCTCGATCCGCGGGCGTGAGCAGCATGTTGCGGCTGGATAGCGCCAGTCCGTCGGCCTCCCGGATCGTTGGCAGCGCCTCGATGTGGACAGGGAGGTTCAGGTCCGCTGCCAGGCGGCGAATGACCACTACCTGCTGGGCGTCCTTCTGGCCGAAGTACGCCACGTCGGGCATCGCCATACACAGGAGCTTGGCCACCACCGTGCTTACGCCGCGGAAGTGCTCGGGGCCACGGACGGCGCCCTCGAGGCGCTCGCTCACGCCGAGCACCTCGACCGTGGTGGCGAAGCCCTGGGGGTAGACCTCCTCGACAGACGGTGCGAACAGCAGATCCGCGCCAGCCGCGGCGGCGAGCTCTGCGTCGCGCTGCTCGTCGCGGGGGTAGCGCTCGAGATCGGCTCGCTCGTTGAACTGCGCGGGATTCACGAACAGCGACAGCACCACCACGTCGCAGTGCTCGTGAGCATGGGAGATCAGCGACAGGTGGCCCTCGTGCAGCGCGCCCATCGTGGGCACGAGCCCAATCGTGAGCGGCTCGCGGCGAGCTGAAGCAAGCGTGGAGCGCAGCTCAGCGACTGTGCGCACGGTGTTCACGTGCGCAGCCAGGGACGGTGTTGAGGTGAGCTCATCGGTTTCGGTCCAGTTCCCTTCGGATACCGGCGCGACTTCAGATGTTCAACGGATGCTTCCCAAGGTCCGCTCGATCATCTCGTTAACGGCCTACCAAGATGATACACACGGTTGCGAGCGTCACCAAGCGTCGACGTATGGGCGCTTCTTGCCCTCGCGACGCCACCACTGGCCGGTGTGCTCGTCGAACAGCGTCGCGATCCAGCGGCGTGAGCCTGCTGGGTCGATCACGTCGTCGATCTCGCCGTAGGCGGCCATGTTCACGCCCTGCCCGCGCTCGTATGCCGCGGCGACCATCTGCTCGTACAGGCGTTCGCGCTCCTCGTCGCCCTCGATCGCCTCAAGCTCGCGACGCATGCCCAGCCGCACCGCTCCCTCAAGGCCCATGCCGCCGAACTCCGACGTCGGCCACGCCACCGTGAACAGCGGTGCCTTGAAGCCGCCGCCCGCCATCGCCTGCGCGCCCAGGCCGTAGCCCTTGCGCAGCACGATCGTGCCCGTCGGCACGCTCACGTTCGCGCCGCCCAGGAACATCCGCGCGAAGTGGCGCACGGTGGCCGTGCGCTCGGCCGCCGGGCCGACCATGAAGCCAGGCGTGTCGCACAGGAACAGCAGCGGTAGCTCGAACGCGTCGCACAGCTGCAAGAAGCGCGCCGCCTTGTCGGCCGCGTCCGCGTCGATCGCTCCGCCCAGGTGCTTGGGGTCGTTCGCCAGCACCCCCAGCGGACGGCCATCCACGCGTGCGAGCGCCGTCACCATGCCCGCGCCGAAGCCGTCGCGCAGTTCCAGCACCGAGCCTTCGTCGAACAGTCCCTCGATCACCCGCCGCACCGCATACACGCGCTTGCGCTGCTCTGGGATCAGATCCCTCAGCAGCTCCTGGTCTGGCACGCCACCCGGCTCCGTAGGGCCGCGGAAGTAGGACAGGTAGCGCTTCGCCAGCGCCACCGCCTGCGCGTCGTCCTCAGCGCGCAGATCGACCACCCCGTTTGCGTGCTGCACGTCGATCGGCCCCACGTCGCCAGGCGCATGCACGCCCAGGCCGCCGCCCTCGATCATCGCCGGGCCGCCCATGCCGATGCTCGAATCCTCCGTTGCGATCACCACGTCACAGCAGCCCAACAGCGCCGCGTTGCCCGCAAAGCAGTAGCCCGAGGCGATGCCCACGAGCGGCACGAGGCCGCTGAGGCGCGCAAATAGCTCAAACGCGCGGCAGTCCAGGCCCGCCACGATCGGCATGTCCACGTCGCCCGGGCGCCCACCGCCGCCCTCCGCGAACAGCACCACCGGCAGCCGCCGGCGCTCTGCCAGCTCGAACAGGCGGTCCTTCTTGGCGTGGTTGCGCATACCCTGCGTGCCCGCCAGCACCGTGTAGTCATAGGACATCGCCACGCATGCGCGGCCCTCCACCTCGCCGACGCCAGCCACGAGCCCGTCAGCGGGCGTCCGTGCGATCAGCTCCTCGCGTGGGCGCCGGAGCTCCTGCGCGGCGAACAGCAGCGGCCCGTACTCCACCAGCGTGCCCTCATCGAGCAGGTCCGCCAGATTCTCCCGCGCCGTACGTCGCCCGCGCTCGTGGCGGCTCGCGACCGCGTCCGGCCGCGCCGCATCCAATCCGATCTCGTGGCGCTCGCGTACCGCCCGCAGATCCGCCCGCTCGCCCTCCGTGCGCTGCTCGCCCGCAGCTTGTGCATGCGTCGTCGTGGCATCGCTGGGTGTGAGCGTCACCAGCAGCTGGCCCTCCTCGACCGCGTCACCCAGCGACACCGCCACGCTCGCCACTACGCCGTCTACCTCCGTGAGCACCTCGTGCTCCATCTTCATCGCCTCCAACACCACCACCGCCGTGCCCGCGCCCACGTGCTCCTCACGTGCGTGGGGTAGGGCGACCACCACGCCCGCAAACGGGGCGGTGACCGAGTGCTCGCCAACTGAGGCCATCACGGGATCATCGCTCACCAGCCCATAGTCGGTCCGCCCGCGTCTGGGCGGACACACTGCGCCCGGGGTCGCGCTGCGCACTCCCATAAGCAATTACCATCCCCGCGATGTCCGACGAGGCGCGTGAGCGATCCGCAGCAGAGCGGCGTGAGGCGCTCAAGGAGGTCTTCCAGCGGGCGCGCGCCTGCACGCGCTGCCCCGAGCTCGCCGCCACCCGCAAAACCGTCGTGTTCGGAGCCGGGAACGCCAACGCCGTGCTGATGTTCGTCGGCGAGGCCCCCGGCGCCAGCGAGGACGAGCAGGGGGTGCCATTCGTTGGTCGTGCCGGAAAACTGCTCGAGACGCTTCTCGTCGAGATTGGACTTTCTCGAACGGAGGTGTTTATAGCGAACACATTAAAGTGCCGACCTCCCGGCAACCGCGACCCGCTGCCGATCGAGATCGACAACTGCCAGGAGTACCTGCGCCGCCAGGTCGAGCTGATTCAGCCCACCGTGATCTGCACGCTTGGCAACTTCTCCACCAAGCTCTTGCGCGGTGACCCCACCGGAATCACCCGTCTGCACGGGCAGCCCGAGGTGCTCGTGCTCGGCAAGCGCGCCGTGCGCCTCTATCCGATCTACCACCCGGCGGCCGCCCTCTACACGCCGCGGTTGCTCGAAACGCTGCGCGAGGACTTCAAGCGCATCCCCGAACTGCTCGCGCTGGGCGCACCCGAGCAGCCGCCACTGGAAGAGGTCCCCGACCTCGCGGAGGAGCAGCCCGATGAGCGAGGCGAGGAGCACTCCGCGCCCGCGGCCGGCGCACCAGTGCGGGGAACGATCGACGGACCTGCCGCAGCGGACCAACTGGGCCTGTTCTAAACGGCCTCAGGGACGTGCTCTGGACACTTTTTGGACACTTGTCCACTGGCATTTTCCCTGCAAAAGAGGGGTTCATGGGGCAGCTGTCGAAAAATTTGCGCGAGGTCCTAAAGTCAGACGGCACGGCAGCCGATGAAGATCATGTCTCCATCCCTCCAGGAGTAACGACCGGCCCGCGACTCATTCTCCCGCGGGCCGGTCATTTTTTTGGCCGCAATCAGGCTCGCCCGCTCCCGCCGTGCGTCTCTAGAGTCTCGTCAGTGGCTCCACGCACTGTCGAAACCAGCAGCGCTGAAGAGACCGAAGCGCTTGGCGCCGAGCTCGCGCGTTCACTCGCTGATGGCGACGTAGTGCTCGTGCAGGGAGACCTCGGCGCTGGCAAGACCACGCTTGTGCGCGGAGCAGCCCGCGCGCTCGGCGTCGAGGATCCCGTTACTAGCCCCACCTTCAGCATCGGCCATCGCTACCTCGCCGCCGGGCTGACCGTCTCGCACCTCGACCTATATCGGCTGGCCGGGCTCCAGCACGAGGAGCCAGAGCTACTCGCCGACTATCTCGGGCCGGGTCGTATCGCGTTCGTCGAGTGGCCGCAGGACACCCACGTCGACCTTGCCGGCGCGCGTGTCCGCGTGACCCTTAGCCATGCAGGCGGCGACCGTCGCCTGATCGAACTGGGCGAGCTCGCGCCTGTGCCAGGTGGCCCGCTGGCGTGATCGTGCTCGGCTTCGACACCTCCACGCCCGCCACCGCCGTCGCCGTGCGCCTCAGCGATGGCACCGTCACGCAGATGCGCGATGACCCGCCCGCTGGTGCCCACCCCGGCCACGCCACGCGACTGCTCGATATGGCCAACGAGCTGCTCCGCGGTGCCGGCGTCGCCTGGAAGCAACTCGATCGCATCGCTGTAGGTCTGGGTCCCGGCACATTTACGGGACTGCGCGTCGGCGTGGCCACCGCCCGCGGGCTAGCCCAATCGCTAGACGTAGAGCTGGTCGGGGTCTCCAGCCTGCAAGCGCTTGCCGCCGGCGCCCTCAACGCCGACGCCGAGTCGGTGGTTCTTGCCGTCATCGATGCGCGCCGGGGCGAGGCCTTTGCCGCCGCCTACGCGACTGGCGATCATGGGTTTATGCACGAGCTTGCGTCCCCGCGCGCGGTGCCGCCAGAAGAGCTCGCCGGCGTGCTCGCTGAGGCTCGACAGGCGATCGGTTCCGAGCGACCACGATGGCTTGCGTTCGGCGACGGCGCTCTGCGCTTCCACAGCGAGCTTCACGACGCCGGAATCGCCACAGCGCCTGTCAATTCCCCGCTGCATCGGGTGAGCGCCGCGTACGTCTGCGAGCTGGGCATGAGCGCACCAGTCATCGGCCTGCAGCAGATCGTGCCCGACTACCGGCGCCGCCCGGATGCGGAGCTAGCCTTGGAGGGCGTTGGCACAGCGAAGAGCGTGTTGAGATGAGCGAACGAGCCGCCTCGCAGCCAGCCGGGCAGGCTGCCGCAGTCAAGATCCGTCGCTTGAGCTATCCCGACCTGCCGCAAGTGGTAGCGATTGAGCGGCGCGTGTTCCCGACGCCGTGGTCGCTTGCCATGTTCGTGCTCGAGCTCTCCAAGCAGTCCGGGATCTGCCTCGCCGCCACCAGCCGCGATGGCGGTGGCGAGCAGCGTCTGCTCGGATATCTGATCTGTTCGCGCTACGACACCGTCTGGCACATCATGAACATCGCGATCGACCGCGACAGCCAGCGCCAGGGAATTGCCTCAGCGCTGCTCGCCGAGCTGTACGAGCGCGTCGGCGACGATCAGGCTCGCTTCACCCTGGAGGTGCGCCGCTCCAATGCCGTCGCCATTCACCTGTACGAGCGCGAGGGTTTCCGTGCGGCTGGCATGCGCCGCCGCTACTACCAGGACAACGGCGAGGACGCGCTCGTCATGTGGCGTACGCCCGCCACGTTGCAAGGCTCGCTCGGGGATGTGCCCAACCCAGATCCTCGGGCGGGCTTCTAAGCGATGATCCTCGCCCTGGAGACCAGCTGCGACGACACCTGCGCCGCCGTGATCGACACAGACGGGCACATGCGCTCGAACGTCATCTCCTCGCAAGAGGCCCACGGCCGCTTTGGCGGCGTCGTCCCGGAGATCGCCTCCCGCCACCACCTGGAACTTGTCAACGTGGTCGTTCAGCAGGCTCTCGAGCGCGCTAGCGCGGGCCTGCGGGATGTGGAGCTCGTCGCTGCCACCCAGGGCCCAGGGCTCGTGGGCGCGCTGCTCGTGGGATTGTCGACCGCCAAGGCGATCGCCGCCGCCCGCGAACTGCCCTTCGCCGCCGTCGATCACCTGCAAGGGCACGTCGCCGCCAATTTCCTCACCGGGGCCGGCATCGGCGAGGATCGAGGATCGGACCGGCGCTCCGTGCCGGCCCGCGCGTTCGAGCCGCCGTTCGTCTGTCTGCTGGCCAGCGGCGGGCACACGCTGCTCGTCCGCGTTAGCGAGCACGACGGCTTTGAGGTGCTCGGGCGAACTCTCGATGACGCCGCCGGCGAGGCGTTCGACAAGGGGGCACGGATGCTCGGCCTCGGCTATCCCGGCGGCGCCGCGCTCGAGCGTCTGGCCGCTGAGGGCGACCCCGAAGCATTCTCATTCCCCGGCTCGCCCGGCGAGCGCGCACGCGGCAAGGCCCGTCCCTCGCAGCGCAAGGGCTTCGCTGACAGCCTCAACTTCTCGTTTGCCGGCGTCAAGACAGCGCTGCTCTACACAATTCGCGAGCTGGGGGAGACTCACACGCGCGCTCGCGCCGCTGATCTTGCGGCCTCCTATCAGGCAGCCATCGTCGAGACGCTCGTCGCGCGCAGCCGCCGCGCGCTCGAGCGCAGCGGTAGCAACCGTCTTGCCGTCGGTGGGGGAGTGGCAGCCAACGGCGAGTTGCGCCGTCGTCTGAGCGAGTTGCCCGCGAGCGTGCATGTGCCGTCGCGCTCGCTGTGCACCGACAACGCCGCCATGATCGCCAGCGCCGCGCGTTTCGGCGAGCAACTCGCCTATCCGCACTACCTCTCGTTGGATGCCTACGCGACAGGTGAGCGGCCGCGCTGATCGCCGCCGCGCTCGCCTGCTCGCTAGCCTCGCCGCGTATGACCGCGCAGCCCCAAACCGCCACGATCACCGTCTACTCCAAGCCAGACTGCCACCTATGCGCCGACGCCATGTCCATCCTGCGCCGCCTTCAGGCGGACCTCGGTTTCTCGCTCCAGGAGCTGGATATCACTGCCGAGGAGGCGCTTCACCGCGCGTATTTCGAGCGTATCCCCGTGATCGCGCTCGAGGGCGAGGAGCTGTGCGAATACTTCGTCGATGAGGCGCTGGTGCGCGAGCGTCTAGAGTCACGAACATGAGCTATGGAGAATCCACGAGCGCGCTAGCTGGGGCTCGTGACGGCACAGGTGCGGCCGCCGAGCGGCTTTCGCTTGGCGTGGCGGCGCGCCTGTCGCGCTACCTACAGGTGCTAACGCAGGCCAAGAAGATGGGCAAGGAGACGATCTCCTCACAGGAGCTCTCCGACTACACCCACGTCAACTCCACCCAGATCCGACGCGATCTGTCGGGCTTCGGCAAGTTCGGCAAGCGCGGCGTCGGATACAACGTCGAGGCACTCGTCTCGCAGATCCGCAAGATCCTGCGCACCGCTGGACAGCACAACATCGGGCTGATCGGCGCTGGGCATCTTGGCAAGGCGATCGCCTCATCGGACATCTTCGCCGACCACGGCTTTCGCGTGGTGGCGATCTTCGACGCCGACGACGCCAAGGTGGGCACCCAGGTTGGCAGCCAACAGGTGCGCCACATTCGCGATCTGCGCCAGGTGGTGGAGGACGAGGACATCGTCGTGGGCGTGCTCGCAGTGCCCACCGCCGCCGCACAGGGACTCGCCGATCAGCTCGTCGATGCGGGCGTGAAGATCATCTTCAACTACTCAGAGTCACTGCTCGACGTGCCGCCGGAGGTAACCGTCCACACCTCAAGCCCGGCGGTTGATCTGCTCTACGCGCTGTACTTCTATCTGACCTGATCGAGCGCTTAGCTCCAGACACCGGCGATTGTGCGTCACACTGGACGCTCGAGCGCTCCGCGCAGACCCCACGCAGACGCCCAAGCGATGAACAGCCTTGATCTAGATCGAGCCGTCGAGACGTTCGCCCTAGCCACCGACCTCACCGTCGGTGTCGAGGAGGAGTTCTCGATCCTCGACCCGCGCACGCTCGAACTCACGCCCCGCTTCGAGCAGCTCCGCGACGCTGCGCAAGCTGACCCGCAGCTGCGTGAGGGAATCGCCGGCGAGCTGATCTCATCAGAGATCGAGGTCATCTCCGGGGTCGGCTCCGACCTGCACGATGCGCTGGCACGCCAGCGTGAGCGCCGCCGGCGAATGTTTGCCCTCGCCAACAGCGAGAGCGTCGCGCTGGGAGCTACGGGAACGCATCCGTGGGCCGACTATCGCGAGCAGCCAATCATCGACACCGAGCACTACCGCCGCGTCGCCGACGGCCTCAAATACGTTGCTTGGCGCAACAACACCTTCAGCTTGCACGTGCACGTGGGCGTGCGTGACATCGATCGCGCCATCCGTGCCGTTGACCGTTTGCGCCCGATTTTGCCATTGCTGTTGGCGGTCTCCGCGAACTCGCCGTTCCTGGACGGCCGCGACAGCGGCCTGCACTCCGCGCGCACGCAGAGCTTCACCAAGAGCTTCCCCCGCTGCGGCGTGCCTGATGCATTCGGCGGCTGGGCAGCCTACCGCCAGTACATCGAGTTCCTGCGCCGGACCAACTCGATCGTCGAGTTCACACAGGTGTGGTGGTCGGTAAGGCCGCATTTCAGCTTTGGCACGGTCGAGGTACGGATCTGCGATGCGCAAGCCAGCGCCCGCGAGTCTGAGGCGCTTGCCGGCCTGATGGTCGCGTGCATCGCCCAGGCGGTGCGGGACGTCGACGAAGGCGTGCCGTTCGTGGACCCGCCGGCGCGACTGATCGAGGAGAACATGTGGCGCGCGATTCGCTACGGCTTGGATGGGCAGCTAATCGACCTCGAGCGTGCGCGCGAGTATCCCGCGCGTGAGGCGATCGAGCGCCTGCTTGCCTGGACCGCGCCGGTGCGCGCGGAGCTGGCGATCGACCCGAGCTTCCCCGAGCGCAACGGTGCTCAGCGCCAGCGTCAGCTAATTGCGGCGGGCGCCACGCCCGAGGAGGTCTTCGCCGCCAGCGTAGGCGAGACTATGGACAGCTATCCCGCGGAGGTAACGGTTTGAGCGCACAGGAGCAAGCAGGCGAGGCGATGCCGCCAGGTCAGGGCGCAGGTGAGCCCAGCGAGGAGGAGTTGCGGGCTGCCTATGAAGCCGAACTGAATCGCATCACCACGACCGACATGATGGCGCAGTCAGCCGTGTCGCTACTGAACATCGGCGCCACGCGGTTGGCGCCCGCCGGCGAAGGGCAGGATCCCGGCCATCCGCAGCGTGACCTCGAGCAGGCACGCGACGCGATTGACGGCGTGAAAGCCCTGCTCGAGATCCTCGAACGCCGCATCCCGCAAGAGCTCGGCCCGCTGCGCGACGCCCTCTCGCGGCTACAGATGGCCTATGCGCGCGAGCTGCAGCCCGGTGGCGAGGCGGCGGCAGCTGCAGCGGGTCAGCCGTCGTCACCCGCGCAGCCGGCCTCCGCGCCGCAATCGCCGACTCAGCCCTCGCAACCGGCGCAGTCGGGATCGGATAAGCCGGGGCCCGGGCCAGCCGAGTCCAGCGGCCGGCTGTGGGTGCCGGGGAGATGAAAAACAGCACCGCGAACGGCGTTGGGCAGGCATAGTGCCGGCCGGCACGATACACTGCGCCCGCGTTTGCACCGGGTAGACGCTCGCGCCGAGCGAACCCGGCGGACAAATGTGCGCGCGACAGTCCTCGCGCGGCACGCAAATCAGACCGCGGAGGATTTCTGTTGAGCAGCTTTCTGACGAACCATGGGGTCGTCGTCGCCCTCGTTTGCGCCGCTTGTGCGGTGGTGTACGGCCTCGTGACCACGCGATCCCTGCTCGCGCTTTCGCCGGGCAACGAGAAGATGCAGAGCATCTCCCTTGCAGTCCAGCAGGGCGCTCGCGCCTACCTGAACCGCCAGTACCAGACGATCGCCGGTGTCGGCGTGGTCGTGTTCGTGGCGCTGATATTCATCCAGAACATCGCTGTAGCGGGCGGCTTTTTGATCGGAGCAATCCTGTCGGGCTCGACCGGCTACATCGGCATGAACGTGTCCGTGCGCTCCAACGCGCGGGTGGCTGAGGCTGCCAAGGACGGAGTCTCACCCGCACTGAAGGTCGCGTTTCGCGGTGGGGCGATCACCGGCCTGCTGGTCGTCGGCTTGGCGCTGATCGGCGTCTCCGGCTACTACGGCGCGCTGACGTCGTTCTTCGGCGATAGCCCCAAGACGGCGGTGGACGCGCTCGTCGGGCTCGGCTTCGGAGGCTCACTGATCTCCGTGTTCGCGAGGCTCGGCGGCGGCATCTTCACCAAGGCCGCCGACGTCGGCGCGGACCTCGTGGGCAAGGTCGAGGCGGGAATTCCCGAGGACGATCCGCGCAACCCGGCCACGATTGCCGACAACGTGGGCGACAACGTCGGCGACTGCGCGGGCATGGCCGCCGACCTGTTCGAGACCTACGCGGTCACCGCGATCGCGGTGATCCTGCTGGGCGTGCTCACCTTCCACGAGTCCACGCAGGTCGCTCTGTATCCGCTGGTCATCGGCGGTGTGGCGATCATTGCCTCGATCATCGGCACGTTCGCGGTACGCACGAACACGGGCAACGTCGAGCGGGCGTTGCTGCAGGGCCTCGTCGTCTCCGGCGTGATCGCCGCGGCTGCATTCGCGCCGATCACCTACTGGCTGATGCGCAACCTCACGTTCAAGGTTGTCGGCAGCACCGTCAACACCCCGAGCTGGTTTCACCTGTACCTGTGCTCGTTGATCGGGATCGTCGTCACTGGGCTGCTATTCGGACTAACCGAATATTACACGTCGACTCGATTCGCGCCCGTGAAGAAGACCGCGAAAGCGTCGATCACCGGCCACGCCACGAACATCATCCAGGGCTTCTCCTCGGGGCTGCAGGCCACGGCGCTACCGGCGCTTGTGATCGTGCTCGGCATCCTCGGCTCATGGAAGCTCGCCGGCGGTGGCGTCACGGGCATCTACGGCATCCTGATCGCGGCCATGGGTCTCTTGTCGCTGACAGGGCTGATCGTCGCGCTCGACGCGTTCGGGCCGATCACCGACAACGCCGGCGGGATCGCCGAGATGGCGGATCTGCCCGAGGAGGTGCGCCAGGTCACCGATCGTCTCGACGCCGTCGGCAACACCACCAAGGCTGTCACCAAGGGCTACGCGATCGGCTCAGCCGTGCTGGCCGCTGTCGGCCTGTTCGCCGGTTTCCAGAAAGAACTCGAAAACAAGCTGGGGCACTTCATCAACTTCGGCATCAACGAACCGCCCGTGCTGATCGGCCTGCTGCTCGGCGGGCTGATGGTGTGCCTATTCGCATCGCTGTCGATCGAGGCGGTCGGGCGCGCCGGTGGTGCGGTCGTGGAGGAGGTGCGTCGTCAATTCCGTGAGCACCCCGGGATCATGGACTACACCGAAGAGCCCGACTACGCGCGCTGCGTTGACATCGTCACGAAGACCGCCCAGCGCGAGATGATCCTGCCATCACTGCTACCGATCGGGCTGACACTGATTGTCGGGCTGATCGACCAGCAGGCGCTTGGAGGTCTGCTGATCGGCGTGATCGTCGTGGGCTTCTTCTTTGCCGTGATGATGACCGCCGGCGGTGGCGCGTGGGACAACGCAAAGAAGCTCATCGAGGATGGCTCCTTCGGTGGCAAGGGCTCTGACGCGCACGCCGCGTCGGTTACCGGAGACACCGTCGGCGACCCCTTCAAGGACACCGCTGGTCCCGCGATCAACCCGATGATCAAGGTTGCCAACATCGTCGCGATCCTGATCATTCCGCTGATCACCTGAGAATTGCCATGCCGGTCGCGCGCCCCCTGGCGAGCGACCGGCACAGGAATAAGCTCAGGATCAGATGAACGGCAGACAGGCGCACCGCATGAGCACGCTCGTGCTCTCGTTGCTGATGGTGGCGATCGGGCTGGCGCTGATCGTGGAGAGCGTTAGTGGGCGCGCCAGCCCGATCTCGCCGCGCCTGTTGCTGGGTGTGCTGTTCATTGCTGCCGGTGCTGGGCGTTGGTATGTCGAAGTGCGACGGGCGCGGGGCAGATGAGCACGCCTGAGGGGTCGAGCTCGGAGCTTGCCGCGC
>DATBYJ010000125.1:0-13074 GCA_036513795.1 Solirubrobacteraceae bacterium | reverse complement strand
CCCGCCGGTCTGCAAGCACACCCCGACGGGCAAAGGTAAGTAAATGCCCCGCCTAGGCGTACTCGGCTGGCCCGTCGCGCACAGCCGCTCGCCCGCGATCCACAACGCCGCGCTCGCTGCCCTGGGATTGGACGACTGGCGCTACCAGCTCCTGCCGGTCCCGCCGCCGCTGTTCGATGAGACGACCCGCGCGCTGCCGCAGTCGGGCTTCGTCGGCGTGAACGTCACGATCCCACACAAGCAGGCCGCGCTGGCACTTGCCACAGAGGCAAGCGACGCCGCACGTGCGATCGGTGCCGCCAACACGCTCATGTTTGCCGCGGACGGCACAATCGCTGCCGAGAACACCGATGCCCCCGGGTTGATCGCCGCGCTCGCCGGCCTAGCCGACATGCCCGCCCATCCGCGGGTGCTGATCCTCGGCGCCGGTGGCAGCGCCCGCGCTGCTGTTTGGGCGTTGCGCGAAGCCGGCGCGAGCGAGGTGTCGATCTGGAACCGCACAGCTGAGCGTGCAAGCGCGCTTGCACACGATCTGGGGGTCACGGCGGTGCGTGAGCCGGTTCCCGCAGATCTGCTCGTCAACTGCACCTCGGTCGGCCTGCACGACGACCGGGTAGAACGCTCGGCCACTGACAGTCAGGGGCTCAACCAACTCCGATTGACGCTCGATCAAGTCGGTAAGTACTCCTATGTCGTCGATTTCGTCTACCGCTCCGGATCCACGCCGCTGCTTGCGGCTGCCAAAGCGCATGGCGCGGGTACTGTCGACGGCCTGGAGATACTCATCGCCCAGGGGGCGCTCAGTCTTGAGCTGTGGACCGGCCGCAAGGCGCCGGTGGACGTCATGCGAGATGCCCTCCTCCATCAGGATCAGGTGCCAGACTAGCCACGAGCTGAGGGAGTGCTCGCGATGAGCGAGCTACCCCAGCAAGCAGGCCCGGACCTGCACGCGATCTTCGGGATGGACACAACGCCCGCCGGGCTCGACACGCTACCCGGCGCCGACGTCGAATTCGAGACGATCGCCGGCGCCGACCCCTACATCGAGGTGGAGTCGGGCGCTGAGCGCGAGCCCATGATCTCAGCCGACGGATCGGTGGGCGGGCAGGCGAGTGTCACCGACGAGCGGGTCGAGGAAAGGGAAACTGGGGATGCACCCAGTGCCGGCACTGGCTCTGAGGGCGACTACTCGGGCATCACCAAGCCCTCGCGCCGAGGCTCATCTCAACGCTTCCTCACCGACGTGATCGTCGACATGGGCCTTGCCTCTCGCAAGCAGGTAGACGACGCCTTGGAGAGCTCGCGCATCTCCGGCACCACGCCCGAGCGCGCGCTGCTCGACAACGGCGTGCTCTCCCAGGACGCGTTGGCGAGGGCGCTCGCCGAGCGCTACGGTCTCGACCACCTGGATCTGGGTGTGTTCACTGTCGACATGAGCGCCGCGAACCTTGTCAGCACGACGATCGCAAAGCGCTATCAGACAGTGCCGGTGGCGTTTGCCGACAAGCGCACGCTGCTGGTCGCGATGGCCGACCCCTCGAACGTGCTCGCCGTCGATGACATCGCGATCATGACCGGGTATGAGATTCGCGTCGCCGTAGCGCCCGCCGATGACATCGCCAATCTGATCTCGCGCCTCGACCGTCTCGAAGACGTCGTTGGCGAGACAGCCGACATCACCGAGGACACCGAGGAGGGCGCCGAGGTCGTCGCCCTGCATGAGACCTCCGAAGACGCCCCTGTCATCAAGCTGGTGAACCAGATCGTCGCCCAGGCGGTCGAGCGCGGCGCCTCCGACATCCATCTCGCACCCGATGGGCGCGAGCTGCGCGTGCGCTTCAGGGTCGACGGCGTGCTGCACGACATCACCACCGTCCAGCGCCGCATGGCCGCAGGGGTGATCTCGCGCATCAAGATCATGGCTGAGCTGAACATCGCCGAGAAGCGCCTGCCGCAGGACGGGCGCGTGGGGCTCAAGATCGACGGCCGCCACGTCGACCTGCGCGTGGTGACGCTACCCAGCGTCCACGGCGAGGGCGCGGTCATGCGTGTCCTCGACAAGGCATCTGTGGTGGTCGATCTGGACAAGCTCGGCATGGCCGATCCCGAGCGCGAACGCTTCGAACGCGCCTGCCGCGAGACACATGGCGCGGTGCTCGTGACCGGACCCACAGGGTCGGGGAAGTCGACGACCCTTTATGCCGCGTTGCAGCTGGTCAACACCCCCGAGAAGAACATCATCACGGTGGAGGACCCAGTCGAGTACGAAATGGCCGGGCTCACCCAGGTTCAGGTCTCGGCCAAGGTCGGCCTGACTTTCGCGGCAGGCCTTCGCTCGATGGTCCGCGCCGACCCCGACATCATCATGGTCGGTGAGATCCGCGACCGCGAGACCGCCCAGATCGCGGTGGAGTCAGCGCTCACCGGACATCTGGTGCTCTCCACGCTGCACACCAACGACGCGCCCTCCGCGATCTCCAGGCTGATCGAGATGGGGATCGAGCCGTTCCTCGTCGCCTCCGCGCTCGACTGCGTGGTCGCGCAGCGTCTCGCAAGGATGCTCTGCCCGAGCTGCAAGCGGCGTACGATCATCCCCGCCAAGGTGCTGCAGGATGCCGGCTACCGGGCACGGATGGAGCTCGAGGCGTATGAGCCTGTGGGCTGTCGACGCTGCGGTGCCAGCGGCTATCGCGGACGGCTGGGCCTGTATGAGGTTATGAAGGTGACGCCCGAGATCCAGGCGCTGTCGCTGGAACGCAAGCCCGCGGAGATGATCCGCGAGGTGGCCGTCAGCCAGGGGATGACGCGCATGCGTGACGACGGCCTACAGAAGGTTCGCCAGGGGCGCACCTCGATGGCTGAGATCGCACGCGTGATCGGCACCGACTGAGCAACTGCGCCTTTGGCACTCGAACGTTTGTCCAGCGGTACCTGTGAGAGCGCGCAGGTGCCCTACTAGTGGCCGATGGGCGGACCCATGGACATCGATTTCGCAGACCTCTTGATGGAGGTCGTACACCGCCGGGCATCCGACTTGCACCTCAGCTCGGGCGCGCACCCAACCGTCCGTGTGCGCGGAAAACTTTCCCCGCTCGAGGACTACCCGAAGCTCTCGCCCACGGACACCCGCGAGATCGTCTACTCGATCCTCACCGGCGACCAGCGCCAACGCCTGGAGACCGACTGGCAGCTGGACTTCGCCTACTCGATCCCCGGGCACGCTCGTTTCCGCGTCAACGCCTACTATCAGCGTGGCGCGATCGGTGCGGCCTTCCGCTTGATCCCCTTCGGCATGACCTCGATCGATGAACTCGGGCTGCCTGCAGCCGTACACGAGTTCACGCGTCGTCCGCGTGGCTTCGTGCTCGTGACAGGGCCTACAGGCTCCGGAAAGTCCACCTCGCTGGCGGCGATGATCGACGAGATCAACGCCACCCGTGAGGAGCACATCATGACGATCGAGGACCCGATCGAGTTCCTGCACGGGCACAAGAAGTGCCTCGTCAACCAGCGCGAGCTGGGCTCAGATGCGCAGAGCTTTGGTGACGCGCTGAAGGCCGCCCTGCGTCAGGACCCCGACGTGATCCTCGTCGGGGAGATGCGCGACCTCGACACGATCTCCACGGCTCTGACCGCCGCCGAGACTGGCCACCTCGTGTTCGCCACCCTGCACACGCAGGACGCCGCCCAGACGATCGACCGCGTCATCGACGTGTTCCCCGCTCACCAGCAAGGCCAGGTGCGCGTGCAGCTGTCGGTCGCCCTGCAAGGCATCATGACCCAGCAGCTGCTGCCCAACGCCGATGGCTCCGGCCGCGTGGTCGCATGTGAGGTGTTGGTCCCCAACCCGGCGATCCGCAACCTCATCCGCGAGGGCAAGACCCACCAGATCTACTCCGTGCTGCAGACCAGCTCGGCGTCGGGCATGCAGACGATGGACGCCTCGCTTGCCTCGCTCGTACGTGCCGGCAAGATCACACAGAAGCTCGCCGAAGCACGCTCGTCGACCCCCGAGGAGCTCAGGCGCTTGCTGGGTGCGCCTTCGCTGGCAGCCGCTTAGGCATTCGCGATGAGCACCTACGTCTTCAAGGCCCTCGATCTCGCCGGCGCCAAGGCTCGCGGCGAGGTCGAGGCTGACTCCAAGCAGGCGGTCGCAGATCAGCTCAAGCAGCGCGGGCTGATCGTCTTGGACATCGCCGACAAGCATTCCTCGAAGAACATCGAGATCACGTTCATGAGTCGGGTCAAGCCGACCGAGCTCTCGATCTTCGCGCGCCAGCTTTCCACGATGATCTCATCGGGGATGAGCATCTTGCGTGCGCTGTATGTGCTCGAGGAGCAGACCGAGAGCAAACTGCTGACGGAAACGATCGTTGCTGTTCGCAAGGACGTCGAGGCCGGTCTGCCGCTGAGCGACTCGATGGCCCGTCACCCCAAGGTATTCAACCCACTGTTCGTCGCGATGACGCAGGCCGGCGAGACGGGCGGTGTGCTCGAGGACGCGCTTGTGCGCGTCGCCGATCAGCTGCAGAAGGACGCCGCTCTGCGCAAACAGGTCAAATCGGCGATGGTCTACCCCGCCCTGGTGGTCTTCTTCGCGGTCGGCGTGATGATGGCGTTGGTGGCGTTCCTCGTGCCCGTGTTCGAGAACGTCTTCAAGGAATTCGGCGGAGAACTTCCCGCCATGACACAGGTCTCCGTCGGGCTGTCCAAGCTCGTCACCCAGGACTGGTGGGCGATGTTCGGCTCGCTCGCGCTGATCATCGTCGCGTTCGTCAAGTGGAAAAAGACGTCTTGGGGACGACGCCAGTGGGACCACTTCCGCCTGCACATCCCGATGCGGATCGGCACGATCGTCCAGCAGATCGCGGTCGCGCGCTGGTCGCGCACACTGGCGTCGCTGACAGCAGCCGGCGTGCCGCTGCTACAGGCGCTCGAGATCACCGGGCGCACCGGCGGCAACGTCGCCGTGGAAGAGGCTATGGACGGCGTGATCTCATCGGTCAAGCGCGGAGGCACGATCGCCGCGCCGCTGGCGCAGGCGCCGATCTTCCCCACGATGGTCACGCACATGGTTGGCGTTGGTGAGGAAACCGGCGCACTCGACCAGATGCTGGACAGGGTCGCCGAGTTCTACGAGGAACAGGTCGAGGCGTCAGTCAAAACACTGACATCGATCCTCGAGCCGATCATGATTATCGTGATCGGAAGCATCGTTGGCTTCATCGTCATCTCGATGTACCTGCCGCTGTTCGAAATCTACAACCACATCGAATAGGGCTCCGGAGCTTTCAAATCGGATCTCTCGATCCGATCCGAAACTCCTCCGCCTGCGTATCGCGTTGCGATGCCACGCTTAGCGCTTACGGCCGGGCGAGTTATTCGGGTTTGTCGCTGATCCTTACGCGACGGCCCTCGCTGGTCTCTTGCACTGACAGCGAGACACCGCCGTTGAGTAGATCCAGGAGCTCGGCTCCTGCTAGCTCTCGTCGCCATCCGCGCAGCGTGCGTACGTCGGCCTCATCGCCGCCTATGCGTGCGGCGGTGACGATTGCCTGTAGGTCCGCGCGTGCGGCCAACAGCTCATAGGCCAGTCCTGCTTCGCGGGCACGTGTGCGTAGCAATGCCTCGCCTAGCGCGACTAGCGGGGCGTCGTCTGGCTTGGGTGGGGGCGTACGGGTGGTCTCGCCCGGTGGGTCCGGTGGTTGCTCGCGACTGACGCGTACCGCCTCCAGCAGCTCCTCGGCCCTACGCCCGCTGGCGCTTGAGCCGACGCCGCGAATCTTCTCTAGCTCGCCTCGGGAAGTCGGCCTTCGCTTGGCGATCTCCACCAACGTGGCGTCGCCGAGCACGGTCTGCACGGGACGATCGTGGCGCTCGGCCGTATGCTCGCGCCAGCGAACTAGCTCATGAGCAACCGTCCGCGCCGAGGCGTTCAGCGTGTTGACGCGGGGTAGGCGCGCGAAGATTGTCTCCGGTGTGCGCTTATCGCTTGAATGGGCGAGCGGCTCACACTCCTCGCGCGCCCATTGCAAGCGTCCCAGCTCTTGCAGGCGGCACTCGAGCTCACTTGCCAGCTCTAGTAGGTGCACCACGTCCTCGCGCGCATAGGCGATCTGCTCGGGTGAAAGCGGCCGCGCGTCCCAGCGGGTGAAGCTCGCTGTCTTGGCGACGCGCAGGCCCAGCACCTCCGCGAGCAGCGAGTCGTATGAGACCTGTGCCCCCAGGCCGGCGAAGCCCGCGGCGATCTGTGTGTCGAAGACGTTCGTGACCTCCGTGCACAGGTACCTGCGCAACAGCGCGATGTCCTGGCGTCCGGCGTGCACGACGATCTCGATCGCCGGGTCGGCCAGCGCCGCGGCGAGCGCCGATCCGTCGAAACCCTCCAGCAGTGGGTCGACCACAAGGATGTGCTCGGCTATCTCGTCGTCCTCTGGGATCGCCAATTGCACCAGGCACAGCAGCGTGCGGTAGCGGCCCTCGCCCATGAACTCGGTGTCGAGCGCGATTCTGCCCGCCGCGCGAGCCCCCGTGACCAGCCCCTGCAAGCGCTCTTGCTCAACGCTCATGGCTTCGCCCCTGGCAGTAGATACAAGAGCCCGCCCTGCGCGAGCCCCGCCTCGATCGACACATCCTTGCCGTGCGCACGCACCCACTTGACAGGTGCCGAGCACGCGGGATTCACCGACTGCGCCTGACTCGTGCAGAACGTGTTCAGGAACGCATAGCGAACCTGGCCGGCGGCGATCAGGCGCTTCAGCCTGGAAATCGAGGTGAAGACCCGCGCGTCGTATGTCGTCAGCATCAGCACCGGGCGTCCATCCTGCACGATCAGCGAGCCGACTGCCGTAGCCGACTCAGCGGCGAGCTCGTAATGTGCCCCTTCCTGGTGGGCGATCAGATAGGTGCTCAGCGGGTGCTGTTGGGCGCCCGGCAGCTGGCCGACCAGCCCGGCGTCGCTAACACGATCGGTGATCGCCGTGAGATCTGCTTGCAGCGGGATCGTCAACACGGCCACGAGCGAGAACGCGATCACCGCGCCCGGTGCAAGCAGCGCGCGCAGCCGCGCCGGCATGCTCGGAAGCCGCGCAAGCACGGCGCATGCGCTCGCGCCTAGTGCCCCCGCGAGCGCGATCCACCAATCGCGCGGTGTCCCATACAACAGGCGCTCGCAGTAGTACATGGTCAAGGCGAGCGCCAGCAGCAAGAACGCGAGCCGCACGTATCCAGTGTGCCCGGCCCTGCGCACGTCAGCCGCCCAGGCCAAGCCGATGCCCAGCATTGCCGCGACCGCCGGCGTGAACCCTTCCACGTATCGCGGGTGCAGGCGGATCATGTGGCTGAAAAGAACGAGCCCCGCGAACATCCACAGCCCCAGGCCGCTGGCCGTCGCCCAGCGCATGCGTCGCGCCAAGTCCAGCGCTTGGATCTCCTCGGAGTCTGGGCTCGGGCGGATCCTAAGGTCTCCAGAGGAATCCTCGCCACCCATAAGGCCCCATAGCAGCGCCGGTATCCCCAGCAGCAGGCCCACCAAGATCTCCAAGCCGAGACGCTCACCCGACAATGGCCCGATACGGGCGAGCAGCCTCGTGGGGGACGGGGGGACGATCGGGATGTGGTCGCGCTCTTCCTGCGTGGCCACGGGGTACTTGTGGCTCGCTTCATACACTGTTGCCCCTGGTTCAACCGTTTTCCCGCCGAGGCGGTCGCTGCCGTTGAACACAAACGCCGCGTTCCATGCGCTGCCGTTGGTCGAGCCGATCGCATACGGGCGTTCGTGCGCCGGGAACAGCAGCGTGGCGGTCAGCCAAGACAAGGACACCACCACGTACACGATCGCTGTGGCGCTGAGGCGCAGCAGACGCCGTTTGCGCGAGCCCGGCAGTCCGAGATAGGCGAACACGGCGATCGCGGGGAGCGCGACCAGCGACTCGAGCAGCTTGACGTTGAACGCCACGCCCAGCATCACCGCAGTGGCAACGAGCCACACGCTTCGTCCCGTCTGCACGGCATGCACTGCCGCCAGCAGGGCGAATACCAACGCCAGCATCATCACCCCGTCCATCGTGTCGCTGCGTGCGGTGATCACCTCGATCGGCAGCACCGCCATCGCAGCGGCGGCGGCGATCCCAGCCGGTGCGCTCCACATCCGGCGCACTGCCACGTAAAGCAACGGCACCGATGCGATCCCCGCGAGCGCCTCCGGAAGCTTCAGGGTGGTGGAGCTGAAGCCTAATAGCTTCACGCTGATGACCTGCAGCCATAGGTCGATCGGTGGCTTGTCGATCGAGACGCTGCCGCCCGGCTCGAACGCGCCGAAGAAGAAGTTGTGCCACGACATCGCCATGCTGCGCACCGCTGCGTCGTAGAACGGGTCCGGTGGCACCTGGCCGATGTGCACCAGGCGCAGCAGCGCCGCACCCACCGTGATCGCCGCCACGAGGACCCACTCGGCTGCGCGTGGCTGTCTTCTCACGCGCGCAACGCTAGTCTGATCGGATCGTGGCAAGCGCAGATAGCGACAGCGAGGGTCTCACACCGGCGTCTCATGGGCCGCGGGAGTGTATGGCCTGCCGCGGCAGCGGCCACGTGATCTCCAACCTCGGCGGCACGCCCAGCACGATCACCTGCCCCTGGTGTCGTGGCGGGGGAATGCGGGTTGCGGACATCGACGCACAGGCGCAGTGGCTCGAGCGCGGTGGCGACGGCGATGGCGTTGTGAGCGACGCTGCCCCTGAGCCGGCAGCCTGAGACGCCATAGTGCTTGCGGGCGCCGAGTCACGCTAACGCGCTCTTCAGCGAATTGTCCAGCCGCGTGTCGGCCTGCTAATCATCCGTCCAAGCGTTCGTGCACCTATAAAGGTCACCGTCGAGCAGGTCGATGCAGCCGCTGACAAAGCCAGTACCGAGGTGCCAAGGCAGAGCATCCTAGATGCGTAGCAAAGCCGGCGGCCCTCACAAGGGGGACGCATCGCCGCTTGAGGCGATTACCGAGGGCTGGCGCCCAAATCGGATCCTAGGAGGATCACATGTTGTATCGACTGCGCCAGCGTTCGACCGATGAGAGTGGTTTTACCCTCATCGAACTTCTGGTCGTTATCTTGATCATCGGCATCCTTGCCGCGATCGCCATCCCGTCACTGCTGAGCCAGAAGTCCAAGGCGTATGACGCCGGGGCCAAGGAAATGGCTCGCTCGGCTGAGACAACCGCGGAAACCTTCGCGACCGACCACGAAGGCAAATACACGTCGGCTCTGAGTCCGACTGAACTGCACAAATACGAGGTCACGATTCCGACGAGTGCGGCCACAGCGAGTGGCGGTGCTTGGCTTGAAGCTGCCGCCGGAGCCGAAAATGAAGAAGGCTTCACAGTTACCGCAGTTGCCGCGAACACCGGAACCAAATTCACCATCGCCCGCAAAGCGAACGGGGAAGTCACCCGTACGTGTACCAGTGCGACCGGGAAGACGGACTGCTCAGGGGCTGCTACCGGCTCTTGGTAGTGGCGTAATCGTGGCATAAGCCACGGAGCGAAGCGTGTGAGGAGGCGGCCCCTGAGTCGCCTCCTCGTCGTTGTAAGGCTGGCGGTTGTGGGGCCGGGATTGTATTCAAAGTAGGCCGCGACGATTTACCAATCACGCCATTTACAAGAAACGCTAAAGGGCCGTCTTGACAATGCCGATGCAGGGATCATGCTGAGCCAGCTTCGCAAACGTATGGGGACCGAGCAAGGCTTCACTTTGATCGAAATCCTCGTTGTCATCCTAATTATCGGCATCCTCGCCGCGATCGCGATCCCCTCGCTGCTCAGTCAGAAGGGCAAGGCCTACGACGCCAGCGCCAAGGAAATGGCGCGCGAGGCAGAGGTGGCCGCCGAGACATACTCGACCGACCACGAAGGCGAATACAAAAACCTGAGCGTTGAAGCCCTGCACAAGGTCGATCAGTCGATCAACACCGCCGCCGGGAACAACGACGCATACCTGAGCGTCGCCGAAGCCAAGGAATCCAACAAAGGCTACGTGGTGACCGCGGTCGCGCCGGGTCCCGGCAAAGATACCTTCACGATCACCCGCAAGGAAAACGGCGAAGTGCAGCGCACCTGTAAATCCGAATCCAGCAAAGCTGGCGGCTGCGCAACCGGCAGCTGGTGAGCTCTCGGGTCCGCCAGCGCTGCAAGCGGCGGCGTGCTTGATGGTGGCTTCGCTCAAGCCCCGCCTCGCACGCGTCGATTAGCTGACCATGGAGGCTGTTACCTTCGCGGGCGTCCTGGGCGCGATCTTTGGCTCGTTCCTGAACGTCGTCGTTTATCGCCTACCTCGGCACGAGTCGCTATTGCTACCGGCCTCACACTGCCCGACGTGTGGCACGCCGGTCAAGCCGTACGACAACATCCCGATTCTCTCCTGGCTGTTCCTGCGCGGACACTGCCGCAGTTGCGGCTCGTCAATCTCACCTCGATACCCGTTCGTCGAGGCGCTCACCGCAGCCCTGTGTGTGGGCGCCGTGCTCGCGCATCACACGGCTGTGGGAATTGCGTTGAGCATCGCTCTGATCCTGATCGTGGTGCCCGCGGCGATGATCGATCTCGAGCACCGCATCATCCCCAACAGCATCACCGCTCTCGGCATGGTCCTCGCGCTTGCGCTCGGGCTGGCCCTCGACCCCGCTGGCGAGCCCGAACGCTTGATCGCAGGCATTGGCGCCGGCGGCTTCCTGCTGTTGGCCGCCCTGGCGTATCCCGGCGGCATGGGTATGGGGGATGTCAAGCTCGCCGGCGTGATGGGCCTGTTCCTCGGAGCCGCGGTCGCGCCGGCGCTACTGATCGCGCTAGTCGCGGGCGTCGCCCTCGGCCTGGTTGTGATCTACCGCAAGGGCGCGAATGCGGGACGCAAGACGGCTGTTCCGTTCGGTCCGTTCCTCGCGCTCGGGGCGTTGCTCGCGGTCTTCGTAGGGAACGAACTAGTGGCTGTCTACGTCAACCACTTCCTCAACTAAAGCGCTAAGCGGTTAGCGCCGATACCCCCATTGCGGATCAACCGCGTGTTGTCTGAAGCGCCTTACTCCAGATGCGACTGCTCCCCACACGAATCCCCCAAATCAGCCTGACGTTGCCGCTGAGCTTCGGCCGCCGTTCGGGCGAGTCGCTGGTCGGCTTGGACATTCAGCCAGGCTTCGTGGCGGCCGTCCAGGCGCGTGTCAACGGGTCGATTGTCGCTGAGCGCGCCGCCGCGCTGGCGCTTCCTGCCGACTCGGTGCGCGACGGCGAAGTAATGGACGAGGACGCTGTCAGCGAGGTACTACGCGAGCTCTTCGAGAGCAGCGGCTTGAGCAAGCAGGTCCGGGTCGGGGTGGCCAACCAGCGCACGGTGCTGCGCACGTTGGAGCTGCCCCCTGTCACTGACCAGAAGGAACTCGCGGCCGCCGTCAACTTCCAAGCCCAGGACCAGGTGCCAATGCCGCTTAACAACGCGGTCATGGACTTCCACCCATTGGGCATCGTCGATACGCCAGCTGGCCCTCGTCAGCGGGTGGTGCTCGTTGCGGCTCAGCGGGACATGATCGAACGCCTGCTCGGAGCAGTGCGGCGCGCCGGCCTGAGCGCGCAGGGAGTGGACCTATCGGCGTTCGCGCTGATCCGCTCGCTCTACCGGCCCAACCCCGAGCAAACCGGGCGTGTGCTCTACCTGAATGTCGACGGCTTGACCAACCTCGCCATCGCCGAGGGCACCGTGTGCCGTTTCACGCGTGTGGTCGGCAGTGGTCTGGAGGGCATCGCCAGTGAGCTGGCCGAGCGTCGCAGCATCGCGCTGACAGAGGCACGCGCGCTGCTGGCAGCCGTTGATCTCACCGCTCCGGCTCAGCCCGTACAGGCGCTCCCCATCGCGACGGACAGTGACGCGCAGGACAGCGCAGACGGCGCCGAGGAGCCGACGCCAGAGCAGGGCCAGCGACCGATCAGCGACGAGGACAGTGAAGCGCAAGAGCGCGCCATGAGCTATGAGGAAATGGCTGACGTTGATGGCGCTCCCGCTGCGCCGGCGCCACAGTCCGACGCAGATTTGCTCACAGCGCTCGAGAACGGAATTCGAGACATCTCCGGAGAGGTTCGTAACTCGCTGGACTTCCACCGCTCCCAGGACGGCGGCGGCGAGGTCTCGCACGTCGTGATGAGTGGCTGCGCCCAGGACATCCCGGGTTTCGCCGAGGCCCTACAAGCATCGCTGGGCGTCGAAGTGCGCTGCGAGCCGATGGCTCTGCCCGAGCAGGGTCTTGCCGACGGCGTCTCGGTACACCGGCTGGCGATCGCGACCGGACTGGCCACAGCGGAGGCTCCGCAATGAGAGCGGTAAACCTGATTCCGGCAGAGCAGCGCAGCGGTCAGCCGGTTGGCGCCGGGCGCTCGCAGGGCGGAGCCTACGCCGTGCTCGCGTTGGTTGCGGGCCTTGCGCTGATGGCGTATCTGTACGGCAGCGCTCAACACCAGATCACCAGTCGTCGCGCGCATGCTGCCGCGCTAGTCGCCCAGGCTCAGCAAGCCCAGAGCGCGGCTGAAAAACTCGCGCCCTATACGAGCTTCATCGCGTTGCGCAACGAACGCGTGCAAGACGTCCAGACGCTTATCGACTCCCGCTTTGACTGGGCGCACGTAATGCACGAGTTCGGCCGCGTGCTTCCTACCCAAGCTTCCATCTCCTCGTTGAGTGGCACGATCGGCGCAGCGGGTGCGAGCTCGGCTCCGGCTGCCGCCGCCTCGCCGTCCAGCTCGACCCCTTCGACAGCTGCCAGCAGCGTTTCCTCCGCAACCCCGCCTGGCAGCGTGCCCACATTCACGCTGGCCGGGTGTGCCACCAGCCAGTCAATGGTTGCGCTGACGCTAGAACACCTGCGCCTGATCGACGGTGTCAAAGAAGTCACGCTGCAGAACTCCACGGCCGGGACCGGTGCTGGTAGCTCCGGCGGTGGCGGTTGCGCGGGCCATGATGCCTCGTTCGCCGCGGTGGTCACTTTCAACCCGCTGCCCAGCGCCGCCGCAGTGGCGAGCGCGACCAAGTCTGCAACCAAGGCGGTCTC
>DATBYJ010000124.1:0-37783 GCA_036513795.1 Solirubrobacteraceae bacterium | reverse complement strand
TCACCGCTCAAGCAAGTTCGGCGGTGACGAGGCGCAGGCCAACATCAAGCGTCGCCTGCGACCGGAGGTGCCCATAGCGGCGATCCCACTCGCCGCTCTCCAGATCCAGACGGAGCCGCTCCAGAGCGTTGTCCACGATCGACTGGGACAACACGTGCCAGATCGACGATGCCCGGCGGACCTCAGAGTCGAGGTGCATCTCCGGCCGACTCCACAGAGCGACACAAAAGCCATCGGTGCAGTCACTGGGCACGAGCACCGGCTCGACTTGGACGCTGGGTAGGAGGGTGCGCAGGTGGGCTATCGAGGGAAACCGCTCGCGGGCGTGCTCAACGATCTCCGGCAGGTAATCGCGTGAGAGCCACATCGCGGCCGTCACATCCGGGTCGAGGGTCAGCAGCACGATCCGCTCCCGGGTCACCCGGACGACCTCACAGAGACCGAGGTCAACGTCATCCCAGTGCTGCATCGTGAACACACCCATCGTCGCATCGACGCTCTTGTCCGCCAGCGGCAGGGACTCGGCAACGCCCTGGATCGCCGGCGAGGCATCGGCGGGACGCTGAGCGATCATCACCGCCGAAGGCTCGACCGCGATGACTTCGCGATCAACGGGCTCATACGAGCCTGCTCCTGCCCCGACGTTGAGCACACGTCTTGCGCCCCCGAGCGCTCTCCAAATCGCCGCCTCAAAGCGTGGGTCGGCTCGACGAACGTCGCTGTAGCTGAGACCGATGCGGTCGTATGCGGGGGTGCTCATTGCTCCGCGCTCGGGGCGCTTGTACGCGACCCGGTGAGCTTGCCGTTACGCATCACCGCGACCAGCAACTCCACGAAGTCGCCGTACAGGTCGTGGCGCACCGCGTCGGGGCTGACTAGCCATTCGATCGCCAGACCGATCCCCAGAGCACGCAGTATGAGTGCAAGGTCATCAGCTGGCATCGGCAATTCCGCGCCGACCTCTTGCTGGTATTGGACGATGTAACGCGAGAGCGCCTGGCGCATTGCCGCCGAGCGGCTGCCAAATCGCCTAGCGAGCTCGGGATCGCGGTCGGCGTGCGCGAGGAACTCGACATGGAGGGTGAGCGACTGGCGGTCCCGGGCGAGCCTGTCCATCCACTGATCTGCGAGTGCCCGTGCGCGGTCCTCCAAAGCGGCATCGTCGGGAAGGGCAGCTTGTGTCTCGGCCAACTCGCGGACGCGCTCGGCCATGTAGTCCTCGAAGACCGCCAGGAACAGCTCGCCCTTGCCGTCGAAATTGGAGTACACGGCACCGTGCGAGTAGCCGGCCTCCTCGGCGATCTCCTCGACACTCGCCGCCTGAAAGCCGCGCTGCGCAAACACTTTTGTGGCGGCTTCGATCAAGCGGGCCCGAGTCTGAGCCTGTTGCTCGGCTCGTGTCAGTCGAGGCGGGACCATGTCTAAATTGTAACACCAATCCAAATTGGAGCTATCATCCCGTCTACAGCTCTGCGCCCCCCTCGGCACTCTCGGCGCGCGCACCCATACGAACACCGCCACCGAAAGGACCAGCGCAATGAGCAATCTCGACGGCCTCCTTGCCGAACAGGCCCGCTACTACCGCGAGCGAGCAGGCGAGTATGAGGACTGGTGGTTTCGCCGCGGACGCTACGACCACGGCGAGGCCGCTAACGCTCGCTGGTTCGCAGACGTGGCCGAAGTGCAGGCTGCCCTGGAGCGTTTCGCCCCCGCCGAAGACGTGCTCGAGCTCGCCTGCGGCACCGGGCTGTGGACCGAGCGACTGATCGCTCATGCCGCAAGCGTTACCGCCGTAGACGGCTCGCCGGAGATGCTCGAGCTGTGCCGCACACGCGTGAATGATCCTCGCATCGACTACCTGCAGGCCGACCTGTTCGCGTGGGAGCCCGATAGGACATACGACGTGTGCTTCTTTAGCTTCTGGCTCTCGCATGTACCCCAGGAGCGCTTTGATGCGTTCTGGGAGAAAGTCGGACGCGCCGTTGGACCCGACGGCCGGGTGTTCTTCATTGACAGCCTGCGCCATGACAAAGCATCAGCGGCAGACCATGCGCTTCCCGAGCAAGGCAGCGAGACGATGCTGCGACGGCTCGCCGACGGCCGCGAGTACCACATCGTCAAGCGCTTCCACGAGCCCCAGCCGCTGCGAGAACGACTCGCCGAGCTCAAGTGGAAGGCCCAGGTCCAGACAACTAGCCAGTTCTTTATTTACGGACAGGCATCGCTCGCTGAGTCTTAGCGATCAGCGCGTGCCAGATGGACCCCCTACCGGCTGTGGGGAGTCATGCGATGCCTCGGCCCCGGCGATGGGGCGCGGCGGCCCAACCGTCACAGCCGCACCGTGCGGCAAGAGCTCCACGCGCAGCACAGCCGTGCCAAATACGGCCAGGATGTCGCCGGCTCGATCGAGCGCCCGATCGATCGCCGGGTGGAGAACCTGGCAAGTCTCCAGAAAGCGGCGCACGTCCCCCCGGTCGAGCTCCTGAGAGTCCGCCTCCAACTCCTCGATGTGAGTGCGTTCGGGAATAACCGTCATCTCTGGCACCACGATGCAAGCTGCCATGTCATCCGGTGTGCTGAGCGCCGCCGCGCGCACCTTTGCGAGCAGCTTCTCGGCGTCAGGCTGGGGGCCGAGGCCAGCGAGGATCTCACTCAGGCGCCGGCGCCCGAGCAACCTCCGCTCCTTGCAGCGAGCCTCGATCAGGCCGTCCGTGAAGAAGCATGCGACGGCGCCGGGCGGCAGCGACACCGTCGTTTGACGGCGCCCCGTGGGGACGTTCCAGCCGATCGGCGGCGAGGCACACATAGCCAGCGGCTCGCGCGTCTGCAGACCCTGCAGCAGCGGTGGCGGATGACCCGCACTTGCATACACCAGGCGACCCTCACGCGCGTGGTACAAAGCAACTGCGACCGTTGCGAAGTTCTCCATGCCGCGGTCGGCCAGCACCCGTCCGGCCAGCGCGAGCGCCGCGCGCGGTTCCATGCCTGTCTGCAGATATGCGCGCAGCGTGTAGCGAGTCAGCGCAGCGTGTGTCAACGCTCCGTGCCCGTGCCCGACGACATCGCCGAGGATGATCGCGATCTTGCCCCGCTCTGGAACGAATACGTCGTAGAAGTCGCCTCCCGCCGCCGGCCCATCCGCTGGACGGTAGGCAACGGAAACCGACAGGCCGCCGACGCGCGCGGGGACCTTCGGAACGAGCGCCGCCTGCATCGCGTCCACGTCACGTAGCAACGTCACCTGCCGACCCTCGAGGCGTCGAGCACGCCGCCCCGCCATCCCTGAGCGAATGGCGAACCCGATCACGAGCACCAGCAACAGCGCGATGATCGGCTTGCTCCAGTCAGGCACCGGGAGCGGAAGCGGGATGTGTGCGCCGATCGTGTCCAACGGGTTGCTCGCGTGCCCAGCCGAACGGGTCTTTCCAGACGTATTCAAGGAGCGCGAGCCAGTGGAGGCCAAACCGGTGTTAGCCGTCGCAATACTTCCCAAACCGCTTGCGTGAGCCGTCGTGCCTGTGCGAGCCCGTGGTCCGCCTCGCTTGCCTCGCACTGGCGATTTGCCGCTGGTGCGCCCAGAGCTGCCGTGGAGCCCGGCGCCAGGCGACACGGTGGAGGATGACTGTCCGTTCGTGGAGTCCGACACCGATGCCGCAGTGGCGGTCGGCGAGCCACTGCCCATCGACGGCTGTTGGCCGCCCCCCGTGGACCCACCGCCACCACCTGAGGACCCGCCTGAGCCACCGCCGCTCGAGCCGCCACCGCCGGAGCTCCCCCCACCGCCGCTCCCGCCTTGGCCACTTTCCGGGCTACTTGAGGTGCTGGTTTCGGTCGGCGCTGTTTCCGGCGCGCTCGGCGTCGAGCTGGTCACTTCTGGAGTTGACACGGTCACGTTCGGCGTCGAGACGCCGACGTCTGGTGTCTTCACCGCGACGCCCGGTAGCGTCACTTCGACGCTCGGCACCGTTACTCCCACGCTGGGGACCGTCACGCCGACGCTCGGCACCGTGATCCCCACGCCTGGCAGCCCAATGCGGGGCAATGCCACCGTCACGTTCGGCACCGCCACCCCCGCGCTCGGCAGTGCCCCGGTCACGTTGGCCAACGACAGGCCAAGCGCGGAGCCACCCACAACCGGCAGGCCTTGGGCAACGGCCACACCACCCGTGCACAGCGGCGCGCCCACGCCGACCAGGGAGGCGACCAGCGCGGCCGCCACCAGCCTCGAGCGCCGAGCTGTTGGCATCCGGCCGCATCGATCGCGACGGCTGGCGATCACAGACGCGCCTTCGACAGACGCACGGTCGTGCTGCCGGCGCCGATGCACAACTGCACCGCATCCATCACACGGGTCATCAGCATGAACCCACGGCCGCGATCCGCGTCGATCGCACCAATCGGCGCATATCCGGAGAACGTGCCGTAATCGCGCACCGACAGAGTCAGACGATCATCCTCCGCGCTCACGCTCAGGTGTATATCGCCATGCGCATCAGGACGGCCGTGCCTGATCGCATTGGTCACCGCCTCATTGACCGCAAAGGCAAACTCGTAACAGCGATCGGCGTCCAGACCGAACGCGACGGCAGCGTGATGGGCGTATTCGCGTGCCAGGTTCAGCTTCGCAGGCTGGGCCGGCAGGCGCAGATCGCCGATCGCAAGTTCTGCGTCGGTGTGCTCGACCGCGGTGCTCATCTCAACCGGCCACGGCCAGTTCCCGCATCGCTTCCGCGCGCGAGCTGTGGACGGCGATCAGGCTTTCGATACCGGCGATCTCGAAGATGCGCAGCAGCCGCCTGTTCTCGTCTGGACAGACGACCAACAGTGAGCCCCCATCAAGCTCGTCGACCTGCGTGGCCATCGCCACGAGTGCGCCGATGGCAGTCGAGTCGATGAACGTCGCGCCGGAAAGGTCGACGATCAGGTGTCGCACGCCGGCTTCGATCCGCTCACCCAGGCGCTCTCTGATCTGTGGGCTGGCCGCGAAGTCGAGCTCGCCGCCGGCAACGATCACAGCGACGTCTGCGCCATGCGAAGCCCCCTCGACGGCCGCCTCGTCACCGATGTAGAAAAAGCCCATCCGCCGCTCCCATGCCCGGGTCCATCAGCCCTTTGCCCCAATACGCTCGTATTCAAACATCTGGGATCGATCGCGTCAGCGTCGCGTCCACCACGTTACAAAACGCACACGCAAAGCGCAGCTTTAAACAGCACGACTAGACACTTGTACGACCGCAACACCCAAGTGCCCAATGGGTTGGCTCTCCGAGAGTGCTCCGATGCACCGTCCATCATCACCTGGAGAGAGATCACTGTGAGAACCACCGGCAAACTGATCCGCACACCCCCACGAGCAACCACCCGCCGGCTCATTGGTGTTCTGCTGTCCGCTCTAACAGTCGTGCTGAGTCTCGCTGGGTGGCTGGCTACCACCTCTGCCCAAGGCGCCCCGTCACTCGGCTGGTCGGCCCCGGCAACGTTTGACGCCGGCAAGGCACCCAGCGCCCTTTCGTGCGCGTCGGAATTCCTGTGTGTCGCTGTCGATCACCAAGGCGACGCTCTCAGCACATCCGATCCGGCAACCCCGACGCCGTCGTGGAACACAGCCGAACCGGATCACGGCGAGGCATTTACCGCCGTCTCCTGCGCCCCGGCCGGCCCTTGTGTGGCTGTTGACGGCCGCGGCTACGCCTCGGTTGGCTTCAAGTCTGGCGCAGCCACCTGGTCTCTGCCGGCTCCGATCGATGCCGGCAAGGCCCTCACCGGGGTGTCCTGCCCGTCCGCCTCGCTGTGCGTGGCCGTCGATGACTCTGGCAATCTGCTCACCAACTCGAACTCCGGTTCGGGCTCCTGGCAGAGCGCCATCATCGACCCCGAACACCCGTCGCTGACATCTGTCTCGTGCGCTTCGAGTTCATCCTGCGTAGCGGTCGACTCCTACGGCGACGTGCTCGCGAGCGCTGACCCAAACGGTGGCAGCAGCGCTTGGCACCTGCAGCGGATCGATGCCGCGGAACTGAACTCAGTGTCCTGCTCGGTCGCCGGCGCGTGCGTGGCCGTGGACGGCAGCGGGCAGGCACTTGCGAGCGCCGATCCAACGGCAGTGCCAGCCACCTGGAGCGTCACCCCGATCGACGCTGAACCGCTCACCAACGTCTCCTGCGCGGCATCCGGGCTGTGCGTCGCTATCGACGCAAACGGCGAGGCGCTGGCGAGCGACGATCCCGCCTCGCCGACCCCTGCCTGGAGCCCCTCAAGCGCCGATTCGGAATCGCCGGCAGGCATCTCCTGCCTTGCCAGCGGGTTCTGCCTGGTCGTCGATACGGGCGGTCACTCGGTCGCCGCGCGCGTCCCTGCGCCGGCACTCGCCACGCTGCCCCCTACCGAAGTGAGCGCTACCGCCGCGGTCCTTGCCGGCGTGGTCGAACCCAACGACTCGGCGCTTACCGCCTGCAGCTTTGAAGTCGGTAACGGCGGCGCCGGCGCCTATGACGAGGCGATCCCCTGTGCGCTACTGCCGGTAGCGCTGAGTGGCGAGCAGGCAGTCTCCGCACAGCTATCTGGCCTCGCGCCGAACACCACTTACCACTACCGCCTGCTGGCCTCGAGCCCGAGCGGGACGAGCGTGGGTGGCGCCCAGACGTTCACCACGCCCACCTCCACGCAGGTGGCGCTCGTGCACCCCAACCCGTCGATCGCCGGCACGCCCGCAAACGGGCAGCAGTTGACGTGCCACGCGAACCTGCCCGCCGGCGCGTCCGCGCAACTCAGCTACGGGTGGTTGCGCGATCTGATCCCAATTGCAGGTGCAAATGCATCGACGTACACGGTCAAAGGACAGGACACCGGCCACCACCTCCAGTGTCAGGTCACGGCAACCAACGGCGGCGGAAGCTTCACGGCCAACAGCTCGTTCGTGACGATTCCCGTAGGCGGCGTGCCCGCATCAGCCGGCGAGACAACGGTCGGCAAGGCCACATTCACGAGTGGCAAGCTGCGCGTGCCACTCGCGTGTTCGGCCCGTGCAGACTCAGGTTGTGAGGTAACCCTGCGCCTGGTGGCCGTCGAGACACTCAGCGGACACCGGATCGTGGCGGTCGCCGCACGCTCGAGTGCCCGCGCGCACAAGAGCTCATCGGCGCTCCGGCATACGACGGTCACGCTTGCCAGCGCTCACGTGCACCTCGCGCGCGGCGCATATCAGACGGTGCTCGTCACGCTCAGCTCAAGCGGGCGACGCATGCTCCACGCGCTCCATCACTTCAGCGCGTACGTATACGCCAAGGGAACCGTCATCGGCGTGATCCAGGCCCAGCTCTCACAACAGCTGCTCACCCTCAGCGCCTCAGCTCACAGCACATCGACCCATGTTGCGCGCCACCGCTAGCCGCTGGAGCACCGCCGCGGCGCTGCTCGCGATCATGCTTGCGCTCGCGGCGCCACGACCGGCCGCAGCTCAGAGCGTGCTGGCGGCAACCCCATACATGGGCTGGGACACCTACTTCGCCCTCGGCGGTCGCTACAGCGAGTCGACCGTCCTGCAGCAGGCAAGTCAGATGCTCTCGCTGGGCCTGAAACGGCGGGGTTACCGCTACATCTGGCTGGACGTCGGCTGGTGGCACGGCACGCGTAACGCGAGCGGCGAAATCACCGTCAGCCCCACACAGTGGCCCCATGGTCTTTCATGGCTGACACGGACACTGCACGCCGCTGGCTTTCTTGTCGGCCTCTATACCGATGCCGGACCCAACGGCTGTGGCGGCGCCGGCCAGGGCAGCTATGGCCACTATCAGCAAGACGTCAACACCTTTGCCGCCTGGGGTTTTGACGCAGTCAAGGTCGACTTCTGCGGTGGCGTCGAATACCACCTCAATCCTGCCACCGCGTACTCCGAATTCCATGCGGCAATTGCGGCCAATGCCAGTCACCGCCCGATGTTGCTGTCGATCTGCAACTTTCTGCAGCCCGAACAGGACGGCGAAGACCGACCGCCGCTGGACGAATCGGCATTCGCCTCCTACAGCTTTGGTCCCAGCGTGGGCAACAGCTGGCGCACCGACACCGACGTCGGCTTTCCCGGCAACGTTCCCTTTAGCGCCGTGCTACGCAACATCGACGCTGACGCCGCGGCACCGCAGGCTGCGGGACCCGGCCACTGGAACGACCCCGACTACCTCGCCCCCGGCCAGGGCATGTCCGCCACCCAATTCCGCTCGCAGTTCAGCATGTGGGCGATGCTCGCCGCACCGCTGATGATCAGTGACGACCTCACCAAGATCAGCAGCGCAAGCGTCGACTCTGTAGAGAACACCGGAGTAATCGCCATCGACCAGGACCCCGCAGGCGTGCAGGGAACGCTCCTTTCCACTGCCGGCAACGGACAGGTGTGGGTCAAGCCACTGCTCGGCGGATCACGCGCCGTCGCACTGCTCAACCGCGGCTCGAGCGCCATCAGGATCGGAACCAGCGCCCACGCGATCGGGCTGCCATCTGCCCCCAGCTACGCGCTGCGCAATGTGTGGACACACACCACCCGCTCGACCGGCGGCCCGATCAGTGACGAGGTCCCGGGCGATGGCACCGTGCTGCTGCGTGTCTCACCGCGGTAACTAGATCGCCGCGGGAACCTGCTGGGTGATGCAGTGAATGTTGCCACCCCCGAGCAGGATCTCCCGCGCAGGGACCCCCACGACCTCGCGGTCGGGGAAGCAGCCGCGCAGCACCTCTGCCGCCTGCTCGTCGTAGCGCGCGTCGAGTAGCGGGTACACAATCCGCTTGGTGGCGAGGTAGAAGTTGGCATAGGACGCCGCCAGGCGATCGCCCTCACGACGCGGCAGGGTGCCGGCGATGGCGTCCACGCCTTCGGCCTCCTGCGCGGTGATCGTGACCGGCCCCGGCGAGGGCAGACGAATGACCTCGATCGCGCGGCCGCGAGCGTCCGTCGCTGCTTGCAGGCGCTGCTGCGCGTCGCGTGAGATCGCATGTTGCGGGTCGGACTCGTCCTCGCAGTAGCTGAGCAGCACCACGCCGGGACGGGCGAAGCAGGCGAGGTTGTCCACGTGCCCGTCGGTCTCGTCGTTGAACACGCCCTGACCGAGCCAGATCATCTGGGTCGCGCCGAGGTACTCGAACAGCGCCTGCTCGATTTGCTCGCGGGAGAGCCCTGGGTTGCGGTTCGGATTCAGCAGGCACTCTTCCGTGCTGATCACCGTTCCCTCGCCGTCCACATGAATCGAGCCGCCCTCCAACACGAGCGGAGCGCGATAGCGATCGGCTCCTTCGATCTCCAGCACCTTCCCCGCCACGCGCTCGTCGCGATCCCACGGGAAGTACAGGCCTCCGTTCAGACCCCCCCAGGCATTGAAGTGCCAGTCCACACCATGGCGCCCGCCGTGGTCGTCGAGGAGGAACGTCGGCCCCGTGTCGCGCATCCACGCGTCGTCGGTGGAGATCTCCACCACGCGTATCGACGGCGAGAGCAGCGAGCGGCAGTGCTCGAATTGAGCATCTGACACCGCCACCGTCACAGGGTCTGAGGCATTGATTGCCTCCGCTACCGCCGCGTAGGCCTCCTGCGCGGGCTTTGCGCCCTGGCGCCAGTTGTCCGGACGCTCGGGCCACGCGATCCAGCAGCCCGAGTGCGGCTCGAACTCGCCCGGCATGCGATAGCCGTCGGCTGCGGGCGTCGAGGTGAGGGTGGCGCTCACGATTGACAGCCTAGAGTCATACCTAGTGGATGAGATTCCAGTGATCGTCGCGCATCCCTCGCTGCCCTCACCGGCCCGCACGCGACCACCTTTGCGGGAGCCATTCAGGATCGGCGCGGTGCAGCAGCGCTGGCATGCCGACCCCGCCGAGCACGAAGCGGCGCTCGCGGACGGAATCGCTCGTGCCGCCGCCGAGGGTGCGTGCCTGGTCTGCCTGCAGGAGCTCACGCTCAGCCGGTATTTCGCGGTCGACCCAGCAGGGCCACAGGCAGGCGGTGTGCAGCCAGAGGAGCTTCCCGGCGGGCCCACCTACGAGTTCGCGGCGCGAGCGGCACGAACAAGCGGCGTACACGTCCACGCTTCGCTGTATGAGCGAGCGCCCGGCGAGGACGGTCTCGGCTACAACACCGCGATCATCGTCGCCCCTGACGGACAGCTGCTCGCGCGCACGCGCAAGCTGCATATCCCCGTCACCGCCGGCTACCACGAGGATCGCTACTTCCGGCCGGGCCCCGGCGACCAGGATGCCTTCCCAGTAGTCACCCTCGGCCAAGCGCGACTCGGCCTGCCTACCTGCTGGGACCAGTGGTTTCCGGAGCTCGCGCGCGCCTATAGCCTCGAGCAGGCGGACGTGCTCATATTTCCAACCGCGATTGGCTCTGAGCCTGACCACCCGGACTTCGATACCCAGCCGCTGTGGGAGCAGGTAATCGTCGGCAACGCGATCGCTAACGGCATGTTCATGGTCGCCGTCAACCGCATCGGCGCAGAGCGGCCACTGCGCTTCTATGGCTCCTCGTTCATCTGCGATCCCTTTGGGCGCAAGCTCGTGCAGGCGCCGCGCGATCAGCCCGCGGTGCTCGTCGCCGATCTCGATCTGGACCAACGCCGCGACTGGCTCGAGCTGTTTCCGTTCCTCACCACCCGCCGCCCCGATGCTTACGCGCGCCTCGCCGAGCCGGACGCCGAGCTGGTGGCTGAAGACTCACACGGCTGACAGCGGCCCCATTAACTCGATGCGTAGCTGCCCGCACCCGTTTGGGCCTACAGCCAGCCGCGCCCAGTGGCGAGCAGGACGGCCTGGGCACGGTTGGCCACACCGAGTTTGCGGTAGATGTTATGGAGGTGGGTGCGAATGGTGCTCGGGGAGAGGCCGAGCTCGTGTGCGATCTCCTTGTAGACACGGCCTTTCGCGAGATGCTGAAGCACCCGAACCTCTTGGCCGCTGAGCGGGCAGGGGTCGGTCGGGAGCTGGCGTTGACTCGGCGAACCCGGCAGCTCATACATCAGGCGACGCAGCTCGTCCGGCCTGAGCCCGATGCCGCGAGCGCTGCGGAGCAGCTCACGTGGAGCGACGGGTGCGCCTTGCTCGTGGTGCGCGAGCATGTCGGCGAGCCGCACGAGCGCGGCCTCACCGTCGGCCTCGGGCGCAACTTCTGATCGTGCAGCTCGGTCGGCGCATCAGTGCTCAGCATCAGCCTGTGGGTCCCTTCTGGTCAGAAGTGTGTACAGGTGGCATCTAGCTCATCAACGGCAACGGCGGTGCCTGGCGAGTCCGTAGTTTGGCCGCCACGTTGACCGTGGTTCCCACCGGCAACCGCGCCGAGCGTGGCCCAGCTCCGGTACGCACCAGGTGCGGCGGGGGCAGCGGCGTCGAGGAACTGCTCGAGCGCATCGGCGTCCAGGGGGCGCGAGAACAGAAACCCCTGCCCGTGATCGCAGTGTTCGCGCTGTAGCGCCTCCAGCTGATCCTGATCCTCGATGCCCTCGGCAAGCGTCTCGATGTGCAGCGCTTTGCCGAGCTGCACCAGCGTGTGGATGAGCGCGGCGGACTCGTTGCCGGCCGTGATGCCCCTCACGAAAGAGCGGTCGATCTTCAGGACGTCCGCGGGAAACTGCTGGAGGTAGGCGAGTGAGCTGTAGCCGGTTCCGAAGTCATCGATCGCGATCAGCACCCCTAGCTGCTTGAGCTGGACGAGCCGTCTCGCGGTTGCCTCGGTGTCGCGCATCAGGGTCGTCTCGGTGACCTCCAGCGTGAGCGCGCCCGGGTCCAGACCGCTGTCGTCGAGCGCTCGGCGCACGTCCTCGATCAGGCTGTCGTCGTCGAGCTGGCGCGCTGAGACGTTTACAGCCACCCCGATCGTGTGGCCGCGCCGGCGCCATATCGCGGCTTGCCAGCTGGCCTCCCTTAGCACCCAGCGTCCGATCGGGACGACAAGCCCGCTTTCCTCCGCGATCGGGATGAACTCCTCCGGTGAGACCACGCCGCGGGTAGGGTGGCGCCAGCGGATCAGGGCCTCGACGCCGACGATCCGCTCGGAGCTCAGGTCAACGGTGGGCTGGTAGAGGAGGTACAGCTCGCTGCGCTCGAGTGCTTTCGCTAGATCCAACTCGAGCGCGAGCCGCTCCTGTGCTGCGGTCTGCATGCACGACTCGAACAGCACATAGCTGTCCTTGCCGGCTGCCTTGGCCTCGTACAGCGCAAGATCGGCGTCGCGCAGCAGTTCGTCGGCGCTCGCGCGGGCGCCGATCGCGATGCCAATGCTCGCCGTCACCGTCAACTCCCGTCCGATCTCATCGTTTAGGTCATAAGGCTGGCCCAGCACTTCGCGTAGGCGCTCGGCCACCATCGTGGGGTCGACGCTGACCGTGGAGCCGTCGAGCAGGACCACGAACTCGTCGCCGCCGAGGCGGGCGGCCGTGTCACCGTCGCGGATCACGCTCTCGAGCCTGGAGGCGACCGTGCGCAGGAGCGCGTCGCCGACCGCGTGCCCGAAGGTATCGTTGACCTGCTTGAAGCCATCGATGTCGAGATAGAGCGCTGCGACGGGAAGATGCTGGCGGCGTGCGCGAGCAAGTATCTGCTCGGCGCGGTCCAGCGCGAGGACCCGATTGGGCAGTCCCGTCAGGCCGTCGTGCAGCGCTTGGTGGCGCAGCTGGCCAGTCTTCTCCTGCACCATCCCCAGGGCGTGCTCACGCGAGCGCGTCAGTACGAGCACCAGCACGGCCAGCAGCAGGCTGATGATCGCCCCGACGGCGAACAACACCAACCCCTGCAGGTTGGGGGACAGGTCACCCGTGATCGCCGAGCCGCGGACAACCGCCCTCCACATGCCGTCGATCTGCAGCGTGTTTTCGTGGGTGAAGGCGCCTAGAGAAGCCGCGGCACCGGCCTTGCCGATCAGCTTTTCGGGCTGACCGGGGTTGCGGTGATATAGAGCCAGGCTGAGACCGCGGCGATCGCTGAGCGCCTGCTGGATCAGGGTCGTGATCTCAAACGAGCTGCCCACCCATCCGCCGACCGCCGCGCGGCGGTCGGCGGCAGTGCTCAGTGGGGCGCCGCGATTGTAAAAGGCAGCTTCGATGAACAGTGTGCTCACACCCTGCACCGCGACGGGGTAGACCAAGAACTGGCCACTGTCGGTAATCGACTGCAGGAGGCCCGCCTGCAGAATGCCGCCATCCTGAAAGCCGCCGATCGGCGTGGCAGGATTGCACCAGTCGCCCTGCACCAGTTGCCCCACTTCCTTGGTGTAAGGCGTCACGGTCCCGCCGGCCGAAAGCAGGCAGTAGACGGCCCGCCCGCTGGGTGCAACAGGCACGATCGTGCCTCCGACGAACTTACGAAACGCGGGATCGGCGGCGCGGCGCGCCTGAAACGCAGCCAGTTCGCGTGCCGGCACGACTTCAACGACCGTCGTCCCGAGCCCGCCGACCTGGCGCTGCTTGCCCTGTAGCTCGGCGAACCACTCGTCGAAGCGCATGGCGCTCATGTTGGGCTGCATCATCAGTACCCCGCGCAGCGTGGTGACGAGGTCGGCGTCGCGACGCAACAGCGTCTCGGCCGTCTCGCTCACGTCGGTTGCGTTTGTCTGGAACTGCTGGCGCTCGCGCGAGCGGACATTCGAGTGCCAGAGCAGCGCTCCGCCCAGCGATAGTCCGAGGCCGACCACAAGGATTGCGCAGACGATTAGCACCCAGCGACTGCCACTCCTCGCGAGCCGAGACGGCTTCCCAGCGCGACCGGCGAGGTCGTGGTTCGAGTCGGGCAGCTCGTGGTGCATGGCGAACGCATCGCCCCGTCGAGCTGCGTGAGAGACCGTAAATAGCCACTGTGCGGCTGCTCGTTTACCGAGGCCGCAACGCGGAGTTCCCCCCCGCAGCGGCCTTCAAGGCGACACGAACATCGCGGCGGCGACAGCGTCTCATACCGCACTCATACCGGGTCGGGCAGGTGATCTCCTACACCGTGCCGACCGCAGGTACGATGGGAGCTGTTGATCAACCTCGATCGCCAGATCGATCAGATCTCATCCAGCTCGCTGTCGCCGAGCGTGTACGGCATCTGCGGGTTCATCTGCGCAACGACTAGGCCGCCACGCGCATGCACGGCCTCGAGGGCCGCCACGAGGATGTTGACCTCGATCCCCAGCTAGACCTTGCCGCCCCTCGGGGTGGAGGTGTGTAGCAGCACGCAATCCGGAGGGCGCACCGTAGCGAACAGCCTCGGCACAAGCGACAGGCGCATCGGCAGGTAGTCCAGTCGCTCGCCCTCCTCGCGCATCCCCGGGCCGACGAACGGCGTCTCGAGGATCACTCCCTCCCGATCCAGCAGCGGACCCTGGGCAGCGAGCATGAACAGGCGGTAGCACGCGTCCGACGCGCCCGAAGCCGTTGATTGCGACTCGCGTGGGCATCTTGATCTCCTGTCGTCGGTGGCTTGAAGAAGGTGCCTGGGGCCGGGGAGAGATCCAACCTCTGGCAATAGCCACGCTACGCGCGAGCAGCATGCAAATCATGCGTGCTCAGCCCTATGCCTGGGTGGTGAGAACTACGGATTGGCGCAAGCAGGAAAGCCGCGGCTGACGGCGAGATCGTGCTAACTGGCCAAGAATTGTGCTAATTGTCCGCCTTTTTAGCATCATTATGCGATGATTAGCACCATGCGGGGTTTCGTCGATCTCCAGAGCGCCTTCGATAACCAGCCCCTCGCGCTCGGTGCCATGTTGGCTCGAATCGATACCGGAAGGGGCCAAGAGCGACTGTTTGCAGACCAAGTGCCGGAGCTACTCAAACAGCTTTCCGAGTCCGCTCGCGTAGCCTCAATCACGGCGTCAAACGCGATCGAGAACATCGTGCTCGACAACGAGCGGGCTGTGATCATCGCGGAGGGGTCGCCTCGTTTTCGTAATCGCAACGAGCGGGAGTTCGCGGGCTACCGCGATGCTGTCGACTCGCTCATGCGCCTCGAGAGCTACGAGCCTCTGAGCGTCCCGTTTCTCCTGCATCTACACCGTTTGCTACTCCAGCACGTGGATGGGCGCGGTGGTCACCTGAAGAGCGAGCAGAACTACATAGTCTCGTACGAGAGCGGTCGTCGCGAGGTTCTCTTCACTCCCCCTGATGAGAAGCAAACCAAAGCGCTGCTGCCAGAGTTGCTGGCTCGCTACAACGAGGCCAAGGACGAGGCGCGTGCCCATCCACTCGTTCTGATCGGAGCCTTGATCATCGACCTCCTGGCCATCCATCCGGTGGCTGATGGCAACGGGCGACTGGCGCGACTCGTGACCACACACGAGCTGCTCGCTCAGGGGTACAGAGTCGCCCGTTACGTGAGCATTGAGCAGCGAATCTTCGAGTCAAAGAACGCCTACTACGCGAGCCTCTACGAATCGCAACGGGGCTGGCATGAGGGAGAGCACAGCATCTGGCCTTGGACGTCCTATCTCATTCGGATCCTCGACGGCGCGTACAAGGACTTCGAGGAGCGCGTCACCGCCGACAGGGGTGAGGGCAACAAGCAGCAGCGAGTTCGCAACTACATCCTTCACCAGGCGCCGCAGGTTTTTCGCACGCGCGACGTCCACCGCGCCCTTCCCGGAATCAGCCCGGGAACCATCCGCCTAGTCCTCAACGAACTGAAAAGCTCCAACAAGATTGCGTCTGTAGGGACCGGCCCCGGCGCTCGCTGGCACCGGCTCTAGCCTCAGCTGCGGTAATTGCTTCGGCTGCGACAGCTGCTACGGCGTATGTCCTGATAACGCGGTGCTGAAGGTGGCGGAGGCTGACGGCTACGCGTTTGGCCTTGACTACCGCAAGGGCGGCGGAACCTGTGTGGAAGCGTGTCCGTGCGGAGCGATCGAAATGGCACCCGAGACCATCTGATGCCGCAGAAAGGTCGTACCGTCGACTGTGGTTGCACGGACTGCATGGCGACTGTCACTCTCCATTGATTACCCGCTCACCCGCTGATCAAACCGCGCTCGAGCGCGTAGCCAACCAGCTCCGCGCGAGTGGACAGACGCAGCTTCTGCTGAATGTGTGAGCGGTGTGTCTCGACGGTACGCACCGACAGGTACAGCTGCTCGGCGATCTCCGCGTTGGTGTGCCCCAACGCAATCAGCCGCAACACATCCACCTCGCGCTCTGAGAGGTCGTCCGGCGGGCCGGGCGGCGGAGCCGAGGCGATCCGCGCTCCGAGGCGCGGGTTCAAATAGCTCTCCCCTTCCGCCGCGTTACGCACCGCTTGCACGAGCTCGTCATCGGCGGCCTCCTTCAGCACGTAGCCAAGCGCGCCGCCGCCAAGCGCCTCGCGCGCAAAGGCGGGCTCCTGCTGCATCGTCAGCACCACGATCTGCGTGTCCGGCGACTCCTCGCGGATCAGCGGGATCGCCTCGAGACTCGAGCCACCCGGCATGTTCAGATCCAGCACCAGCACCTTTGGGTGATGGCCGCGCACGTAGCGGCGTGCGCCATCGACATCGCTCGCCTCCGCAACGACCTCGAAGTCGGTCTCGCTGTCGAGCAGCATCCGCAGGCCGCTGCGGACGACCGCATGGTCGTCCGCGAGCACGATGCGGATCGTCTCGGTCTCAGCCCCCGGGGCAACGCCGTCGGCGACACCCTCGGATGGTGTTGCTTCCCCGTCGACCATCGCCTCAGACCCTACCCGCCGCACCAGCGGCCTCGACGTGCTGATCGCCCGGCGCACCGCCCTCCGCGACGACCCGTGTCAACACGAGTAGCGAGCAGCGCGCGTGACGCTCGAGGTAGTCGGAGGTACTGCCGAGCACCAGCCGCTTGACGGGACCGTAGCCACGCGAGCCGACCACGAGCAGGTCGAGCTGATCGCCAAACTCCGCGAGCTTCTCGCCCGCAAGTCCATATATCGCCTCGCCCTCCACGTCAGCGAGCTCGTGCATGCGGCCCTTTGCCTCCTGCAGCAGCACGTCGATGCTTTCCCCGATCGCGGGTGGGATCAGCCCCGTGTAGGCCACCGTTGGGATCGAGACGACCTCCAATGCATACACGCTCGCGCGCGTGGGCGCCGCCAGCCCGCGCGCCAGTGCCAGCGCCGCTTCGCTCTCCGGCGATCGGTTGTAGCCGACGCCAACCTTGGCGATCGGCGCAGGGCGATCGACGAGGCCGCGGGAGGCGATCGCCACTGGGCAGGGAGCGCCGTTGAGCGCCGCACGTGTGTCATCGCCGAGCATCGCACGCCCCAGCGCACCGTGGGAGCACGAGCCGACGACCAGCAGATCGGCGTCCAGCGCTTCGGCTTGCTGGTGAAGACCGCGGCCAGGGCTCGACGAAACGACGATCACGAGCTCGGCCTGCACGCCAGCCGCCTCGCGCTCGGCTTCGAGCAGCTTGTGCGACTCCTCGAGATCCTCCCTTGCTTCGCCGCGATGAACATAGGCAAGCGTCAGCTTTCCCTCGGCGTCAACGAGGCGGGTGGCAAGCGCAACCGCATCCCGGCCGTTGGGCCTGCCGTCCACGCCTACGAGCACGTTCTTGAACATCGTCATCTCTCCTTATCGGTGTCTGACAAGAGCGTAGATCGCAGGCGCCCAAGCATTATCCGGACCTCTCACGCTGGATGTTGCGGGTTTTTACTGAGACGCCTGCGTCGACCTCTGAGTGCACGAGCACGCAGCACGCGCATCGTGGACGACGCACCAGCTGACTCTGCTGACGCCGGGCGCAGCGTAGTTTTCCGTCCATCTGCAGCGGCCGGCTGCGGATGGAGCACACGGCCGGTGATGTGACGCTTAGCGCCCATGAGCGCTGCAGCCGTCAACCCGCAAGCAACCAACAGCCCGCGAGGACGGGAAGCCGATCCGGCCGACCTGAGCAAACCACAGCTCGTGCGCCTGCGCGACGGCTCGAACGTGACGGTACGCCATGCGGGCCCGGGAGACGAAGCGGCACTGCGCTCGTTCCTGTCGGGGCTATGCCTGGAAGCCAAGCGTCTGCGCTTCTTCACAGGCGCGGCGGACATGAGCTACGCCGCGCGCCTCGGTATCGCGGCCGATGCCGCCCATTACGGTCTGGTCGCACACGACGAAGCGGGCGTGCTGGTCGGACACGTCACCTACGCAAAGCTGAATGACACACACGCGGAAGTGGCGATCGAGGTCTCAGATCATCTCCACGGCCGTGGCCTGGGCACACTGCTCGTCGAGATGCTGGCCGCCGCGGCCGCGCAGCGCGGGATCACGCACTTCGACGCTGAGGTGTTGTGCGAAAACCATGAGATGCTCAACGTCTTCAGGGATGGTTTCAAAGCGCGCGTGCTGCGGCGCGAAGGGACCGAGCAGCAAGTTGAGTTCCTCACCTCGGGTTGGCGGTTGGCGCGCGAGCGCTTTGCTCAGCCGAAGAACAACTCGGCTGTCTCGTAAAGCGAAGGGTCGAGCAGCTTCGCCTCGCGCAGGGCGTCCTTCAGATCGACCTCGACGATCTGGGTGCCTCGTAGCGCGACCATCTTGCCGAATCGGCCACCAGCTATGGCATCCATGGCGGCAACGCCGAAGCGGGTGGCGAGCACACGGTCGAACGCCACAGGGGTACCGCCGCGCTGCACGTGCCCGAGGATCGTGGCACGGGTCTCATAGCCCGTCCGGCGTTCGATCTCGCCCTCGAGCGCGACGCCGATACCACCGAGGCGGGCGTGCCCGAAGGCGTCCGTTTGGCCGTCGCCGAGGGTCTGCAGGGAACCTTCGTGCGCGGTCGCGCCCTCTGCCGCGACAACGATCGAGAAGCTCGGCCCGCGGGCGTGGCGCCGGCGCAGGTGCTCGACGATCGCGTCGACGTCGAACGGACGCTCTGGCACGAGGATCGCGTCGGCGCCACCGGCAATGCCCGCATGCGTAGCGATCCAGCCGGCGTGGCGTCCCATCACCTCAATGATCATCACGCGATTGTGGGACTCGGCGGTTGTGTGCAATCGATCGATCGCATCGGTGACGATCTGCACGGCTGTCTGAAAGCCGAACGTGACGTCCGTGCCACCGAGGTCGTTGTCGATCGTCTTGGGCACCCCCACGATCGGTACGCCGTCGGCGTGCAAGCGCATGGCAACGCCGAGCGTGTCGTCGCCTCCGATCGGGATCAAAGCTCGAACGTCGTGCTGCGCCATCGCGCGTGAGACGGCGGCGGTGCCGTCCGCTCCGGCGGCGTAGGGGTTGGCACGCGAGGTCCCGAGGATCGTGCCGCCACGCGGCAGGATGCCAGCCGTGCGCTCGCGCGTGAGCTCGACCGTACGGCCCTCGATCACGCCCGCCCAGCCGCCGATGAAACCGACGAACTCGAAGCCGCCGAGCGCCAGGCCGCGTCGAACCACGGCGCGGATGACCGCGTTCAGACCCGGGCAATCGCCGCCGCCGGTCAGCAATCCCACTCGTGGCATCTGGCTACTCCTCCATGCGACTTGGACAGGGCTTGGCTGCTGCTCAAGGCTCCGCTTGATTCTGCCCGATCCAGTGCACGGCAACTCGGTGCTTACCCACAAGAGCCGAACGGCATTAAACGGATGGTGAGCACCCGATCCGAGCCTAACTTGGCAGCATGACCGTGGAACTGCACTTGGTGGAGTCTCCCTCCGACAGCGAGCAGTGTCCCGCAGTACCGGCGCCGATCCGAGTTGTGTTGGCAGATGGTCACGCCTTGATGCGACACGGCCTGCGGTTGGCGTTGGACGAGCTAGACGTGGAAGTGATCGCCGAAGCAGATGACATGGCTTCGGCGCGACATCAGGTGCATCTGCACAAGCCTGACGTGCTGGTGCTCGATTTGCGCATCCGCGGCGGCTCGAGCGTTGAGCTGATCGGCGCGCTGCGCGGGTATGCGCCCAACACGAAGGTAGTGGTCCTGTCGATGAACGATAGCCTGGCGTTCGCCGAGCACGCGCTCGCCGCGGGCGCCCAGGGGTTTGTGCTGAAGGAGCTCGCCGACAACGAGCTGCCCGAGGCGGTTCGAGCGGCAATGCGCGGCGATCAATACGTCAGCCCGCAGGTTGTTTCGAGGAGGTGCGCGCCGGCACCGGGACGCACGTCGCGCACCCCGATGGGCGGCTGTACACCGGGAGCGAACAACCCGAGCACACTGCCACCGAAGCCACCCCCAATCACGCGCGCGCCGGCGGCGCCCGCCTGACGCAAGCTCTCAACCGCTGCCTCCACCGCTGGCGTGGATACCTCATAGCAATCGCGCAAGCTCTCATGGGAGGCAACGAGCAGCTCGCCCACCGCCATGAGGTCGTCAGCGCGCAACGCCGCTACAGCCTCCCCCACCCGCTCGTTTTCACCGAGCACGTGCGCGGCACGCCGGCGCAGCGGCTCGGGCAAGTCTTCGACGCCGGCGCTCGTGGCATCTCGCAGCGATTGCACGCCAAGCAGCTCACACGCACGCGCACATTCGGCACGTCGCTGGTTGTAGCCAGAGCTCGCGTGCACGTGACGCTCACCAGAGTCGAGCACCACGAGTCGCCAGTCGCCAAGCCGCAGGGGCACCTGCTCGACGGCAAGCGTGCGGAAGTCGATGCACATCGCGGCGTCAGGAGCACCATAGAGCGAGGCGAGTTGATCGAGCAGTCCAGTTTGGGCGCCAACCCAGTCGTTCTCCACACGCCTGCATAGCTGGGCTAGCTCCGTTCGCTCCACGACCTTGGCGTGGACGGGCCAGACACGCGCCCCCAGATCGGCGAGCGCGAGGCACAGCGCGACCTCGAGCGCAGCCGACGAGGACAGGCCAGCTCCCCGTGGCAGCCCACCGCTGATCTCCAGGCTCGCACCCACGAGCGGGAACCCTGCACGGGCGAGCTCGGCCACGGTTCCACGCACAAACGCACGCCATCCCTCCGCTGGCCGGGGATTGGCGAGCGCGAACTCGTCGCGCTGATCCAGGTCTCGTGCGAACGCGCTGACTCGTCCCTCGCCAGGCACGCCCGCCAGCGCGGCGTGGGCGCTGACAGTGACGCCGTCAGCAATGGCGAACGGTAGCGCGAGCCCCTGGTTGTAGTCGGTGTGCTCGCCGATCAGGTTGACGCGGCCGGGTGCAAACGCGCGGCTGTGCTCAGCCGGCACGGGCGATCGCCTCACGCAGCTTGACCGCGGACTCCTCGGGCAGCGTGTCGGAGATGAACGCGCCGGCGCCCTGCTCAGAGCCAGCTAGGTACTTGAGCTTCTCTGCTGTGCGTAGCGGCGGGTAGAACTCGACGTGCAGGTGTCCATGCCCAGCCGTCGCTGCGGCCGGGCTCGACGGTGCCGCTGTGGGGGCCTGGTGAACGGCCATCACGTACGGGAAGGGCCTGTCGAACAGCGCGTCGTAGCCGCGTGTGAGCGTCTGTAGCGCGTCCGCCAGCTGACGCAGCTCCTCAGGCTCACACTCGAGCAGGCTCGCGCGGTGGCGGCGCATGAGCACGTGTGCCTCATATGCCCAGCGGGCCGCATACGGGACATAGATGACCGCGCCATCGTTCTCGAATAGCACACGCCGTCCGTCCTCGAGCTCGCGGCGCAGTAGCTCACATGGCGCACAACCGCCAAGGCGCTCGTCGGCTTTTAGCTCGAGGCTCGGCACGGGCGGTAGAAAGGGGTAGCCGTAGATCTGGCCGTGGGGATGGTGCAGCGTCACGCCAACCTCAACGCCACGGTTCTCGAAGATGAACACGTAGTCGATGTCCTCACGCGCGCCAAGCTCCGCGTAGCGGTGGCGCCACACCCACATCAACGCCTCAGCGCGCTCGGGTGCCAGCGTGCCGAAGGAGGCGTCGTGGTCGGCGGTGTAGACGACCACCTCCGCCGCGCCATAGGGCGCCCGAAAGGCAGGGAAGCGGTTGTCGAAGACCGCGATCTCGAATTCGGGGAACGGGATCTCGGTCTCCTCGCCCCCTGGGCGGGTGGGATCTAGCGGGCAGTGATCGCGCGCGGGAAGGAATGTGCGGTCCTGACGATGGATCGCATAGGTGACCGGCTCACCGCGCAGCTCCTCGAAGCGCTGGCCGCTGTCTGGCTCGTTCCTCATTTCCGTGGCTGCCGATCGACGGTGTAGAGCAGCAGTGCCCGACCGTCCGCTTTGACGTGGCGTGCGATCGCCACAGGCCCCACACGCTCGTCATGGTCTCGCGCCTCTCGGTCCTGCTGGTGCGGGCCGACCGGCCCCTGGCCCGAGCTCGACAGCTCGCCCTGATTGCCACCCATGCTCCGAGGGTATACCCCTCCAGCGGCGAGAGCCAGCTCGTAGATGATAGTGCGCCTAGCTGAGGTCTTCCGAGGGCTGGGATGCGGACATTTCGCACTTAGTATGGATAAGGTTTGAGGTAAGGGGAATTTTGTAGACGATGCCGCGCCGGCAGTTGCGGCCCAGCGAGTAAGGGAGGAGCACCATGGCAGACACAGACCAGGCCCACGAGGCGGTGGAGCAGCGCGACTACCTCGATCACCCGGATGTCGGGCGCCCAGGCTTCGATCGGCGTGCGTTCTTGCGCCGTACAGCCATGACCGGGATCGCCGCCGGTTCGGTGGGCGGACTGCTGAGCGCCTGTGGGTCGAGCGCCTCGAGCGGCGGCGGTAGCAGCAGCGGATCTTCGAGTATCTTCGGCTCTCACCCGAGCTACAAATTCGTGGTCGTCAACCACGTCACGACGAACTCGTTCTTTGTACCAACGCAGTACGGCATCGCGGACGCGTGCAAGCTGCTCGGCTGCTCGTATGAGTGGACGGGATCGGAAAGCGAAAACATCAACCAGATGGTCAATGCCATCAACACCGCCGTCTCGTCCGGCGCCGACGGGATCGCGGTGTCGCTGATCAGCAACACCGCGTTCAACACGCCCGTCGAAAACGCGCTGAAGGCCGGCATCCCGGTTGTCGCCTACAACGCCGACTCGGCCACCAACAAGCGCCTGTCGTACATCGGTCAGGACTTGAAACTGGCGGGCGAACTGATGGGCAAGCGGATCGTCGAAGACGTGAAATCGGGCGACGTCGTCATCTTCACCGCGAGCGCTGGCTCGGCGAACTTGCAGCCGCGCCTCGAAGGAGCTGAAAAGGCGATCAAAGCGTCGGGTGCGCCGATCAAACTGACCACGATCGTGACGGGCTCGCTGGAATCTGGTGAGAAAACAGCGATCGAAGCCTATTACCAGGGACATTCGAGCGTAAAGGGAATGTACGCCGTCGACGGTGGCGACACCGCGGAACTCGCGGGCGTGGTGCAGAAGCTCGGGCTGAACGCGAAAGGCATCAAGGCCGGCGGCTTCGATCTGGCGGAAAAAACGCAGAAAGGGCTGCACGAAGGCTTCCTCGAATTCACGATCGACCAGCAGCCCTACCTGCAGGGATTCGTGCCGATCCTGCAGCTGTTCCAGTGGCAAGTGTCCGGGTCGCTGTCGGGTCCGGCGGAAGTGAACACGGGCCTGAAATTTGTGGACAAAGAAAGCATCACCCCGTACGTGAACTCCAAGAGCCGCTACGAGGGCACCTCATCCGAAGCCAAAGTGGTGCCGATCGCGTCTGGTACCGCCGCCTAGTCATGGCGCAAGCGGCGGAAAACCCGGCTTCGCCCGGGACTTCCACGCCACCGGCTGGAGGCCCGGCGCCCACGCGCCGGGCCTCGCTGCCGCATCGCAACGTGCTGCTCGAGCGCGTGCTGTCGCTGCGCGAGGGCAGCATCATCATCGTCACGCTGATCGTGGCGATCTACTTCGCGCTGGACACGAGCACGTTCCTCACCAGCTCGAGCTTCAAGACGTCGCTGCCGTTCTTCGCCCCGTACGCGATCCTCGCCGTTGGCGAGGTGTTCGTGATGATCCTCGGCGAGATCGACCTGTCGATCGGGGCGACATACCTGCTCGCCCCGCTGATCTACTACAAGCTGGCGGAGGCCGGGATCCCGCCTGTGCCCAGCGTGCTGCTCGCGCTCCTTTGCTGCATGGTGGTCGGCGCCGTCAACGGCTTCTTCACGGCGGTCGTTGGCATCAACTCGTTCGTGACCACACTCGGCATGCTGTTCACGCTGGAGGGGCTGACGCTGGTCATCTCGCATGGTCAGCCCGTCACGTTGCCGGACGCGCAGGTGACGACCTCGACAGTGAATGTCCACAAGGTGATCAACGGGGCGCACATCACGCTCACGGAAACGGTCAACCACGTCTCGACGTTCGCGAAAGTCCTCGGCGAGGGAACCTACTCGGAGCTGATCTGGGCGCTCGTGATCGTGGTCGTGGGACAGCTCGTGTTGACGTTCACCCGCTGGGGCCTTTACACGGTGGCCGTGGGCTCGAACAAACTGGCCGCTTCCGAGGCCGGCGTGCGTGTGCGCCTGGTGGTGATCCGCAACTTTATTCTCTGTGCCGCCGCCGGCGGCTTCGTGGGGATCCTCGAGGCGGTACGGGCCTCGGCGCTGGAGCCGGACGTCGCCGGTGCGAACGAACTCCTGCTGTTGGCGATCGCGGCGGCGGTGATTGGCGGCACGCTGCTTGCTGGCGGGTCGGGGACCGTCGTCGGCGCGCTGATTGGAGCGCTGTTCCTGGGCATCCTCAAGGACGGGCTGATTCTCAAGGGCGTCAATGCCGACTACCAACTCCTCTACCTAGGCCTTGCGATCATCCTGGCAATGACCATCAACACGTATGTGCAGCGCGTGCGCAGGGGGTCCCGAATTGGCTGACCCGCGACACGTACCGGCGGAGACGATCGTCGGGCCAGTCTCGGCTCCAGACGACGTGCTGCGCGTCGAGCACATCGCCAAGCGCTTCGGTCCGGTGACAGCGCTGCGCGACGTCAACCTGCACCTGCGTAAGGGTGAGGTGCTGGGCCTACTCGGTGATAACGGCGCCGGCAAGTCGACGCTGATCAAGATCCTTTGTGGGTTTCAGAAGCAGGACGCCGGTGAGATGTTCCTGCATGGCAATCCCTATCAGCCGAAAAGCGTCGATGACGCGCGCGCCCAAGGCATCGACACGGTCTACCAGGACCTCGCACTAATCGATGAACTGTCCGTGTACCACAACCTGGCGCTACGGCGCGAGAAGGTGCACCATCCGATCCCGTTCCTCGCCAACCGCGAAATGAAGCGCGACGCACGCCGAGCACTGGACGAGATCGGCATCAACATCCCGCGCATCGACATCTCGGTGGCGCGACTCTCAGGAGGCCAGCGACAGGCGATTGCGGTCGCCCGCACGGTCAACTCGGACGCCGACATCATCCTGCTGGACGAGCCGCTCGCCGCGATGGGGGCAAAAGAGGGCGCGCAGATCCTGGACCTGGTGGCGCGCCTGAAGGCGGAGGGCAAAGTCTCGATCATCATGATCCTGCACAACTACGTACACGTGCTGGAGGCATGCGACCGGGTGAGCATGATCCAGGATGGTGTGATCGCGCTGGACAAGCCGACCGCCGAGACGTCCGTAGAGGAGCTCACGGACATCGTGGTGAACGAGTACCGCCGCGCGCGAGAAGCTACGCACAAGGAAGAAGCAGCAGCAGAAGCGGCACCGCCGGCCTCTTGAGTTCCGAGGCCCAGACTGCCATCAGCTAGCTTGCTGCGAGACCCCGGCTGGCGCTCAAGCGTCGCTAGATGGTGCCCAGATGTTGATCGCACCCTCGACAGCTTGGCGCTCGATCGCGGTGAGCTCGTCGGCGGAGAACTCCAGGTTGGACAGCGCAGCGTAGTTCTGCTCCAGCTGGCCAACGCTGCTCGCGCCGATCAGCGCGGAGCTCACGCGCGGGTCGCGTAGCACCCACGCGATCGCCATCTGCGCAAGCGACTGGCCGCGGCCCGCGGCGATCTCCGCGAGGGCACGCACGTGTGCGAGGTTCTCTTCAGTGAGCATCCCCTCGTCGAATGCCTCGCCGCGACGGACGCGAGAGCCCTCGGGAATCCCGTTCAGATAGCGGTCGGTGAGCAACCCTTGGCCGAGCGGCGAGAACACGATCGCCCCGACACCGCGGCGCTCGAGCACATCGAGCAGCCCCCGCTCGATCCAGCGGTTCAAGAGCGAGTAGGACGGCTGGTGTAGCAGCAGCGGCGTTCCGAGCTCGGTAAGGATCTCGATTGCCTCCTCGGTGCGCTCCGGCGAGTAAGAGCTGATCCCGACATACAGCGCCTTACCCTGGCGCACAGCGCTGTCGAGCGCGCCCATGGTCTCGCGCAGCGGCGTGCTCGGGTCGAAGCGATGCGAGTAGAACACATCGACATAGTCCAGACCCATCCGCGTGAGGCTCTGATCGAGGCTCGCAAGCAGGTACTTACGCGAGCCGAACTCACCATACGGCCCGGGCCACTGGTCATAGCCGGCCTTGGTGGAGATGATCAGCTCGTCGCGATAGGGGCGGAAGTCCTCGGCGAAGATACGGCCGAAGTTCTTCTCCGCAGCCCCGTACGGCGGCCCATAGTTGTTGGCGAGGTCGAAGTGCGTGATGCCGAGGTCAAACGCGCGCCGGAGGATCGCGCGACTGCCCGCGAGCGGCCGATCGTCGCCGAAGTTCTGCCACAGGCCCAGCGAGATCGCCGGCAGCTGGATGCCGGACGCGCCGACACGGCGGTAGGTCATCCGCTCGTAGCGAACCTCGTCGGCTAGATATGGAGGGTTGGCGCGCGAGGGATCAAACGGCACCCTTCGATTATGCCGTTGCCTGGGCGTCGCGCAAGGTGTTCTGCGCGGAGGCCTCTCTGCGCGCGGGCAGCGAGGCCGTGACGAGCGTGCCCTGCTCACCTGAATCGATGCTCAACTCCCCGCCGGCGAGGCTGACCCGCTCGCGCATCCCAGCCAGGCCAAAGCCATGGCTGATCGCATTGCTGTCAAAGCCGGCACCATCGTCCCGCACTTCGAGCTGCAGCTGCCCATCATTCTCGCGAACGCTCACCCGCACGTGACTGGCGCCGGCGTGCTTGGCGGCGTTCGTGAGCGCCTCCTGCACGAGCCGGTAGACGGTGCTCTCGAGTTCGCCGTCGAGGCGTGCAGGCGCTCGCGGCAACACGAGGTCGGCCTCGATCGCGAACCCGCTGTGCTCGCGGTGGCGCTCGAGCAGCGCGTCGATCGCGGCATCCAGCCCAAGCTCGTCGAGCGCGGCGGGCCTGAGCTCGGTGATGATCCCGCGCAGGTTTTCGATCTCACGGGTGATGTGCGTCACGGCCTCGCGCATCGCCTGCTCGCGGCGGTCGGAGTCGCCGCGTCGCAGCGCGGAGGAGAGCAGCACCTGCAGTGCGCCCAGACCCTGGAGGGTCTCGTCGTGAAGCTCGCGCGCCCAGCGCCGGCGCTCGGCGTCGGCCGCCGCTACCGAGCTGCGCAGCCGGTCGCTCTGGACGCTCTGCGCCAAGGCCACAGCGGTGGCTGCGCTCGCGGCAAAAGTCTGCAGCAGCTGCTCGTCGTCCTCGCTGAACGCTTTGACGTCGGAGACTCGATCGAACGCGGCCAGCACGCCCACCGCCTCACCGCGATGGAGCATCGGTACCAACAACGCCGTATGTGGATCGGATATGCCGAACTCACGCGGGTCGATTCGCAAACGCGAGTCGACGTCTGAGATCCGTTCGGGATGCCGACGCTGGAGCACCTGTCCAGAGGTCGAGTCGGCGATCGACAGGCGCACCCCGTGCGCCTTCGCTACGTGACCGGCGCTCGCGTTCACGACCAGCTCATCGCCGTCCCGCAACATGATCACCACGCTCCTAGCGCTGACAAGCGCGCGTCCACGCTTGACGATCAACTCGAGCACGCGCTCGAGCCCGATCTCGCCACCGATCGCCACCGCGACGTCACGCGTGGCCTCCAGCCCCCGGAAGGCTGTCTCCGCCTCTTGGCGACGACGCTCGCTGGCCTCATACAGCCGCGCGTTAGCGATCGCGATCGCTGCCCAGTCAGCGAGAATCACAGCGGCCTCCTCATCGCTGTCGGTGAACTCGCCGTCGGTCTTCTCCGTGAGATAGAGGTTGCCCCACACCTCGCCGCGGATCACCACGGGCACACCGAGGAAGCTAGCCATCGGCGGGTGGCCCGCGGGGAACCCGTAGCTGCTGTGATGCTGCCCCACATCCGCAAGGCGCAGCGGTTTGGGGTCCTCGATCAGCACGCCCAGCACCCCGCGTCCCCGTGGCAAGTCCCCGATTGCCCGGTGCGTGGCGTCATCGACTCCGGCGGTCAGGAACTGCTCGAGCGCGGTGTGCTGCTCGTTCAAGATTCCCAACGCGGCATAGCGAGCGCCCGTGATCTCACGCGCGGCCTCGAGCACGCGGTCGAGCACGATGCGCTGATCCAACTCGGTCGTCAGCGCTCGGCCTACATCGAGTAGACGCCTGATCGAGCGCTCGGACGCAGCTCCCATTCGAAAGGATTGTATGCGACGCCAAACGGCAGGTCAGTAGTCCACCCCCATCTGTCTGTGGGTCGCCCGCGATGACAGTATCTGCAAGGAATCCTAGCCTCGGAGGCCGATGCGTCGTAAATGACTGTCTACAACTCTCAGGTGTCGCGCCACGGCAGGAGGCCGAGTGACCATGGCATTTAGGTGTAAGCATTGCGATGACGTAATCGGCATGTACGAGCCGATGATCGTGCTCCGCGACGGGCAGGCTCACAGCACCTCAAGAGCGGCTGCGCAGGAGGGTGCGCGGGGGCTCCACGGCCAGTGCTATCACGCGGCCTGCTACGAGCCGGTCACAGCAGTACCTAACCGAGCTGCACGATCATGAAGCGGTTGCCGTCGGGGTCGCGGAAGAACAGCATCGGCGGCACGGGATCGCCCATGCGCATGACCTCGTCCGCGTCCACGCCGGCAGCGCTGAGACTCGCGTAGTCACCGTCGATGTCCTGCGTCCTGAACCCGATCCGCGTCTCGATCCCCACAGCTTCGCCTTCGCGCGGCAGCACAAGCGCGAGCGTCGTGGCGGCGCCAGCGGGCGCGACTTCCACCCAGCGTTCACCATGGCCGAAGGGTGTGTCGGCGCGCTTCTCGAAACCAAGCGTCTCGACGAAGAACGAGATCGCCTTATCCTGATCGCTGACGGGCACCATCACCGTTCCCACCTGCGTGATACCGGTACCAGTCTGGGTGTCTATGTCGGTCATGGGATCCTCCTGATTAGTTCGATTGCTCGGGCTATGCAACTTCAGACCGCCTGTCATCGACGAACTCATCGGTCGTATCGAGAACTCAGCGCTTGGGCTGCCAGAACGCTACCTCGCCACCGGCGGCGCTGCGCACCACGCCGCGCCAGCCGGCGGGACCCTCACGCCGATCGAGCAAAACGGATGCACCCAGGAGCCGCGCATGGTCGATCGCGCGGCCGATGTCGGAGACCTCCACATAGGGCAGCCACAGCGGGCGCTCTGTCGGGCACTCGACGATGCCGGGCAGCTCGCTGCGCTCATGGCTTTACACGATCGCCACGAACACTTGCCTGGATCAGATTGCCCGCCGGCCCAAACGCGTGCTGCCGATCGACTACGGCCCGGCGACGACCGTCACCGCTACGTGGATGCGTGGGAACGCGACGATGTGGATGCGTTCGCGGCGATGCTGACCGAGGATGCGACCTTCACGATGCCGCCCTTGGCCAGCTGGTATGAGGGCCGCGCGTCGATCGCGCGCTGGGCCATCGACTGGCCGCTGTCGGGACCATGGCGCTGGCGGGTCGTGCGCACTCTCGCCAACGGACAGCCGGCGCTGGGCTTCTATGCGTGGAGCGCCGAGGAACAGCGCCATCGCCCGTTCGCGCTCAACGTGCTGAGCCTTCGCGGCGAGCTGGTCAGTGACGTGACCGCGTTCATCGCACGCTCAGCGGAGCCGCGCGAGCGCGAGGTGTTCGAGCACTTCCCTGATCAGCCTGTCGACGCGGCAAAGCTCGGCGACGTGTTCGCAAGCTTCGGGCTGCCAACAGAGCTGGACTGACCGAGCGGGAAGCGCACTCCGGTGAGCTCCTCTGAGACCTCCCACAGGCGCCGTGCGACATCGACGTCCTTGGCGGCCTTAGAGCGTCCGACGAGCTTGGGCTTGCCGCGCATTTCCAGCAAGCCACCGGGACCGGCGTAGCTGCCGGCGGGCACGTCCGCGACGGCGGCGTAGAGCGTCGGCAATGCGCCGGCACGCTCGTCCTGCGCAAACACGCGGTTGCCGACGCCCATGAGCAGATCGAGCGTGCGGCGGCCGCTGTGGAACTGCAGGTTGGTGTCGGCGTAGCCGGGGTGCGCCGCGGTGGCGAGAACGGCCGAGCCGGCGGCTGTCAGCCGGCGCTGGAGCTCAGCTGTGAACAGCAGGTTGGCGAGCTTCGACTGACCGTAGGCGCGTGAAGCTCTGTAGGGCTTGTGCTCCCAGCCGAGATCGTCGAAATCGATACTGCCGAAGCGATGCGCGCCGGAGGCCACGGTCACGACCCGCCCGGTGACGTGCTCGAGCAGCAGGTTGGTGAGCGCGAAGTGGCCGAGGTGGTTGGTGCCGAACTGCAACTCGAAGCCCTCGGCGGTGCGGGTGAGCGGCGGCACCATCACGCCGGCGTTGTTGATCAACAGGTCGATGTCGCCCTCCCAAGCAGCAGCGAACTCCCGCACAGAGGCGAGGCTCGCGAGGTCGAGCTGGCGGACATCGGTTTCGCCGGGCATGCTCGCGGCAGCCGCGTGGCCCTTGTCGGTGTTGCGTACCGCAAGCACCACGCGAGCGCCGGCTGCGGAGAGCGCGCTGGCGGCGGCGCGGCCGATGCCGCTGTTGGCGCCGGTCACGATGACGTTGCGACCAGTCATGTCGGGGATCTGAGAAGTGTTTGAAGTAGTCATAAGCAACAATGTAGTCTATGACAACAATGATGTCAACGACAACTTCGTGCGCTAGCCTGCGAACGCATGCGTGAGCGCCCGTACCACCACGGCAACCTGCGCACGGCGCTGCTCGAGCAGGCCGAGCGGACAGTCCGCGAGCGCGGCGTCCAGGAGCTTTCGCTGCGTGAGCTGGCACGCGACGTGGGCGTCAGCCACGGCGCACCACGCAGGCACTTCCCCGATCGCCAAGCGCTGCTGGACGCACTCGCGATCGCCGGCTTTGAACGCCTGGGCTCAGAGCTGCGCGAGGCGATGGACGGCGCGGACGAGGACTTCCGGGCGCGCGTGCAAGCGACTGCGACGGCGTATATCCGCTTTGCCACGCGCGATGCGGCACTTCTGGAGCTGATGTTCGCGGGCAAGCATCAACAGCCATCTGGAGAGCTCCAGATGGCTGCGGAGAGCGCGTTTGCGGTGATGCTCGAGCTGATCGAGCAGGGCCAGCGCGAGGGTGCGCTCGACAGCGGCGAGCGTGAGCGCGTGGGTCTCGTGCTGTTCGCGACGATTCAAGGCATCGCGGCGCTGGTCACCGGGGGCATAGTCGCTGCTGAGCAGGTCGACGAGCTGGTAGCGGATGCGGTCGCGCACTTCCTGCGCGGCTCGCACGCGGCCACATAAGATCGGCGGCAGCCGGCCCGCAAGCGCCTATCGTCGGTGGATGACAAATAGCGCTGGCGGCACCTCGACGGTTGAGCATCTGAGCGTCGCCGAGCGCACGGCGTGCGGCAAGGCGGCACGCACACACGCACCACGCTCCGCCCACGCCGTGTACGAGCCTGCGCCCGACCGTGCCGATCCGATCGAGCTGCTCCAGCGTCAAGCCAGGACGCGCATACCCGAGCTGGTGCCGATCCGCTACGGACGTATGCTGATATCCCCGTTTGCGTTCTACCGAGGCGCAGCGCTGATCATGGCGAGCGATCTGGCGAATACGCCCCGCTCGGGGCTGGGCGTGCAGTGCTGCGGCGACGCGCACCTGTCGAACTTCGGCGTGTTTGCCTCACCCGAGCGCCGGCTTGTGTTCGACGTCAACGACTTCGATGAGACGCTCCCCGGGCCGTGGGAGTGGGACGTCAAGCGACTGGCGGTGAGCATGATGATCGCCGCGCGCCAGAACGGCTTTTCCGCCAAGCATCAGCGCAAAGCAGTGCGCGACACTGTCGCGGAGTATCGAACGGCAATGGCGCGCTTTGCTTCAATGACGAACCTGGGTGTCTGGTACGCGCGCCTTGACGTCGACGACACGCTTCGGGAACTGGGCTCGCAGCTGCACCCGAAGGTGGTTGCGCAAACCACCAAGGAGCTGGCGAAAGCACGTACCCGCGACAGCATGTCGGCGTTCTCGAAGCTGACACAGGTCACCGACGGCCACACACGAATCGTCGCCGACCCACCGCTGATCGTGCCGCTAGACGATCTTGCTCAAGGCAGCGAACGCGAGGAGATGTTCGACGCCCTGCATGAGCAGCTGCGCTCCTACCGCGCGACGCTCGAGCACGATCGGCGCGTGCTGCTCGAGCAGTACAGCATTTGCGACTTTGCGCGCAAGGTAGTCGGCGTGGGCAGCGTCGGCACGCGCGCGTGGATTGCGCTGCTACTGGGCCGCGACGGCGTAGACCCGCTGTTCCTGCAGATCAAGGAGGCACAGGCATCCGTACTCGAGGAGTTCCTCGGGTCGAGCGAGCTCAACAATCACGGGGAGCGCGTCGTGAACGGCCAGCGGCTGATGCAGGCCAGCAGCGACATATTCTTGGGCTGGCTGCACCTTCAGGCCGGTGTGGACCGTGAGCCGCGCGACTATTACTGCCGTCAACTGCGCGACCAGAAGGGATCGGCGGAGATCCAGCAGATGACCCCGAGCGGCATTGTCACATACGGTCGTATGTGCGGGTGGACGCTCGCTCGTGCGCACGCCCGCAGCGGGGATCGGATCGCGATCGCGGCGTATCTCGGTCAGGGATCCAACTTCGATCGTGCCCTCGTCGAGTTCTCACACGCGTACGCCGATCAGAACGAGCGCGATCACCAAGCGCTGGTGGCAGCGGTCAAATCTGGGCGGATCACCGCCGAGACAGGCGTCTGAACGTCGCTGTTAACCTCGACCTAGAGCGCACCCTGCTCAACTGGGCGGGGGCTCGCTCGCGTGCTCAACACCGAGGGTGCCAGAGCCGGCGGCGTAAGCAACTGGATCCCCGCCGCCACCCCGAAGCACATAGGCGCAAGCAACGCCAACGCATGCGCCGGCCAGCGGCCCGAGCACATACACCCAGTAGCTGCTGAAGTCACCGCTCACGAGGGCGGGACCGAAGGAGCGCACGGGATTCATCGAGGTGCCGCTCACCGGCGCTGACCACAGGCCGGCGAGCGCGATGTAGCCACCGACGCCAAGCGCCGCCACACGACCAACGTTCTGGGCGGCGGAGGCGGTCCCGAGGATCACGCTGACGAGCACGGCGGTGAGGACGACCTCCATCAGTAGCGCCTGCCAACCCGCGTAACCAGATCCGGGCAACGTGGCGCCGAGGTGCTGAGAGTTGCCGAACACCGCATAGAGGAAGAGGCAGGCGAGGGTAGCGCCGATCAACTGAGCGAGCACGTAGCCGGGCAGACGCTTCCAGGGGAAGTCTCGGCGCAGGGCAAACGCGAGCGAGACCGCTGGATTGAGGTGTGCGCCCGAGATGGCCCCCATAAACAGGATGATCGCCATGACCATCAGCCCGGGTGCAACCACAGCTGCGGTCAAGCTGATCTGGCCCTTGCCGTGGAGTATCCCGCCGCCGGCGGCGACGAGCACCAGCATGAACGTGCCGAGCAGCTCGGAGAACAGCCGGCGCCACTCCTGGCTGGGATCGTCGAACTGGGCCTTTGAGCCGAACTCGAGCGCGAGCAGGTGCTGGGTGCGTGGAGCAATGAACCCTTGACTGAGGCGCTCCCCCTCACCGGTGCGCTGATCGGACACGAGCACAAGCTAACACCGCCACCGACGGTCGAGGGCTCCCCGACGCGCCAACCCTCACTGCGTATCGAGCGCTTGCTCGCGCCGGTGACGGCGCCACGCACGACCGGCGAGCACCAGCGCGAGGAGCACCAGAGCTAGCGGAATCAGAACGGTGGCGGCAATCAACAGCACGACGAGCACCAATGTGAGCACGCGGCCGGCATCATGGAGCCCGCGATGCAGTGTCAAGCCTTCGCTCGGTGCGTGAGCGTTGCCGATCACGCTCACTTCCACTTCCGCAGTGCTCGCGCGTCGCGAGACGGCAGCGAGCGCCGAATGCGCGCCGCCGAGCGCATTGCGTGACTGCGCGAGCCGTTCACGCAGGCTGTCGATTTGGCCTTCGGTGGTGGCGTCAGCCAGCGCGTGCAGCAGCGCCCGACGTTCGGCTTCGACATCACTCAGCCGCTGACGCGCCGCGTTGTAGGTGTTGGTGATGTCCTGGAGCGACTGGCTCTCCTCGCGCACGGGCGCGATCTGTTCAAGCGAGGCAAGCGCAGCGTTGAGCTTTTCGCTCGGCAGCTTCAGCATCAGGTTGGCTTCGCCTGCGCTCCCCTGCTGCACCTGCACGTGGGAGCTCTGTACGAAGCCACCGTCATGCACGACCAGGCGAGACACGCGATCGGCCGTTTGCTGCACGTCGGTGGGCGCGACGGCCAGCGTGACGCTGGCCCCCAGCTGCTGCACGCGCCCGGGTGCGAAGGCGGGTGCGTTGGAGGAAGGTTCCGCAGAGGAAGACTCGCTCGAGGAAGACCCCACTGCGGTGCTCGCCGACGGCGACACTTGCTCGGCTGCTCTGTGTTTGGCCACGGGCGAGCCGGCAGCCGCGGAAGGGGAGCTGGTGATGGGCCCCGACGTGCCCAGCTCGTCCACCTGGCCAGACTGAGCAGTGGCTTCTCGTGATCCCTGGGCACTGCGCCAAGGCGCGACGACCACGAGCGCCACCAACGCCGCGCACAGAACGCAAGCGATCGCAGCGATCGCGGGGCGAGCAGGTGGGCGCACCCTGAGCCTCGGTACCCACCGCCGGACACCACGCGCAGCGATCTGCGCCCGGAGTCGCTGCTCGAAGTCGGGCGCGATCGGGGGCGCGAGCGCGCGCACGTCGTCGCGCAGCTCACGCCAGGAGTCTGCCGCGGGGCCGTCTGCATCGCCGTTGAGGGCAGACTCGAGCTCGATGAGCCAGGCCTGCTCGACGCTCTCATCGTCATGCCTGGGGAAGGGAACGATTCTCATGCGACCTCCTTTTGGTCGAGCTCCAGGCAGTGCTCACGCAGGTGTGTGAGCACCCGATGCAAGCGCGTGCCGGCGTTTGACTCGCTGATGCCAAGCGCCCGGCCGAGCTCGCTGTTGGAGAGCTGGCCATGGAACTTGAGCAGCACAAGCTCGCGCTCGCGCAACGGCAGACAAGCGAGCGCGTCGCGTACGGTCGCGCGGCGCTCGACCTGCTCCAGCTCCTCCTCGGAGCGCAGATCGCCCCAGCGGTCTTCGTCGAGGTCGAAGTTGGGATTGCGCCGGCGACGACGCAGCTCGTCGAGAGCTGCATTGCGGGCGACGGCAAACAGCCATGCCCGGGGAGTTCCGCGCCCGCGGTCCAAACGGGCGCGCGAGCGATATACGCGCTCGAACGCCAGTGCGGTTACGTCCTCAGCGGCAGAGCGGTCGCCGAGCAGGGAGATGGCGTACGCGTGCACGTCGCTTGCGCACTCGCGAAAGAGCACATCGAACGCGCTGTCATCGAAAGCGGTACTCACTACCCCTACTACGCGTGGGGGCAGGTATCCGTCACACGAGTTCGTTCATGCGGCGGCGCGCGGCCCGAGCTTCACGGGCAGCGTCTTGAGCTGGTTGAGGAACAGCGATTGGGCCGCGGCCGGCTTGCCGTCGAGCTGGATCGTGGGGAAGCGCTTGAGCGTCTCCTCGATCATCACCTTCAGCTCCAGGCGGGCGAGGGCGGTACCGAGACAGAAGTGCCGGCCGCCGGCGCCGAACGCCTGATGCTCGGCTTTACGGCGCAGGTCAAAGCGGTCGGGGTCATCGAACCGCGTCTCGTCGCGGTTGGAGGAGACGTACCACATGACCACCTTCTCCCCCTCTTTGATCTTCTGTCCGTTTAGCTCGGTGTCGCATGTGGCGGTGCGACGGAAGTGCGCGAACGCGGGGAACATCCGCAATGACTCCTCGACCGCGTCGGGGATCAGGGAAGGGTCATCGATCAGCAGTTGCATCTGCTCACGGTCTTCGAGCAGCGCGCGCATGCCGCTGCAGTAGGTCGCCTTGGTGCTGTCGTTACCTGCTGCCATCAGCAGGAAGAAGCCCATCACGATCTCGTGTTCCTCGAGTTTCTGGCCGTCGACCTCTGAGTGCACGAGCACGCTGGTGAGATCCTCGGTGGGGTTCTCCTGGCGCGCGGCGATCAACTGACGGCAGCGCTCGAAGATCTCCGGGAGGTCTTTCTCGAGCGCGCCCTCGAAGCCGTCCGGGTTCAGGTCGGGATCGGCCGCACCGAGCGTCGAGTTCATCAGCCGGGCCCAGATCGCGTCGTCCTCCTGGGAGATGCCCATGAAGCTGCCGATCACACGCGAGACGATCGGCTGCGCAACGTCGCTGACCAGGTCGCAGCTCTCGCGGCCGTCGAGTTGGTCGAGCACCTTGACGGCGATCGCCCTGATGGCGTCCTCGTGGGCGGCGATGCGCCTGGGGGTGAAGCCTGCCTGGAAGAGTGCCTTCAGGCGGTCGTGCTTGGGCGGGTCCATGCCGATGAACATCGCGCGGGCGAGCTCGATGGGGAAGCCGGCCGCGGCGACGAGCACGCCGCCGGCTTCAGATGAGTAGGTCTGCCAATCGCGGCTGACGGTGTGGACGTCATCGGCGGTGGTCACCGACCAGAAGCCGGCCTCCTCGGGGAACAGTTCAAAGCTCTCGGTCCAATGGATGGGGCACTTGCCGCGCATCTCCTTGAACGTCTCGTATGGCGGGCCGTCGACCCAGAGCTGTTCCTCAGTGAGTTCCACCGTCTCAATGTCGCGTCCGATCGTCGCCATTTCAAACCTCCAAGATTTGCCCGCCGGATGGTGCGCGTGATGATACTGGCTGCGTGGCCAGTTTGGGGGCGAGGCCGCCTGCCCTTTGCGTCAGCGATTGGGACGCGCCCCGCGGATCCGGGGGGCAATTACGTTTGGCGGCGCCTCTTTGGGCATCGGGCTCGGCGGACCTGGCTTGGGTGAGGAGGGCTTATCAGGCATATCAACTAACAATTGTAATCGCTAGGGCCACAACCAAAGCGAGAATCTCAACCGTGAGCATCACGATGGCGTCGCGGACGCGAATGGCCGAAGCTTCGAGAATGGCGTGGTTGTGCCGATAGCTCTCGTCCATGTAAACAGCAGCCGATGACTGCATCTGGCGCAGATCAGCTCCGTCGGTCGTAGCCACCTCAAGCAGCTCACTACCAAGGAGCCCGGCGCGCACGTGTTGCGGGAAAGGCGCAGCACCGCATGCTCGAGCGCACAAGAAGTACGCAACGGCAGCCGCGCCTAATGGGATGGCCGCCCCTGCGGGACCGCGGCCAACCCCTAGCGCAGCAATCGGCACCACAATAGACGCCGCCGAAAGCACCGTGGTCGCCTTTTCCCGAAGCTGATTCTCCGTCCGCTCCTGCGCCTGCAGCGACGCACGCGAAAGATCGACGGCAAGTTCCTCCGGTGTACTGACCATTAACCGAGACTAGGAATCGCTTGGGACGGTATGCGCACTCTACTCGCGCCCGACGAACCGCAAACCTCAGCCCCGAGGTGCGGTAACACGCCGTTCCCCGCACCAACCACCCCCACCGTCAGACTGGTGCGCGAGTGATCAGACCGACCCCTCAACCGAACGTGCCAGGCCGTGGGATCGTGGCCTCGTACGGCCCACGGTTCTGGATGCTGGTGGTGCTGGTGGGCTTGGGGGCGGGCTTGGGCGGCGCAGCGCTGATCGAGCTGCTGC
>DATBYJ010000123.1:0-24870 GCA_036513795.1 Solirubrobacteraceae bacterium | reverse complement strand
GGGTCCCCGGTTGGCACTGCTACCGCGCGCAGACCCAGCCCGCGGTGGTCTTGCCGCTCAGTAGGCACCGCTGTACTGTCGGCGGCTGCCAGGGTCCTTCCCCGCCGTCGAGGATGCCTGGAATGGCTGTTTCGGTGAGTCCGTAGAGGCGCATCACCAGCTGGAAGCTGCCGATCGGAGCCGGCAGCCAGTTTTCCCGTTGCGTTTCACTGCTTGGTTGCGTGGCCTGGAGATAGATGTCGAGTGAGCCGTCGGGGTTGAAGTGGAGGTTGGAGCGGTCGCCGAGTGCAAAGCGGTTGAGTGCGTTCTCCACAAAGCGGCCGTTCGCTTTGTACATCGTGATCGACCAGGCGCCCTGCACTGGCATCGGGAAGTCACTCGCGGGGAAGTGTGCGACATAGCGGCTCACGCCGCCCGTGAGCTCCGCGCCCGTGCGATCTGTGAGCGCGGCCATGTAGACCGAGACGTTGGGTGTGAGAGCGCCGATGCCGAGCCGGTCTGTGATGACGCGCAACTCGTAGTTCGTCGAGTAGTTGCCTAGGTCGCCGACCAGCCATCCGTTGTGGGCGGTGAAACCTTCGTTAAGTTGGGCTTCGATATCCCCAGTGACCTGGCTTGGGCCGAGGTTGACAGCTTCAATCAGGCCAGCGAGGGTGCCTTCGCTGCTGTTTGCCGTCGTCGGACTTAGTCCGGGTCCGATGTTGAGCTTGGCGAGTTGTTCGAGCAGCGGTTTGTCGGCGACTGGGGGTGGGAACTGCTTCAGCGCGCGGCCGAGTGCTGCCCAATAGCTCAGCGGGAACAGCCCAGCAGCGCCTGGAATCGTGTAGGGCCACGGTGAGGTGATGAGCGTCGTCGGCTGGGCTGGCTTATACCCAAGCCCTTCTGAGCTCCACTTGTTCATGGGCACGAGCTTGGTCGATTCCTGTAGGGCGAGCGCGTTGGTGAGGTCTTCGTGGCTCATGGCAAGCGTGCGCGCGATGATCCACACTCGTGCATAGAGAGAATGGATGACCTTTAGCCCCGAGCTCGTTTCCCGACCGACGAGTTGGGTGGGGCCGGCGATCACGTAGTCACCCGGCGCCAGCAGGCCGGAAGCGCCGCTGCCAATGTTGCTGAAGTCCTCCGTATAGGGGGACAACAGTTGCACAACGTTGAAACGGCCGCTTTCGGGTACATGCAGGACGATTGGCTGGGCTGTTAGGTCCAGCCAGGCGGTCGAGTACAGCGTGTCGACGTTAGGGGCGACAACGCCGTGTCGTTCGGTTGCCAGTTCGAGAAAGTGTGAGAACTGGTTGACCGGTGCGTCCCCGAGGTGATCGGGGACGGTGACGCTCGTGGCGGTCCTGTAGATACGTTCGCTGTCGAGCAGCGGCTGCCCGTATTCATAGGCTTTCAGGCCGAGCGCCAACGCATGCTGACGTTCCTGTTCGAATTCTTCGGCGTGCGCCCGCGGTGCGCCGAATGTCGCCACCAGGGCAAACAGAGCGAGCGCGATGGAGCCTGCACGGAGATGCCGGCGCAGCTTTTGCTGCATTCGCCTACGGCGCTCGTCTCGCACCGCCGCACGGGGCGCTAACCCGGATCGTGCAGTAAAGACCGCGCCGATCCGGGTTCCAACGCCCACGCTCCTAGCGCTTGCGTTGGGTGAGGTGCACGCGCAGATCGTGTTTGTCACTCAGCTTGGCCGCATCGGCACCCGCTTCACGCCACAGCGAGCCGATCTCAGAAGCGCTCTGGTTGACCGAGCTCTCGTCGCTCGCGAGCGTTTGCTGCGGCACTGCCGCGAGCGTTTGCTGCTGCACCGCCGCCATACCGACGTGCGAGAGCAGTTCGAGTTCGTATTCAGCGTTGTAGCAGTGGCCTTTGTTGACTTCGGTTTTGTTCGATTCGGCGCAGCCCGTGCCTTCGACGGTCTTCGGCCCGCTCGGGTGCAGGTATTCGCTCGGCGTCGTTATGAACGTGGTGAACCCAGGCAACCCGAAGTTGACGATGTCACCGAAAATGTTCTTGTCGAGCGTGAGCGCGACCGAGGCCGCGATGGCGGGGCCGCCTTCTTCGGTCGTGACGTTCAGGTGGAGGTTCGCCGGAAGCACCGGCGAGGGATAGTTTTCGATTTCGTTTTCTTCGTACTGTTCACCGGTTTCATCGCAGCCGATGTTTTCGAGCGTCTTGTCGAAGATCTTTTTGCCGGCGTCTTCGAATTCGAACGTGCACGTATAGCCCTTCGATTTGGCGAGCTCGATCACTTTCCATTCTTCGTACCCGCCCGGGGTCAGCAACGCCTGAAAGTTGTTCAGCTTGACGTTCAAGCTCGCCGATGTGGCTTCGACGTTGATGGGTTCTGACTCTTCGTCGGGGGTGGTGGTCTTGTTGACCTGGTTGAACGGGTCGATCACGGCTGTGGCGGTGTAGGACCCGGCCTTCCCGTATTCGACAGGGAAGGTGAGTGTGATCTGTTCGCCCGATTTGAGGCCACCGGAGACGACCTTGGTCTGCTTGACGCCTTTTTCTTTGGATGCGAGCTGGACGGAGAAGGGCCCGTTAGTGCCGCCGGGTCCGAAGTCGCGGACCGTAACGCTCTCGGTACCCGCTTCTTTGGAGAAGATCGGGTTGGGGTTCACGGTGATCCCTCCGACGAACCCGAGGTCGACCGGTGCGACATTGATGGTTTCGCTCTCTTCAACGGGTTCGAAGGCCTTGACGACCTGGTCGAACGGGTCGATCACCGCGGTCGCCGTGTAGGCCCCGGCTTTGCCGTAGGTGACCGTGTAGGTGAGCGTCGTTTCTTCGCCGACGTTCAGGCCGGGAACGATCTTCGTCTGCTTGATGCCTTTTTCCTGGGGTTCGAGCTGGACCGCGAACGAGCCGGTGGCGATCGGCCCGTAGTTGATCACTTTGACCGTCTCGGTGCCGGCTTCCTTGTAGTGCAGCGGGTTCGGCGAGGGGGTGATCGGCCCCGCGAACTCGAGGTAGATGCGCGCCGGTTCCACCGTCACGTTGAGGATCTTCTGGTTGTTCGATTCGTTTGTTTCTTTGACGGTTTTGAAGGCGTTGACTTCGGCGACGCTGCGGAAGTTCCCTGGCTTCGGGTACGTGAAGTGGTATTCCAGTTCGCGTTCTTCGCCTGGGCCGAGCGGACCGGACTCCTGCGTCAGCGTCTGGTTGCCGGGCACGATGATGCTGTTCGCGCTCGGGTTCCAGCTCGTCACGAAGCTCGGCGACGGGCTGTTGCCGAGGTTCTTTACGTCAACGGTGACCCTGTCCGGCACTGCTTGGACGATCGTGTTTGCCGAGTACGCCGGCTTGACGCTGTCGCAGTTGTTGCAATCGCAGCCGCAACGGTTGTATTCGGGTTCGATCGTCAGGCCTGTGATCGTCAGATCGACGGTCGCACCCGGGATCACGAACAGCGTGCTCGCGGTCTGTTCGTTGGGGTTGACCTCTTTGATCACGTGCGTGCTGTCGAGCGTCACGGTCCCGCTGTAGGTGCCGGCGGTTTTGAAGTTCTCCGTGAAGAACACGATCGTGCGTTCGCCCTCACCGAGCCCGTTGACCTGCTGGGACTGCTGGGCGACGAGCAGCCCCGGTTTCCAGGTCACGACGAAGTCGCCGGCGGCGCTGTTGCCGTTGTTTTCGATTTCGACTTCCTGCTCGGATTCGCTGCCGGCTGGTGCCGGGTAGTCGCTCACTCGCGCCACCCGCAGATTCGGGAGCGGCGGCTGTACAACGGTTTTCAGCGTCTTCGAGTTGTCGAGCTCGTCGGTCTCTTTGACGACGTGCGTCGAATCGGCCAGCGCGGTCCCTGTGACCGTCGTCGCCGTCGGGAAGGTGTATTCCATCGTCACGGTCGTGCTTTCGCCCGGCGCGAGGCCGCTGACGGTCTTCGTCAACGGTTTCCCGAAGACGTACGGGGTCCACGAAACGACGAATGCCCCTGCCGGAACATTGCCGGTGTTGGTGACCTTGATCGTGGCGATCGCCGGACGGCCCTGCACGACCGATTCAGTCGGGTCGGATTCGACGGGTTTGACCGTGAATTCTTCGAGGACCAGGTTGATGCCGGGAGGCAGCACCGTGATCGACAGGATTTCCAGGTTGTTCGCCTCGTTTGTCTCGGATACGGCATTGCCGGTGTCGGTTTCGACGACCGCCTCGTAGTTGCCCGCGGCCGTGAACACGAACGGGAGTTCCAGCGTCCTGGATTCGCCGGCGTTGAGGCTGTTGATCGATTCCGAGGGGCCGGTCTGAGATTTGAGCGAGGTCCTGAACTGCGTTACGAAGCCCCCGGCCGCGCAGGTGCCACCGTTGTGCACCGTGAGGGTGACGGTCGCCGGCATCCCCACGACGGGGTTCGTCGGCGACACGGACACGTTTTCGAGGTACAGGTCGGCGCATGGCGGCGCCGCGGCCAACGCCTGGCCCGCGAAGAATCCGCACGAAAGAGTAATGGCCGCGCACGCGAGCAGCAGCCGAATCAGCAGGTAACGGCGATGTGAAGGCACTTTTCCCCCTGGAAGAAGTTATTTGGGCGCGACTGGGTACCCAGTCGGCAGCTGATCAAGCGTGCGAGCCGACGTCCGAGGCAAAGAGGCAAACCCCCTTGTGGGGTCAGCCTCGCGACAGACGACGGTCCTTAAGCAGCGACCGTAAATAAATCGAGCTTTGGCGGTCAAGGTTGCTTGCACCAAAGTGCACGCGAAACTTCGCAAAGTGCGGGAACTACTCGGGTGTGTGAGATTGCTCGGGGCGCGGCGTCGCGGAGAACGCGGTCCCCTCGCCGACCCCGGCGGACGGATGGCGGTGGACGACGAGGCACGCCAGCAGCACGGATATCGCGACGATCGCCAGCGCGATGTATGGGAACACGCCATAGGGGGCCGGTTGCCCCGGTTTACAGAGCTCCACGAACGGGACGACGAGCGTCAGCGCGCCCATTGCTGGGACGGCGACGTGTCGGAGCGCTGAAAAGGTGTGGCGGTGGCGGCGCCACATGAACACAGGCAGGGCCAATGTGGTTAGGAGATAGACGAACAGAATCACGATCGTGCCCATCGTCGAGTACTCGGCATACAGGGAAACTGGGTTGGTCGAGCCGTTGTCGAAGCCGATCAGGTGCGAGAGCCACCAGATCGCGATCAGTCCCAACCCGACCGCTGCCATCGTCGCCAAAGCATTCACCGGCGCGTCGCTCGAAGGGCGCAGACGGCCGAGCTGTGAAGGGAGCAGCCCCGATCTGCCGCCATCGAAGAGCATGCGCGCCTGGGAGTTCACGCCGGCGACAAGCGTCGCGAGCACCGAGACGATTCCAGCGCCCCAGGCCAGGACAGCGCCAGCACCGAGATAGCGGTCGGAGATGCTCAGGAATGGGACAGATGCGCGGCCGACTGACGCAACGTCATAGTGGAAGCCGGTGATGGTGGCGTACGCGAAGAGTACGAACAGAGCCGTACCCGTTGCGATCGAGATGTAGAGGGCTCTCGGGATGGTGCGCTTTGGATCGCGGGCCTCCTCGGCGAGTGCCGGGCCGTTTTCCCAGCCGATCAGCATGTATAGGGCCAGTGGGAAGCCGGCGGACAGCCCTGTCAGGCCGTCTTTGACGTGAGCCCAAGAAAACGGCGTGGAGGACAGGTGGGCACGTCGGTCGACGAGGACGATCACGCAGACGAGCACCATGATCGCCACCTGCACGAGCACAGCCAAGCCCACAGCCGTGGTAGAGAGCTTGACGCCGCGGGCGGTCAAGCAGACGGCGCCCACGGTCAGCACGAGCGTCAGCGGCTCCCACGGTGGCTGCCACGACGTGTAGTGGGCGAGCGTCAACGACACCATGCCGCCGGACATGGTGAACACGCCCGCGATCGCAACCGTGTATCCGACCGCCACGAGCACAGCCACGACGACGCCTGCGCGCGCCCCCAATGAGGTCTCGACGTAGGTGATGAAGCTACCCGCCGAGGGCTCGGCCTTGGTGAACTCGGCCACCGTCAGCGCGAGCAGCGCGACCGCTACGCCCGCGGCGAGGATCGTCAGCGGCGCCGCGATGCCGGCCGTGACGGCTATTACACCGAACGCGAAGTAGAAGTCGATCCCAGGTCCGATGTTGGCGATCGTCGAGGCCGTCACGTCGATCGTGCCCAGCTGGCCGGCCTGCAGCTGCTCTGTGCTGTCGCTCACCGTGCCCGGAGAGTATCCGCGACACTGGCGGCGATTCCTGCCGTCTTTACGTTCGCCGTTCAGGTTTTGCGCGAAATCTGCCGAGGTGTGCTTTGAACCTCACGCGAAAGGAATCGAGCTTCGATGGCAACACGTACCACCGAGAAGTGCCGCCTTGTTACCCGCAGCGACTTCGATGGGCTGGTGTGCGCTGCCTTGCTGAAGGAGCTGGGGATTCTCGAGGAGATCAGCTTCGTCCACCCGAAGGACATGCAAGACGGGCTGCTCGAGATCACCGATCGCGACATCACCACCAATCTTCCGTATGTCCCCGGCGTGCGCCTCGCCTTCGACCACCACGAGAGTGAGACGCTGCGCTTGCAGAACACGCCCGAGAACCACGTGATTCTCCCCGGCGCCCTCTCAGCGGCCCGCGTGGTCTACGAGTATTTCGGCGGCGCCGAGCGATTCACGCGTGTGTCGGAGTCGTTGATGGAGGCCGTGGACAAAGCCGACAGCGCGCTGTTCTCACTCGATGAGATCCGCACGCCGAGCGGCTGGATCCTGCTGAGCTTCCTGATGGACCCCCGTACCGGCCTCGGTCGCTTCCGCGACTTCCGCATCTCCAACTACCAGCTGATGATGGACCTGGTCGACGCCTGCCTGGAGTGCAGCGTGGAGGAAATCCTCGAGATGCCAGATGTGGTCGAGCGGGTGAACCTCTACCGCGAGCACGCCGTAGCGGCACAGGCGCAGCTGCTCGAGAACTCCACAGTCCACGGCAACCTCGTGGTGCTGGATCTGCGCGAGCAGGAAGTCATCCACCCGACCAACCGCTTCATGATCTACGCGCTGCATCCCAAATGCAATCTGTCGATCCACGCGATTTGGGGACTGAAGCAGCAGAACACCGTCTTCGCGATGGGTAAGTCGATTATCGATCGCTCCAGCAAGACGGACGTAGGCGCGCTGATGCTCTCCTATGGTGGCGGCGGACACGAGGCAGCCGGTACCTGCCAGATAGCCAATGAGGATGCCGAGCGGGTGCTCCTGGAGCTGATCGAGCGCGTCAACGCCGACGGCTGAGGAGGCTAGCCCGCTGCGGCCCTGCGGCTGCTTCGCGTCAGCTCACGAACGAGCGCCGCGACCGAGCGCTCGAGCTGCTGGATGCTGGCGCCCTCGACACGCTCGACGCCAACCGCACGGTTGAGCCAGGCGTTGATCTCACGGTGGCTGCGACCATCGCGCCGGTGTAGTTCACCCACCAGGCGGCTGCGCTCCTGGCGCAGTGCCGCGCGGCGCTCGAACGCCGCCACCGGGGCAGCTTCAGGCTCGGGCGCCTGCGGTGACGTGGTAGTTGAGGCGGGGGCACGCTGGGGCGGGCCAAAGAGGGTCATCTGGTCGGCAAATTCGGCGCTCAGGGGCACGAACTCTGCCGACGGAGATGGCTCGCTGGCACGCCGCTCAGGCGGCTGCTCCCAGTCTGTCTCGGGCTCCTCGCGGCGCAGCACATGACGCAGCTCCGTTTCCACCTGGGAGGCATGGCTGCGCAGTGTCTGCTCGGCCGGCAAGTAAAGCCAGCTCGCCTCAGCCGCACGGTTGGGTAGCGTGCGCACGAAGCGCCCGACGATCTGGCGGAAGATCAGCGGAGTCTTTGCAGCGGTCGCATACACGCCCACGCGCAACCTCGGGATGTCAACGCCCTCAGAGACCATGTTCACGGCCACGATCCACGGCTCGCGCGAGCTTCGGAAGCTCTGTAGCTTGCGGGTGGCGTTCGTCTCGGTATGGAGCACTACTACGGGCGCGTGGCCGGTCACTTCGCCAAGGAGCTTTGCGATCTGGCGGGCGTGGCTGGAGTCGGCTGCCACCGCCAGTCCGCCCGCATCGCTGTGCCCTTCAGTACGAAGCATTCGCAGCTTGGCATCAGCTTCGCGCAGGATCCGCGGCAGGCCGTCTGGCAGCTCCGTGGAGATTGCAGTGCGGTAGCGGCGGCTGGCCTCGCGGGCGGTCAGGACCGTCTCAAACGAGGACTCGATCACGTCATCGCCGCTGCGCCAGGACAGCGTTCCGTCGAAGGTCACGAACGCCACCGGGCGGCAGACACCGTCGGCGACCGCTTCGGCGTATGTGTAGGAGACGTCAGGAACGGCCATGCCCTCGCTGTCGTAGCGCACGCCCGGGATCGGTGTCGCGTCAGAGCGAAACGGCGTGCCCGACAGCAACAGCCAGCGTGGCGCCGCCGAGAACGCCTGGCGAAAACTCGTGCCCCAGGCGAGGTCCTCGCCGAGATGATGTGCCTCATCGACGACCACGAGCGTGTCCGCCGAGACCTTCTTCGCCCAGCCGCTGGGGTCGCTTGCGACGCGGGCATAGGTGACCGCCACGCCGTGGAAGTCACGCGGGGGGGTTGGTCCGCTGGCGTCCGGTTGCAGCTGCACGCCCAGGATCGCCGCTGCGGCTGCCCACTGGCGGGTGAGTGGAGTGGTGGGGCACAGCACCGCCACGCGCCTCACAGCCCCGCGCGAGAGCAGATCGCGGGCGAGCTCGAGCGCTGGGCGCGTCTTGCCGGCCCCCGGCGCAGCCGAGATCAAAAACGGCCCCTCATGCCAGTCACCAAGCTGGTCGAGCGCGCGGCTTTGCCACGCGCGGAGTGTTGTCGAGGGGCTGCGCGTCAAAGAGCCCGGCATCCTGCGGCACGGCACGGACGGAAAGCGAGTAGACAAAAAAGTGGGTCGGTCGCTTTCTGCCAGGGATAGGTTGTCTGCGCCGCCGCCACGGCTAGCGTTTCTCGCTAGGTGTGAGCTGCCTCGGCGGGCGTGCACTCATACAGCGCGCGCCTTATCGGGTCGTGTCTGGATGCTCCGATGAACTGCTGGCAGTGGCTCGTGATCCATAGGATCCGCGGGTCGGTATTGGTGGGGGAGAGCGGGATTAGGAACGTACGCACACGATCTGAGCCGATGTCGGCTCGTAGTTGGGCGAGCGTGGGGGAGGGCACGCCGCCCTGAAAGCCGCCGATCGAGAGGATCTCCTGACCGCTTGCAAGCGCGTATGGCGCGGCGAGCATTGAGGTGTACGTGCCAAGCGCGAACGCAGCGGGGTACCTGTGCGATAGCCCGCTGAGAATGGCGCGTTCGCGCTTGAACGCACGCTGTTGTGAGGTGGTAGCCGGCGATTCATACGGCGCGTTGAAGGGCCCAAGATGGCGGGCCACCACATACGCCGAGGCGACGGCCGGCAGCAGCATCGCGCAAGCAAGCACCGCTGGGAGTGCCGATCCGCCGCGCAGACGCCCGAGCGAGAAGCTCTGGCGGATGGTCAGCAGCGGCCCGGCAATCGCAAGACATACGGCCAGCGGGACCAGCCAGCCAGGCACGCCGCTGGTGTGCCGCAGCAGGTAGATGCCGTAGACGATCGAGCTGAACACCGCGGCGGTGACCCACGCGCGTGTCTGTCGTTCGTGCCAATGCTTGGCCGCGAACGCGACGCCGCAACCACAGACGCCCGCGATCGCCGGCGCCAGGGCGGCCACGTAGTAGGAGTTGAGGTAGGCACCCTCGGTGAAGAGACCGAACAGCACGAGCAGCCACAGCCCCCACAACACGATGCACGCTCGCTCCGGCATGCGACGAGCTGCCTTGCGATATGCGAGCAGCAGCCCCACCACGCAAATGAGCGCCGCTGGATACAGCCAGCCGACGTCGAGTGCGAATAGGCCCCGCAGCATTCGGTGCAGGCCTGGGCCGATGTCGGCAGAGTTGGAGTTGAGCGTCTCGCCGGAGTTGACGAGCTTGCCGACGAACGCCGCTGCCTGGACAGGCGAGCCGAGTTTGATCGGGCCGAGGCGCGTGATGCCGTTGTATTCGAACACCTGGCTGAACAGCGAGTCGTTGCGCGACCCGTCGACATACGGGCGACTGTGCTGCGGCACCAGCGAAACGGCCGACATCCAGCTCAGCGACACCACAAGCGTGAGCAGCCCCGCAAGCGTCACGTGCGCGATCCGCCGACGTAGGCTTCCGTGTGCTGCGAGCACGTATGCGACTGCGAACGCCGGCAGCACGAGCCACGCCTGCAGCATCTTCGCTTGAAACGCCAAGCCGACCCAGAGTCCCGCCAGCAGCAACGAGCGCAAACGCCCCTCCAAGATCGCCTTCGAGGTCGCGTCGGCCGCGAGCACCGTGAGCATGATCAGTAGCGAATCTGAGACGTTGCCTCGCCCCAGGGCGACCGTGACCGGGCTGATCGTGAGCAGCACGGCAGCGGTAATTCCTGCCACTGGGCCGGCCATGCGTCGCACAGCGCGATACAGCACGAGGACCGTCACCACACCCTCGATGACCTGCGGCAGCACGACTGCCCACACGTGAAAACCAAAGACCCTCAGCGACAGAGCCTGTAGCCAAAGCCCCCCCGGCAGCTTGTCGACCGTGATCGTGCCAGCGGGGTCGAACGCGCCGAACAGAAAGTCATGCCAGCTGGTGGACATGCTGCGCGCGGCAGCCCCATAGAACGGCTCGAGGGCGGCGTTATTGAACCCCCACGCGTATGCCAAACCCGCCACGAGCGCTACCACCAGCAGAATCGGGCGCGCCCAGCTCGGCTGATCGCTCGGAGAGCGCCACACACGCGCCGGGTGCCCACGAGGGCCCACCAGGCTCGGCGCCGGCACCTGCTCTCCCATAGCTTCGTACGTCGTTACGGCCATGCTCCCCTTATCGGATCTCAGCGTGCGTGCACTGTAGTGCGGCGAGATCGCGGGTTCTAGGTGCTCGCGAGCGCCTTGCCCTTCGACCACTCCCCGAGGAAGCTTGCGGCATCGGCGACTTCCAGCGGTCGGGCGAACAGAAAGCCCTGGCCGCTGTCGCAAAGCTCGCCCTGCAGCAGGCTCAGCTCATGTGCCTGCTCGATGCCCTCGGCCAGCGTCTCGATCGAAAGCGCCTTACCGAGTTGCACGAGCGTGCGCAGGATCGTCTCACCCTCCTGGTTGTGAGTCATCTGCGTGATGAACGAGCGGTCGATCTTGAGCGCATCGACGGAGAAACGCTGGAGATGCGCCATCGAGGAGTAGCCGGTGCCGAAGTCGTCAATTGCGATGCGTACGCCCAGCTCCTTGACGGTGGCAAGGCGCGCGGCGGTCTGTTCGATGTCGCGCATCAACGCGGTCTCGGTGATCTCGATCGTCAGCGAGTCGGCCTCGAGCCCGGTCTCTTGCAGGATGCCCCGGACGTCGTCTACGAACTCGTCGCTGTCTAGCTGTCGCGCCGAGACGTTCACAGCCACCCCTATCGGGTGATCTGCTTCGCGCCAGCGGACGGCTTGCAGGCAGGCCTCACGCAAGACCCAGCGGCCGATGTCAACGATCAAGCCCGTCTCCTCCAGTAGCGGGACGAAATCGTTGGGTTGCACCACGTCGCGCGTCGGGCTCCTCCAGCGCAGCAGCGCCTCCATTCCCGTTGGACTCATGTCCTTGAGATTGAAGGTCGGTTGGTAGACGAGGAAGAACTCGTCGCGGTCCAGGGCAACGCGCAGATCCATCTCGAGTTCCATCCTCGTTTGCACAGCAGTCTGCATCCCCGACTCGAACAGCACATAGCGGTGGCGGCCGTCCCACTTGGCTTGATACATCGCGATGTCAGCGTCGCGAAGTAGTTCATCAGCACAGTCGCGGTCGCCCGCGGCGACGCCAATGCTCGCTGTGACCTTCAGCGTTGCGTCACCCGTGCCCTCGAGCTTGAACGGCTGATCAAGCGCTTCCAGCAGCCGTTCTGCGATCAGCTCCGGTCCCGAGGCGAACGAGATGCCACTTGCAATCACCACGAACTCGTCGCCGCCGAGCCGTCCCACCGCGTCGCTTTCGCGCACGACAGCGCTCAGCCGAGAAGCCACCGCTCGCAGCAGCTCGTCCCCCGCGGCATGCCCAAGCGTGTCGTTGATCGCCTTGAAGTTGTCCAGGTCGATGAACAGGGCCGCGATGGGCGTCTTCTCGCGCCGTGCCCGCAACAGCAACTGCGCGACACGGTCGAGGATCAGAGTGCGGTTCGGAAGCCCCGTCAGCTCATCATGGGTAGCCAAAAACGCCAGCTCGCGCTGACGTCGTGCCAGCTCTTCGTCAGCCGTTTGGCGCGCCGCCTCGAAGGACTCGCACATCCGTACGAGCGTGACGTTGAGGCTGCGTTGGAGCATGGCCAAACCCTCAGCCAGAACATCGGCAGGGAGTTGCAGCTCCGCGGCACATTCGAGCATCACCTCGCGTGCGGCATCGGCCCAGCGCAGGCAACGCTTGGTCACCTCATTCAACGGAGCCGCTCGCTGGGAGGCGAGCTGGCCAAAGATCTGCCATGCCTCCTTGCCCACCTCGCGGGCGACGTCAGGCCCCTCACCAGACATCCAGCGTGCAACTGCCACCGTGGAGACGGCGCCCACGCGGGCAAAGCGGTCCTCGACCGCAGCCTCGAGCCGGCAGTCCGAGCTCTCCGTGCGCGCGATCATCGCCGCGACGACGTCGTTCGTGCGCGCATTGATCGCCTGCCCGAGGCGGCAGAGCTCGTCTGTCGGCGAAGAGGGGAGACCCGTTGGCATTAATTCAGCCAATCGGCATTCATCCATCAGCACTTAACCACTTGTCGTAGTTAAGCTAATACGTCTGTAACGGCCAAGCCGACCTAGCGTGCCTCAAGCGTCAGTGAGCGCTGTAGCGAGAGCGCTGGTGTGCGCCGTGGCACGGGTCTCATGCGTGGTGCGGGCGATCACGCTGCTCAGCGCGTCTACCACCTGCGGGTCGAACTGGGTTCCCGCGTGCTTCGCCAACTCGACGAGCGCGGCCGCGACGGGCATGGCCTTGCGATAAGGCCGGGTGGTCGTCATCGCGTTGAACGCATCACAGCAGGAGATGATCCGCGCCTCGATCGCGATGTCTTCGCCCTTTAGGCCGTCGGGATAGCCACCGCCGTCCCAGCGCTCGTGATGGGAGCGCACAATCCAGCCGACCTTACCCATGAAGCCGCCAACGCGCTCGAGCATCCGCTGGCCCTCAACGGTGTGGGTCTTGATGATGTCCCACTCGTGGGCGTCGAGCTTGCCCGGCTTGTTGACGATCGCCTTCGGCACGGCGATCTTGCCGATGTCGTGCAGCAGTGCCCCAAACTCAACGGTGCGCTGCTGCTCGACGCCCAGTTGCATCTCGCGCGCCACGTCCAGCGCCAAGTGTACCACGTCCTTGCAGTGCTCGCCCGTGTAGGTGTCATCCGCCTCGACCACGTCACCCAGCAAAAGGGCCGTGCCGCGATAGGCGTCGTTGAGCTCGATCAGCTGGTCGAGCCGGGCTCGCCGCTCTTTCGAGAACCACCGCAGCACGCCGAACAAAGGGGCGATCAACACGATCGCCCAAGGATGTTTGACAGCGGCAATGGCAACGACTAGGCCCAGCGGCGCGAGTGTCAGGTCGATCAGATAGACATGCCGCAACTCGGTGGCGAGCTCCTCTAGGCTCAGGCCGCCACGCAGCCGTTCCCACACCGCGCTTGAGCCGGCATCGCACGCGCATTGGGCCAGCAGCGCGAGGACCAGCACGCCCCAGTGCCCGGCTGGGCGATGATCGTTTGCCAACACCAGTACCAGCGATGGCCCGAACGCGAACCAGCTGTTGCCGGGCACCGTCAAAAGACGACTGACAGCCGCGCGTCCGAGGAGGATCGACGGTACGAGTGCGAGCGCGAGCGCGCAGGCCACCAACAGGGGGACTAGTGGGGCAGGAAGCGCGAACAGCATTGGCACGAACACTGCTTGCGTGGGCACAGTGAATCCGGCGCCGATCTCGAAGCGGACCTTGCTGGCGGCTGCGACACCAAGCACATAGAGCGCCGCGACGGGCAGCGAGAGAGAGTGCTGGTCATGCCCGAGTAGTGCCAGCGTCAATGCGGCCACGAGAAAGCTACCGCCGACGATCAGGGCGGAGCGACGCTCAGCGTTCAGCATCCGCTGCTCGCGCCCGGCGAAGGATGCGCGCAGCCGCTCCGATTCGGTGAAGGGTTGGGCAGACATTGGTTTCTGCGCGTATCGTCACAACCCGCTCCAGAGCAAAGGAATTCGACAAATAACCGCTGCAATTGGCGCCAAATCCCGACCATTGGGACGAAATGGGTTAGTTCGTCGCTCGCGCTCGAACAAGTGTCCGGATGCCTTTGCAAAGCCGAGGCGATGCTGCATGCTGCATTCCCGCTCGGATAACCACCAGACTGAAAAGGGCAAACCCGCCGCGAGGTGGGGACGCAAAGCCAGAGGTCTCGTCCGCGAGACGGCTCAGCCGCCAGCCTACGCAAGGAGGCTCGTGTTGCCCATGCCGTCACTATCTCGTCTGTTCCACAACGCTCACCGTCGGGCTTACACGATCGGTCTCACCGGCGTGCTCGCGAGCATCGTCATCGCTCTGTTTTCCTCTGCGCCCGCGCAGGCAGCGCTGATCAGCACCAGCGCCTGCAATGAATCAGCGCTCTCGCAGCCGTTTGCCAAATGGGGGGACTCCAGCAGCTATGAGCTCGTCCCCGGCGGGGATTTCGAGGGGTCTCTCGAAGGTTGGAGCCTGAGCGCGGGAGCCGAGCGTTCCGCGGGCAGCGAGCCTTACGGCATTACTGGCCGGGTCGGCTCATACGCGCTGAACCTGTCAGCTGGTTCCTCTGCACAATCCCCCTTCACCTGCGTCGATGCTGCCTACCCGACTTTCCGCTTCTTCGCACACAACGACACGCTGTTGGCGAGCATCGTGGTCCAGGTTGTGTACCGAACCCCGCTCGGAACAGTCGCGCTGCCGCTAGGTGTCGTAGCTCTGAGTGGTAAATGGCAGCCCACGTTGCCGATGCTCACCGGCTCAGTTGTCACCGGCCTGCTATCTGGCGGTACCGCAGAGGCGGCGCTTCGTTTCACCGCGCTTACGGGCACCTCGCAGATCGACGATGTATTCATCGATCCGCATATGCACTAGCAATTGAGGGTGGTAACAGCGAGTGCCCGGGCGCGGTTGTGAGCGCCCGGGCTCCGCGCAGGCGCGGTGAGTTAGTGGTCATTGAGGGCAAGTGCGGGCGGGACACGTGAAGCGGACCACGTGGGCAACGCAGCAATCAACAAGACGATCGTAATCACCAGCGCAAGGATCACGAGCGGACGAGCGTTTGCCGCCAAGCTCGCAACGGGAAAGCCCGTCACGTGCATCAGGTACCGATCGATCACTGCCTGGCCGTAGGTCCCGGCCACGGCGCCGGTCACACAGCCCGCGCTCAGCATCAATAGCGATTCTGTTAGGAGGATCTGTCGAAGTCGTGGCCCGCTCACACCTGCCAGACGCATTGCTGCAAGCGTCGGGCGGCGTTGCCAGACGCTCGATCCCAGCGCCGCGGCCATCGCGAGTATTGCTGCGATTACGAGTAGCGTGGATATCTCCCCAAGTCGACTGAGCCCTTCTCGTGTGAGACTGTCGATGCGGGCTTGGCGCGTCGGCGCGGTCGAAACTTCCACGCCAGGCCCGAGTGCGCGCGCGATCTTTGCGCGTGTGCGATCGACATTGGCTCCCGGCGCTAGCCGTACGCCGATAGCCGTTGGCGTTGTCGTTTTCCAAAAGCGGCTGTAGTTGGCGGCGCCGATGAAGATCACGCCAGGGCTCCATGCGAGGTTAGTGGTCGTCGCGGCCACTCGGAACGGGATCTCACCGCTCGGCGTGGGCAACGTGATCCGCTCGCCAATGCCAACGCGATATTCCTCGGCGATCTGCTTGGAGAGCACAATCCACTCGCTGCTACCCAAGCGTTCCAGTGCCGTGCTCGCGTTGCCATCGACGAGTTGGCTACGCAGCACGTGCTCATCGGCGCTTGCGGGTCGTGCGATCATCCAAACGCGTCGTTTGCCAAGTTCTAGAAATCCGCCCTGGAAGGGGCTGACACTTGCAACGCCGGGTAGACGAGCGATCCGTGACGCCGTCACACCGCGGTCAGGTGTGAGCTCGACGGTCGCCTGGTTGTCACCTGGATTGGCGACCAGCAATTCCGCGTCGGCCGCATAGTTGTGAGCGAAACTGCCGATGCCGCGCAACAGGTCCTCGCGCGAGCCCCCCAGTGCGATACCGCCAAAAATGGCCACAGCGCCGGTCGCGGCAAGCGCGAGCGAGCGCACGGGTGTCGCCTTCAACGAGGTGAGAGCCACCTGCAGCGTGGTCAGTCTTTCATAGCGTGCCGCTAGGACCGCGCCGGCGCGGAGCACACCGGCAAACACCAGCGGGACCGCGAGCACAGTTGCCAGCGCCAGCAGGCCCGTCGCCACGAGCGCCAATGCCGGTCGTAGCTCGAACATAACGGTCGTCACGACAAGCAGCGCGCCGGCGGCAAACGCAAGCCTTACCTGCGTTCCGTTGCCGAGCGCATTACCAGGTGACGCCGTCTCGTAATAGACCGCGTCCAGCGCCCGCTCGCGGCGTAGATCGAGCAGCGGTACCGCGGAGGCCAGCAGCGTCGCGACGACACCGCCCGCCAGGCCGACGAGCAGCGGCTGTACTCCCACCACAGTGCTAGTGCCGAGGGTGAAGGCCTCAGCTAGATAGCCAGAGGACTGGTGGAAGAAGCCTAGTGCCAGGGCATAACCAGCGAGCAGGCCGACGATGGAAGCGACGATGCCCAAACACAGAGACTGGAAGATGACCATCTGCACGATCACCGCACGCTTGGCGCCGATCAGACGAAGGTCGGCGATCGCCTGTCTTCGCTCGGGGACCGTGAGCAGCATTGCGTTGAACGCAAACAGCAGCCCCAGCAGGCCACTGATCGCGGCGAAGAAGCCGCTCGCTTGATCGCTTGGCCGCAACGCTTGGCGAAGCAGCGCTATGTCGATGTCTGCAGGCGCGACCGTAAGGCGCCCGCCGGCCAGCCTGCGCAACTCAGCGCGCACTTTCGCCTGTTGGCCTCGCTTCGTCTCGATCAGGATCCGAGTCAGGCGGCCTTGCAACCCTGCGAGACGTTGCAGGGTGCTCAGCGGCAGAACCGCCACGCGTGATTGGGAAAGCGCACTGGCGGCTTCGTGCCCGAGAATTGCCGCTACTTTCAGTTGGTAGACCACGCCACGTAGGTCGACTGACACCTGGGCGGTCGTGGCGTTCATGTTCGTGATGCCAAGCTTTTCCGCGGCTGTTTGTGTGAGCCCGATACCCCCAGATGAGAACGCGGCGGCGGGAAGTGTGCGAGCCAAGCCGTTGAACTGCCCGAGACGAACGTCCGCGCCGGCGAGATCGACTGTGACACGTCCAGTAGGTCCGAAGATCGTCGCTGTCTGCTCTAGCAGAGGAACGGCCTGAGCGACGCCCGGCATGTGCTGTATCTCTCCCAGCAGCCGTTCGTTGAGACCGTTAACTTCTCGCGCGCGAAGCTCGAGATTGGCTGGGCCTACCACTGTGTGAATGACCTGCGCGGCGGACCCCTCGATACTCTCGTTGGCGATCATCGCGGCTGATACAAGTGCGACTGCGATAGCCACTCCAATACCCGCAAGCAGCTCCTGAACTCTGTGAATCCGCAGGCGCCGGCCGTAGAGATACGCCAGCGCATATGGGCGCAGGAGGAGGCGAGCCTCGAGTGGCTCAGAGTACTCTCGCGTGCTCACGCCGGGGCAAGCGGGGTAGGTGGGACGAGCTTTGCTCGAGCGCTGATGCTGCTGCGGTCCTCGAGCTTTCCATCGCGCAGTGTGCAACTGCAATCCGCAACTGTGGCGCTCTCCGCGTCGTGTGTCACGAGCACCACCGTCGCTGCACGTTCATGCGCGATCGAGGCCAACAGGGCAACGATCTCTCTGCTTCTTGCGCTGTCCAGGTTGCCCGTCGGCTCGTCCGCCAGAATCAGCTTTGGTTCCCCAGCCAGAGCACGCGCAATCGCTACGCGCTGACGCTCACCCCCGGAAAGCTCGTCCGGAGTGTTGTGCAAGCGATCGCCGAGACCAACACGCTCAAGCCAGGGAATCGCGCGAGCCTGTGCCTTGCGCAACGTGACGCCACCCAGCAGGAGCTTCATGGATGCGTTCTCGAGGGCTGAGACCCGTGGCATCAGGTGGTAGTTCTGGTAGATGAAGCCGACATCTTTGAGCAGGAATTCCGACACCTGGTTCTCCGAAAGTGAGGAGAGCTCGCGACCGTCGAAACGGATCGTTCCCCGCTCTGGCTGCAGTAGGGCTGCGATCAGCAGGAGTAGCGTTGTCTTGCCGGAGCCACTTGGGCCGAGCAGTGCGAGCATTTCGCCAGGCGCGACAGTCAGGCTTACGCCGTCCACGGCGCGCACGGCCTCGCCGACCCCTCGAAAGTGCTTGACCACGCAGTCGAGTTCGAGCACCCGATCCTCTACTCGGCGCTCGCGGGAAGTCGGCGACAGTACCCGTGTCCGCCGGGCATCATGCGCGACGGCGTAGGGGAACGACCGTGCCGAGCTCGCGAGTCACCTGCCCATATAGCTCGCCTTCGCTCAGCGTCAGCGCGCGTGCTCCGGAAAGATCTGTGGACTCGCCGGTGCTTGTGAGTATTGCCATGCCCTCCTTGGCTAGCGACTGCAGCAATAGAAGAATGCCATCGCGCGCGAGCAGATCCACACCGATGGTCGGCTCGTCAATGAGCAACAGCTTCGGCGAGAACGCGAGCGCCCGGGCAATCGCCGCACGTACTGCTTCCGCGCAATCCAGCTCAGTCGGCCGTAGCGTGGCGCAGTGGAGCATCTCGGTCCGCTCGAGTGCCGCGCGCGCCCGGCTAGCCGCTAGTGATAGCGGTACTCCGCGTGCGATCAGCCCGATCACCAAGTGATCGATAATGAGTTGACCTTCGCTTGGTGAGAACCCCTTACGGACATAGCCAATGCCGTCGCCAAGTGGCTCACCCGGACAATCACCGAGCTGATGCCCGTCGAAACGCGCCACGCCAGAGTCGGGTTGCTCGATACCACCGGCGATACGCAACAGGGTCGAGCGGCCGGAGCGGCGCATGCCCCAGACGACGACCATCTCCCCAGCCTCGATGCAGAGCGAAACATTCCGAAGTGCGACATGCTCGCCCAGCCGGCCGTAGGACTTGCTGACATGCTCCAGTTCGAGCATGCTCATCGCGGCTGGCTCCTGCCTACCACCAGAGCCTTAAACTCGCGGCGGGCATAGTCGATCCACGGCAATCTTGCTGCCATTGCCAATCTTCGCTCCTCGGAAACAAGTCGAGCAGCCAGCCCCGACACCGGATCAGCGCATGCTCCGCCAGGGGCGAGCACCGGCGTATCGCCGGCCTCTTCCAAACACGCTTGCCCGTAGCGCTCAATCACATCCAACGCCATCTCCGGCTCATGCGCGAACACTGCTAGCTGGCGAGCGAACAGCCGTGAGCGACGGAAGTCCTCCCGCATCTGCGTGATCAGGCGATCCTGGTAGCTACGGATGCCCTCAGCTGTGGCGCGGTAGCGCGGCTTCGGCTGGCGGCCGCTACGGGTACCGGAGATCTCTTCAATCATTCCCCGACACTGGAGCGTGTCGAGTGCTGTATATACATAGGAGAACCCGCTCAACTGCAGCATGCCGTCGTATGCCTGTTCGAATCTATTCGCCAGCTCATAGCCGTAGCTGGGGCGCTCAATGACTAGACCCAGTAGCGCCCAATGCACTGCTGACTGCATCGTGCCCGCGCCTTTTCTGGCACGCTTGTCTACTGCTGGTCTCGCGCTCATCTCGCGAGATAGCCTATGGTCGCTCCGGTATGAATAAAAGCGACGTTTCTATCTTTTCTTGGACAGTCACGACCTAGAACATTCAACAGCCTGACTTGTCAGCGTAATTCAACCGCTGCATGATCAGGCTTACGTGAGACTCGACGCCGACAGTGAGCCGCGGCTAGCGCACGGCGCCAACGGGCACCGTGCCGGAGGTCTCGACCGGGCGGCGCTGCGGGACACAGAGCTGCCACCGTCGATGGGGCGCGTGCGCAGAGAGCGTGCTCGCGCAGCCCGCCCTCGCGCGAGCGAGCAAGAGCTAGCCGCCGCCGGGGAGCCAGAGCGTGAGAAGGTCATGCTCGAGCTCTCGCCGGCGCAGGTCGATCGGGTGATCCGCAGCGCCGCTGACGGAGGCAGCATGTCGTTGCTGCTGTCTGGCCTGCACGACATACGCGAGGTGCTCGCACGCGAGCCCAGCCAACTCGATGACAACAGACTGTCACGCTCGTTGCTCGCGGGGCTGTTGATGCTCGCATCATTTCCCACCGACGGTAGTTATCTAGGCAACGCGGAAATCGCCCGCTTGCTCGAGATGAATCCGAGCACCACACATCGCTACGTCTCCACGCTCGTCGCTGTGGGTCTGCTTGAGCGCGACCCCGCGACGCGGCGTTATAGGCTCGTGTGAGGGGCTTGTAATTCTCACCTAGCGTTTCGCCAGCTAACGGTCAGGGTGTTGTGAACGACTGTGGTGCCGGCGGTGCCGTGCGCGCGCCCGCGAGCAAGGTAAGCAACTGCTGTCCGGTTGTTCCGCCCAGCACACGCAGGCGATGTAGCCGATAGGGGTCGTCGTGCGGGTGTGCCCAGCCGGGCACCACCGTCGTAGAGCCCGTGTATCCAGCTGCTTTGACCGCCGCTACGACGGTTGGGTCATAGAGACCTGACGGATAGCAGAACCAGTTGACCGGAACGTGATAGCGCTGCTGCAGGATCTGGCGTGCATTGACGATTTGGTAGCGCAGCTGTTCGGCATTCAGACTGATCAGGCTGGCATGGCTCATGCCCTGGGTGTCGAGCTCCCAGCCGGCTGCCACGAGGTTGCGGATCTCCTCGCTGCCAAGGCCACCCTGCGAAGGGGGCAGCCCGCTCAGCTGGATGTTCTCGACGCCCACCCAACCAAGCCGACGCAGGGTGGGTAGGGCGCGGGAGTATTGCGATTGATAGCCGTTGTCGAAACTGAGGACGATCGGTTTGCCGGCCCCCAATGACACGCCGTGGCGCCAGTATGCCTCAGCCTGATCGAGTGTCACCGCATGCCACCCAGCGCGCTTGAGCGCCTGTATCTGTTCAGTGAACTCAGCCGGTTGCACATACAGGCCGGGAAATGGAGCGCCTGGGGGAGGAGCAGCGATCACGTGGTACATGAGAATCGGGATCGGGACGGTTCCAGGTGGCCCCGTGTGTAGCTTGCTCGTGGTTGCGAGGGAGGTGGAATGGCTGCCGTCCCTGACGCCGCTCGCCGATGTCGAGCGGGAGGCGGTGCCCGGCGAGCCGCCGCTCGAGCTCTGGGTAAGCGCGGTGGCCACTGCCGCAACCACGGCCACTACTACCAACAGCAGAGACATGGCTGTGAGCCGCCGGCGGCGAATCTCGCGTTGGCGGGCCTCGCGGCGACGCTTTAGTGCATCCAGATCCATCAGTCCCCTCGCAGGTTTGTGGGTAGTGGCTGTCCTGGGGCGGGTGGGTCGTCCCTAAGTAGTTCCGGCACTGTCACCAACTGGTAGCCGCGGGCGCGCAGCTCGTGGATGATCATCGGTAGCGCTTCGATCGTCTGTGTGCGGGTGCCGCCGGCATCGTGCATAAGGATGATCGCGCCCGGGTGTGCTGCCGCGAGGGCATGTTCGACGATCACTGAAGCCCCCGGCTGCAGGTAGTCCTCCGTGTCGGCCGACCACAGGACCATCAATAGGTGCAAGCGGTGCAGTGCTCGCATCGTGGTGGCGTTATAGGAGCCATACGGTGGACGGAACAGCACTGGCTTCGGGCCGCCGAGCAATTCAACACGGGCCATCTGTTCAAAGAGCTGTTCGTATTGGTCGTGGGCTGACAGGGTCGCCATTTCAGGATGTGTCTCGGTGTGGTCGCCGATCACGTCCCCGTCGCGAAGCTCGCGTTCGGCCGACGCGCTGAAGTAGCGCAGCATCTCGCCGATCACGAAGAACGTCGCGTGTACATGCAAGCGCTCGAGTACGCTCAGCACAGCCGGCGTATACGGTCCCGGACCGTCGTCGAACGTCAAGGCGATGTCCCGGTCGCGTTCGCTGCCTTCTTTTACAAAAGGTGTGTATGCCAACACCGCTTTGACCGCAGCGTCGGGGCTCTCGCGGGGCTGCTCATGTGCAAGCGCTCGCGTCGGACGCCCGTGGGAGCGTGTCGCCAGCGTGGACGCCGCCGGGGCATGGTGGGACCCCGGCAGTGCGAACACAACGAGGATCAAGATCAGGAGCGCCAGCAGCGCAGCTGCGGCGATCCCACGGCGACGGCGGATACGGATGCGGTACGCGCTTACTCCGCGTTCATCGCGCGTGGGCAGGGGCGAGTGTGATGGCACCGGGTGCGCGGGTCGCGACGCTGCACGCCGATCCTCGAAATCCCAGTTCCAGCGGCGAGGCATGGGCAGATGCTAGAGGTGCGACCAGCCAGGAAACGCGGGCGGCGCCGCCCGCGAGTGGTCCAGCTATTGCGGTTCGGGTCCGACCTGCTCGATGAACGCCGCCAGCGCGGAGATCTGTTGTGGCTGGCTGTTTAGCTTCAGGCGTCGCAGCGCTGCGAGCATCGGCCGCGGGTTGTAGCCCTTGAGTATGTAGTTGTCCGGATGCAGAAGCCCTTCGCGCAGGAAGTGTTCGTCTACAAGCACGCTGCGGCCATCGCTCAACGTTACGTGGTGACCAGCAAAACTCGAGAAATTGGGCGCGATGCTGGGCTTGCTGAGAGTCAGATGACAAGCGGCGCAGCCGTCGGCGACTACTAGGTGAGCGCCTTTTTCGATCAGGTGCTGCTCAGGGGTAAAAGGTTCGGTGACGTATGACGGTACGCTCGCGCTGGAGGCGCTGGGTGGGGTGGCTGCACCGCTGTTCCCACAGCCGGCGAGCACAACCGCGAGTACCGTTGCAAGCGCGGTGTTCTTGATGCCCATCGCGGCGCAGGCTACGCCATGTCTCCTCCGCTGCGGCTGCTCGGCACCGCTATCCTGAGCTGGAGCCTCGACTAATGAGCACGAGCCAGATCGCAGAGCCGACCGCCGCCGCCGATCCGTCCAACGGACGTCATGAGGTGATGGAACTCGACGTCTCCGGCATGACTTGTGGTTCGTGTGCGGCGCGTGTGCAACGAGCCCTCTCGCGCCAGCCGGGGGTGAGCGAGGCTCTCGTCAACTACGCCACTGGACGCGCCACCGTCGAGCTGCAGCCTGGCGCGGCGGATCTCGCAGCGCTCACCGCCGCAGTGCAGCGGATCGGCTACGACGCGGCGCCGGTTGCGCCGAGCGCATCCGAGCAAGCCCACAGCTTCGAGGATCTCGAACAACGCGAGGCCAGCGAGCAGGCCAGTCTCCTACGCAGGATCGCGATCGCGGTGCCTCTCGCCGTGGCTATCGCGGTGCTCACCTACACACAGCCTCACGATCTCACCGCGCGCTGGATCGTGGCGGCGCTGGCGGTGCCGGTGCAGTTTTGGTGCGGGCTTCCGTTCCTCACCTCGGCTTGGGCGCGGGCGCGTGTCCGTGCCACCAACATGGACACGCTGATCGCGCTCTCTACCTTGGCGGCATTCGTTTACTCGACGGTGATGCTGCTCACCGCCGAGGCGGTCTACCAGCATGGCGTGCCGGTGGGGAAGTTCGACATGCCGCTCTGCTACGACATGGGCGCAACGATCATCGCCGCGCTGCTGATCGCGCGCTGGTGTGAGGCGAAGGCTCGCAGCAGCTCAGGCCGCGCGGTGCGCGAGCTGGCACAGCTCGGAGCTACGCAGGCACGGTTGCTCGACTTTGACGATCCCAGTGCGCCAGAGCGTCTGGTTGGCGTTGAGCAGGTACAGCGAGGCGACGTGTTTCGCGTGCGCCCCGGCGACAGCATCCCGGTCGACGGGATCGTGCTCTCGGGGGCTTCCGCGGTGGACGAGTCGATGCTCACCGGTGAGTCGCTACCGGTGGAGAAGCAGGTAGGGGCGCTGCTTACAGGCGCCACGCTGAACGTCGATGGGGTGCTGCAGGCGCGCGCTACAGCGGTGGGCGCCGAAACCGCTCTCTCGCAACTCGTGACGTTGGTCGAGCGGGCACAGGCGTCCAAGCCGCAAATCCAGCGATTGGCAGACCGGATCGCCAGTGTGTTTGTGCCGCTGGTGCTCGTCTTGGCTGCGCTCACTGCGCTCGTGTGGGTGATCACCGGCGACGGTCTCCAGGGCATGTTCGCCTCGATGCACCTACAGCGTGGTATCGATGCCACGATCGCCGTGTTGATTGTCGCGTGCCCGTGTGCGCTGGGTCTGGCTACGCCCGTGGCGATCCTCGTGGGAACTGGTCGTGGCGCGCGGCTCGGGCTGCTGATTCGTAGCGCGGAGGTCCTCGAGCGCAGCCAGCGTCTCGATACGATCGTGCTCGACAAGACCGGCACGGTGACGACCGGCGAGCTCTCTGTGGCCGGTCTCTGGAGCGTGCCCGGCGAGGACCGCGATCGTCTGCTGGCTCTCGCTGCCTCGGCCGAGTCCGGCTCCGAGCATCCGGTGGCACTCGCGATCGTGGCCGCCGCACGGGAGCGCAACCTCGAGCTCGTGCCGGCGAGCGAGTTCCGCTCGACCCCAGGTCGGGGCGTGCGCGCACTGCTGGACGGAATCGGCATCTGGGTTGGGCGCCCAAGCACGCTCCAAGACGGCACCGAGCTTGCAGGTGTGCTCGAGGGTTGGGAGAGCGAAGGGCGCACGGCGGTCGTGGTTGAGCGCGACGGCTTGGCTG
>DATBYJ010000122.1:0-32711 GCA_036513795.1 Solirubrobacteraceae bacterium | reverse complement strand
CGCCTCGAGCGATCTGCCGCCTCCCGTCTTCTGCCCAGGCCTGTCCGGCCCCCAGAGCGCGAGCGTGGCCCGCGTGATGGCCAACCTGCCCGGCCACGTCTGCCAACACGCCGCCGCCGACCTCGCCTACGCCAAGCAGCTCTCCGGTTAGGCCGTCTCGCAGTTGGGCGATCTCTCCGTTGGGCGATCGTGCGCTGCCAGGGGCTGCGCGGCGGACGGCCCTCAGCCTGGAGCCACCGGAACGACCGGCTTACCGATGTCGCGACGCAGGCTCACAAACGCAACAGAGCCAATGATCGCCGGGATCCAAAGCGAGATCGCGCGGTAGACGATCACCGCGGCGATCGCCACCGCGGATGGACGCACGCCAAACGCCAGCAGCATTCCCCACAGGCCGCCTTCCACAGCCAAGAAGCCGCCCGGCACGGGAACCGAGTTGGCCAGCATGCCCACCAGATAAGCCATCGCCACCACCCAGAAGGACGGTCTGTCACCGAACGACGCAAGGCATGCGTACAGCACGAGGTTGTCGAACAGCCAATACGCGAGCGCCCCCAACAGCCTCCAGTCGTGCGCACGGATCAACCCCAGTGCATCCTCCACTCCGCCACCCACAGCAACAAGCGCGACCGTCACGCGGCCCCCATCCAGATCGCGCCCCGCCGCCGCTCGGCGTGCCCACGCCGCCAGCGCGAGCGTCCCCGCAATCGTCGCCAGCGCCGCCGCAGCAGGGATCAGCGTGAGCAGCGGATCACGCGAGCCGGGGATGATCCCCAGCCACATCAGCAACCCGATCACAGCCACCGCGCCTACATTCACAGCGCTCGTCAGCACGAAGATCAACACCGAACGCTTCGCGATCCGCTCCACCGAAACACCCTTGCTGCGCAACACCCACGCGCCAAGCGCAATGCCAGCCAGCCCGCTCACCGACACCACCGAGTTGACCGCCAGCTCCGCCAGCGATAGCCGCGAGCTCAAGCTGCGTCCGAGGCGCCCGAAGATCAGCTCGAACAACACCACGTAGCCCAGACACGAGAGCACCTCCAACACCACCCCCGCAACGATCCATGGGATGTTCGCGTTCGCGATCCGATCGGCCGCCGCGTCCAGCCCAGGAACGCCCAAAAGCAGTGCAACCACCAACGCAAAGAAAACCGCCAGGCTGATGATGCTGTTGCGCAGCGTGCGCGATTGCGCGGCCATCACATCCGCGCCATCCCCCGGCTCCGCCTGTTCGCCGATCTCCAATCGGTTAGCGATCGCTCCTCCCCTCGTGGCCCTTAGTCACTGCGCCCTCGCGATTCTTAGCATTCTCTTCGCATTTCCTTAGAAGCCTGCCCACGCCATCCATCACGCTAGCCTCATAACTGCACCGCATCCGAGCACTGCCATCCGTGCGGGAGCGGTTCACACCTACGGGATGCCCCCGATCATGGCTGAGCAAGCACGCATACTGGTAGTCGACGACGAGCCCGCTGTCCAGAATGCGCTGTTTCGTGCGCTGACGCTCGAACATTACGACGTGGCCAACGCCAGCGATGGCCAAGAGGCGTTGGAGCGTATGGGGCAATCGCCCTACGAGGTAATCATCCTCGACGTTGCGATGCCGCGTATGAATGGCCTGGACGTGTGCAAACGCCTGCGTGAAGGTGGCGACAGCACCCCCGTGCTGATGCTCACCGCACGCGGTGAGGTCGATGACCGTGTCGCCGGCCTGGATGCCGGCGCCGATGACTACCTGGTCAAGCCGTTCGCCCTGCGTGAGCTGCTCGCACGCGTGCGAGCGTTGCTACGGCGCGCGGGCGATGGTGAGGGCAAGGAGGATGCGCTCGCGTTCGAGGATCTGCGGCTCGATCTGCGTGCCCACGAGGCATGGCGCGGCGAGCGCAGGCTCGCGCTCACGCGCACCGAGTTCCTGCTGCTCGAGCTGTTTCTGCGCCATCCGCGCCAGGTGCTCACGCGCTCGGCCATCTTCGAGAGCGTGTGGGGCTATGACTTCGGGTCGAGCTCCAATTCCCTCGGGGTCTATATGGGATATCTCCGTCGCAAGACAGAGGTCGGCGATGAGCCGCGGCTGCTGCACACCGTGCGCGGGGTGGGTTACGTGTTGCGCACACCGCTATGAGCTTTCGCCGACGCATCACCATCGCATCGGCCGCCGCTGTGGCGGTCGCAGTGGTGCTCGCCTCGCTGCTCGTATACGTGCTCACCTCCAATCAGCTTCACGGCCAAATCGACTCCCAGCTACGCGACCGCGGCCGTGAGGCGACACGACTGACGCGCTACCTCGATCACCATGGCGGACGCGTCATCGCCCCAGGCCCTGGCGGCAACGCGTTCGGGCTGGCGCTCACACCCTCCAACCCGGCAACCCAAAATCGCTCACATTCCAATTCCACCGGCGCGCATGGCACCGCCCGCCAGGGGAGCGCAAACCCATTCGGCGACCTACCCCCCGCCCCCAACCAGGTACGGGGCTATCAACAAGTGGTGGGCGCCAAGGGAACGATCCTCATCCGCTCAGCCCGCGGCGTGTCGCTCCCCGTCGATGCCCACACACGCCTGCTGGCCGCCAACGGGGGCGTGTCGTTCTTCCGTGACGCATACGTAGGCGGCACGCACCTGCGCATCCTCGCCGAGCCTCTCGGCTCCGGGCGCGCCGTGCAGTTCGCCCAGCCGCTGACTGAAGTCGACAGCCTGCTCTCCCGCCTGCGGTTGATCCTCGTGCTGCTCGACATCGGTGGCATCGCGCTCGCTGCGCTACTCGGACGCTTGGTCTCAGGCGCCGCCGTACAGCCACTCAAGCGTCTCACCCAAACCACCGAGCACGTAGCGCTCACGCAAGACCTCAGCCGACGAATACAGCTCGCCGGCGCAGACGAGCTGGGACGGCTGGCATCCAGCTTCAACGCCATGCTCGATGCGCTCGAGCACTCGATGAGCGCCCTCGACGCCTCCGTGCACGCGCAGCGCCAGCTCGTCGCCGACGCCTCACACGAGCTGCGCACCCCCGTCACCAGCCTGCGCACGAACATCGAGATCCTGCAACAGCAGGGCCAGGAGCTGAGCCCTGAGGACACCAGCCGGCTGCTCAGCGACGTGGTTGAGCAGATCGAGGAGCTCACGCTGTTGATGAACGATCTGATCGAACTCGCCCGTGGCGAGGAGCCACGCGCTGATGCTGAGGATCTGCGGCTCGATCTGCTGGTGAGCGAGGTGCTCGAGCGCACGCGGCGAAACTCGCCCGCCACACCGCTGCCGGTCGAGCTCGAGCGCACGTTCGTAACCGGGGTGCCAGCCAGACTCGAGCGTGCGATCGCAAACCTGCTCGACAACGCCATCAAGTACAGCCCACCTGGCGAGCCCGTGGAGGTACGCCTCCGCGACGGGGCGTTGACCGTCCGCGACCACGGCCCCGGGATCTCCGCCGAGGACCTACCCCACATCTTCGACCGCTTCTACCGCGGCGCCGAGGCACGCGGGCGACCCGGCTCGGGTCTCGGTCTTGCGATCGTGCGCCAGGTGGCTAGCCAGCAGGGCGGCAGCATCACCGCCGAGCCCGCCCCCGGCGGCGGCACCCTCATGCGCCTGCACTTGCCCGGAGCCGAGGTCGTGGCGGAAGTCGACAATGAAGGCCAGTACGCCACGATCACCCCTGGGACCTCCCCCGAGCAGGACCTCCCCGCCTACGACCGCTCGCCCGCCTGAGCACCCGCTTTGCGGAAATCGGCCGGCGACAGTCCATAGCAACGACGAAACGTACGAGCGAAATACGGCGCGTGGGTGTAGCCAACCAGGCGCGCAACGTCCTCCACCGGGATCGAGCGTTGTTCGATCAGCAGCTGAGCGGCCACAGACATACGCCGCGCCTGCAGTTCCTCGCGAAAGCTCTGCTCGCCGAACTGCTCATACGCTCGCTGCACCTGGCGCGGCGAGCTCGCCACCGCACCCGCCACCATCTCAAGCGTAAGCTCGCGCCGGTAGTGGCGCGACACGACCACCCTCGAGAGCAGGTAAAGCCGCCTGCGGCTGGCCACAGTGTCAGGGCGCATGCCCCCCATTCCGACACGCACACGTCCGTGTGACATGCCGCTCGCGCCGTCACGGCACCTCGCCCGCGCGGATCCGATCGAGCAGCCCCTCACACGCGGCCTGCACCAGATCGAACACCTCCTCGAAGCCGCCTGGGCCGCCGTAGTAAGGATCGGGCACATCTAGTTGTTCGCCATCCCGGCCCGCCGGAGCGCCAGCGCTCGCGGGATCGAACTCGCGCAGCAGTCGCACCTTCTCCCGCTCGGCCTCCCCCGGCGCCAGTCTCCTCAGCTCGCTCAGGTTCTCACGATCCATCGCAACCAAAACATCAAAATCATAAAAATCATCCGAGCGAACCTGGCGCGCGGTGCCTTCCAGAACGATGCCGCGATTGCTCGCCGCCTGGCTGGCACGGCGGTCCGGCTGGCTACCTACGTGCCAAGCACCTGTACCCGCGGATTCGACCTGGATGCTGCCGTCCAGCCCTTCGCGCTCTATCAGTGCGCGCATCACGCCCTCGGCGGTTGGCGATCTGCAGATGTTGCCCAAGCACACGAACAGCAGCCGCAGCGGGCGCGCTGCTCGAGCTGGCCGCTCAGGCATGGGCGCCATGGGCTACTCCTCGCCCAGCTCAAGTACCGCCAAGAACGCCTCCTGCGGTACCTCCACCCGACCCACCTGCTTCATCCGTTTCTTGCCCTCCCGCTGTTTCTCCAGGAGCTTTTTCTTGCGTGTGATGTCGCCGCCATAGCAACCCGCGATCACGTCCTTGCGGAACGCCTTCACCGTCTCGCGTGCGATCACGTGCGCGCCGATCGCCGCCTGGATCGGCACGTCGTACTGCTGACGCGGAATCCGCTTGCGCAGCTTCTCCGTCAGCGTGCGCCCCATCTCATACGCCTTCTCGCGGTGCACCACCATCGACAGCGCATCGACCGTGTCGCCCGCCAACAGCACGTCCAGCTTCACCAGATCTGACGGCTTCATGCCGCTGATCTCGTAATCCAGCGACGCGTAGCCTTTCGTGCGCGACTTCAGCTGATCGAAGAAGTCCAACACGATTTCCGCCAGCGGCAGCTCGTATGTCATCTGCACGCGCTCAGGCGAGAGGTAGTGCATGCCCGTGTGCTCACCACGGCGCTCCTGACACAGCCCCATCACCGCGCCCACGAACTCTTTCGGCGCGATCACCGACGCCGTGATGAACGGCTCGCGGATCTCCTCAATCGTGCCCGGGTCGGGCATGTCCGAGGGGTTGTGCACCTCCAGCTCCTCGCCGTTGGTGAGCGTCACTTCGAACTCCACCGACGGCATCGTCGCCAGCAGTTCCAGGTCGTACTCGCGTTCCAGGCGCTCTTTGACGATGTCCATGTGCAAAAGGCCCAGGAAGCCACAGCGGAAGCCAAAGCCAAGCGCGTCCGATGTCTCAGGCTCCCACGACAGCGCCGCATCGTTCAGCACCAGCTTCTCCAGCGCATCGCGCAGGTCCGGGTAGTCGTCCGAGTCGATCGGGAACAGGCCGCAGAAGACCATCGGTTTGACCTCGCGGTAGCCCGGCAGTGCCTCGGTCGCTTCGCCGAGGTGGCCCTTCGCCGCAGAGCCGCCGGCCTTGGCGCGGGTCGTCAGCGTGTCGCCCACGCGCAGCAGCGTCACGTCCTTCAGGCCCGTGATCAGGTAGCCCACCTCACCCGCCGCCAGCTGATCCGTCGGCATCATCTGCGGGCTGAAGAAGCCGATGTCATCGATGTCCGCCTCCGTGCCCGTCGCCATCGCGCGGATCAGCTCGCCCTTGCGGAACACGCCGTCCACCACCCGGATGTAGGCGATCACGCCGCGGTACTGGTCGAACTCCGAATCGAAGATCAGCGCCCGCGGCGGGCCGTCCGGGTCGCCCGCCGGTGGCGGCACGCGCGCGACCAGCTCCTCCAGCACCTCGCCAACGCCTTCGCCCGTCTTGCCGCTGATCTTCAAGATCGACTCCGGCGGCTCGCCGATCAGCTCCGACACTTCGCCCGCCACACGCTCGGGCTCGGCACCCGGCAGGTCGATCTTGTTCAGGCACGGGATCAGCTCGAGGCCCGCATCCACCGCCAGGTAGGTGTTCGCCACCGTCTGCGCCTCCACCCCCTGCGCCGCGTCCACGACGAGCAGCGCGCCCTCACACGCCGCCAGCGAGCGCGAGACCTCGTACGTGAAGTCCACGTGCCCCGGCGTGTCGATCAAATGCAACTGATAGGTCGCGCCGTCGCGCGCCGTGAAGAACACGCGCACCGCCTGCGCCTTGATCGTGATCCCGCGCTCGCGCTCCAGGTCCATCGAGTCCAGCAGCTGCGCGCGCATCTCGCGCGCAGCCACCGTGTGCGTCAGCTCCAGAATGCGATCCGCCAGCGTCGACTTGCCGTGGTCGATGTGCGCGATGATCGAGAAGTTGCGGATGTGTGCTTGGTCCATAAGTCGAGCTACAGCGTAGATGGCGCCGGCCCGAGCGCGAGACCCGCTAGCGTTAAGTCTCCGGCGGATCGCCAACTCGACAAGGATTCCTTCAGCCGCGGCAACGCACCCATCTTCGGATTGGTGGCCTGTCCAGGTGTCGAGAGTGTTAAGCCGCCCAGGCGAAACACACAGTCCTGGGACGTATGTAGTAAGCGGCGATCTTTGTTCGGGCGCAAGCCGGGTGGGTTTAGGCTCACCCGGCCTCTGCTCGACTCATCCGGTGCGAAGTGCTCGTGCGTCGAGGTTCCCTGTGCGTGGCACCACTCAGGTTCGCTTGCGCAATCAGGCGCGGCCGAGTCGCGCGCGGATCATGGTGCTGACTTGGTGGGCCTCCGGGATGCGCATGATCAGCACGGCGCGCACGTATACGAACAGGCCAGCCGCGGCAGCGATGCCCACGCTCACGATCTGCGCCGGTGAGGAGGCGCCGAGCAGCTCGTCGAGCAGCTTCCATACCACCCACGAGACGCCCGCGAGAAGCGCCGATGCCACGAGCGTCCGCACGGTGATCATGACCGTGTGTGCTCCTTCCAGACGGCCGTTGAGTCCGATGCGCAGCCGGTAGAACTGCAGCCCCGTCATGACGATGTTGGCAACGATCGTGCCGATGATCAGCCCCGCTATGCCCAATGGCTTGTAGAGCGCGACGCTCACGATCACGTCCACGACGATGTTCATTGCTGCCAGGCTCGTCGGGATCCACGGCCGCTGCACGGCGAAGAAGGTCCTTGTAAGCAGCAGGTTCAGGCCGCCGAACGGCAGGCTGAAAGCGAACCAGAACAGCGCGATCGCCACTAGATGGGTGGAACGGGCGTTGAAATGTCCGCGCTGGAACACGAGCTGCACGATCGGGTTTGGCAGCACCGCCATGAACGCGGCCGCCGGGATCAGCAACAGGTTGATCTGGCGCATGCCATTGCCGACCGCGCGGCGCATCGCCGCCGGTTCGCGGCCCGAGGCCATGCGGGTGAGCGTCGGGAACAGCACCGTAGCGACCGCCACGCTGAAGATTCCCTGCGGCAGCATGTAGATGCGAAACGCGTTGTTGATCGCGCTGGGCGCTTCTTCTGAGACGAGACTACCCATGGCGGCGTTGATCAGCTGGTCGAGGTTGACGATCCCCAGACCAAGCATCACCGGCAGCATCAACGTGAGCACCTGCCTGACGCGTGGGTCGTGCCAGTCGATGTGAATGCGCAGACGGAAGTCGATGCGGCTGAGCGCGGCGAACGCCATCAGCAGCTGTACGACCGTCGCCGCGAGGATGCCGATCGCGAACGCATAGATCTTGTCTTCACCGTGGAAGTGCGGCGCGAGCACGACAAGCAGCACGATGATCACGACGTTCCACACGGCCGGCGAGAGCGCCGGGATGGTGAAGTGGTCGTAGGACTGCAGCACGCCCACGAGCAGGCCGTTGAGGCCGAGCAGCAGGATCACTGGGAACAGCACCTGCGAAAGGCCAACCGTGAGCTCGTTCAGCGAATGACTGAACGCCGAGCCGATGAACAGCGGCATCACGAGCCCCGCTGCGAGGATGAACACGGCGGTGATCGCTCCGAGGCCGATCAGCATGATCCAGAACAGCGTTGAGGCCAGCCGAACCGCCTCCGTGCGCCGTCCCTTCTGGAGCAGGTCTGTGAAAACCGGCACGAATGCTGCCGACAGCGCCGACTGGGCGAACAGCTGCGCGATGTAATTGGGCACTTGGTAGGCGATCGCGTACGCCGACGCGAAGCCCGAGGTGCCGAAGTAGCTCGCGAACACGACTTCGCGCAGCAGGCCCACAACCCGCGAGATGCCGGTCAGGAACGAGAAGATGGCGGTGTTTCTGGCCACCCGGCCACCGCCGCCGCCATCCCCCGGCGGCGCGGGAACAACCGGCTCCTCGCCGAAGGGTTCTGCACTGGCGGACAAGGCCGCTATAGTACGGCGCTCTGCGGCGCGTCCGGGCCTAGTCTGCGGCGTTTCCCAGCACCAGTCATGGCAAACATCCACTCACAGAAGAAGCGCATCCTTCGTTCCGAGCGCGAGCGGCTGGAGAACCGGCGCTACACCTCGACGATCAAGACGTACTTCCGCAGCCTGGAGTCGCAGGTCGAGAGCGGAGACACCGACGCCGCGGGTAGCACCCACCGCGAGCTGGTGAGCACGATCGACAAGGCCGTCAAGCGCGGGGCGCTGCACAAGAACACCGGTGCGCGCAAGAAGTCCCGCGCCGCAAGAACCCTCGCTACCAGCAAATAGGTCCCGGACGGTCCGAGCGGCCGTCACCTTCTCTGCGGCGGCCCTTCAGGAAGTGATCTTCTCGATCGCCTGTAGCGCGAGCGTGTCCTCGTCCATGCCCGCAAGCGCAGTGCGGCTGGCTCGCAGCGTCGCACCTCCGCGCGAGTTCAACTCCAGGTCGGCGAGCGCGCCGAGCGCAGCACGCAGCCGCTCAGTATCGCTGCGGGCTACGTCCGCAATGAAGCGCTCAGCGGCGCGGGCGGGCATGCGCAGTCCCCGCTTGATCTCCCCTACGGACTCGCCCGCCTGTAGGCGTAGCGAGATCGCTAGCGCGTCACGCAAGCGCTGAGCCATTAGGTAGGTAAGACCCGACAGTCGCTCACCCTGCTGGCGCAAGCGAAGGTAGGAGAGTGTCGCCTCGCGTGCGTCCGCACCCACTAGCGAGTCAGCCAAGCCATATGCCCGCCACTCGGTGGAGTGGGCGGTGCGGCGCTCGATGTCCTCCGCGCTAATCTCCCTCGGCCGGGCGTTTGCGGCACCCTTTGCGCCGTTACGGTCGGCGTCGAGTGGGTCGCCTTCTAGGGCAAGCTTCTCGAGCTCGCGCAACAGCCGCTGCTGGCGCTCCCCCACTTGCGCGACCAGCGCTTTGGCAGCGGCTGTATCGAGCGAGATACCGAGGCGAGCGGCCTGTTCACGAGCCCACTTGGCAAGCTCCCACGGCTTGACGGTCAGCTGTGCGACTACCTGGCCACCGGCGCGCTTGACCGCGTCGTGAAGCGCAGCTGGTGCCTTCGCGCGAGCCTCCTCGCGAGCGAACAACGCCAGCGTGGTATCGGGCGGCATGTGCTTGATCGCATCGACGAGCTGCTTCTCGACATCTGCCTGACGCCAGCGCTCGACGCCTTCCACCATGATCACCCGCCGGCCGATCGCCAAGGTCATCGCCGCAAGTGCATCGGCCACCCCAGCCGGCGTGGCGGCGTCGCCTTCCAGCAGCTCAACGCTGGCGCTGCCCCCCTCTTCGCGTTCCACCAGCATCCGCAGTCCCGCCCGTCGCTCGGCAACCGCGCCGTGATCGTCGCCGTGGATCAGATAGGCGGGCTTGAGCTCGGGCACGCGGACGAGTTTATGGCGTCGTCCGACCGTCTAGCGCACGACCAGATTAACCAGCTTGCCTGGGACGACTATTTCCTTGACGATCTGCTTGCCGTCGATGTGGGCGCGCACGTTGGGAGCGGCCAGGCAGAGTTCCTTGAGTTCCTGGGGGCTGGCGTCGGAGGCTGCCTGCACGCGATCTCGCACCTTGCCGTTGATCTGGCACACGAGCTCGTACACGTCGCTCTCAAGCATCGCCTCCTCGGCCTGCGGCCACGGCTGCTCCCAAACGCGCTCGCCCGTCAGGCGCTCGTACACGTCGGCGCTCACGTGAGGCGCAAACGGGAACAGCAGCGAGGCGGCGCTGCCGAGCGCGAAGCGCATCGTGTCGGGCGCGACGGTCTCGCGCAGCCGCGAGCAGTCGTTCAAAAGCTCCATCACGGCGGCGATGGCCGTGTTGAAGGCGAACCGGCGCAGGTCACCGCTGACCTTGTCGATTGCCCAGTGGGTCTTGCGTGTGAGCGCGAGGTCATCACCCTCGACACCCGTAGGACTCGCAAGCGCTGCGCGGGGCTCGCCTCCGCGCTCGGCGGTCTCTGCGGCTAGCCGCCACAGCCTGGAGAGGAAGCGGTGCACGCCGTCGACGCCCTCATCGGCCCAATCGGCATCTTGGTCGGGCGGACCGACGAACAGGATGTAGCAGCGCGCCGTGTCCGCGCCGACGCGCTCCACGATCGACGCGGGCGAGACGACGTTGCCCTTGGACTTGCTCATCTTCGAGCCGTCCTTGGTGACCATTCCTTGCGTGAACAGCGCCTGGAATGGCTCCTGGAAGTCGAGGTGCCCGAGGTCGGCGAGCGCCTTCGTGAAGAAGCGCGCGTACATCAGGTGCAGGATCGCGTGCTCGACGCCGCCGATGTACTGGTCTACAGGCATCCATTCGCGCAGCACCGCCGGGTCCCACGCCGCCTGATCGTTGCGCGCGTCGCAGTAGCGCAAGAAGTACCACGAGGAGTCAACGAAAGTGTCCATCGTGTCCGTCTCGCGGCGGGCGCTGCCGCCGCACTCGGGGCACTTCGTGTTCACCCAATCCTCGGCTGCCGCAAGCGGCGAGCGGCCCTTCGGCGTGTAGTCCTCGATGTCGGGCAGCTCCACCGGCAACTGGTCGTCTGGCACGGGCACCATGCCGCAGCTCTCGCAATAGACGATCGGGATCGGTGCGCCCCAATAGCGCTGGCGCGAGACGAGCCAGTCGCGTAGGCGGTAGTTGATCGACGCGTGGCCCTTGCCTTCGCGGTCGAGCCATTCGACGATCGCGCCGAGCGCCTCGCGGTTGCCCATGCCGTCGAAGTCGGCCGGTGCATTGATCAGAACGCCATCGCCCGTGTATGGGAGACCGTCCTCCCCAGGAGCGGCCTCGACGGTGTCCAAGGCTTGTAGCGGAGCGATCACGCGCCGGATCGGCAGCTCGAAGGCACGCGCGAACGCATAGTCGCGCTCGTCGTGCGCCGGCACGGCCATGATCGCGCCGGTGCCGTACTCCATCAACACGTAGTCGGCCACGTACATCGGGATCCGCTCGCCGTTGACCGGGTTGGTGACGGTGCGCCCGAGCGGTACGCCCGTCTTTGGCTTCTCCGCGTTGCCGCGCTCCTCGTTGGTCTCGTTGAGCGCGTGGTTGACGTAGTCGTGGACGGCCTGCTCGTACTGTGTGCCGCGCGCGAGACGCATCACGTCGGGGTGCTCGGGCGCCATCACGAAGAAGGTGGCGCCGAACAGCGTGTCGGGGCGGGTCGTGAACACGGGATAGTCCACCGGGTGGGCGGGGTCCAAATCCTCACAGCGGAAGGTCACCTCGGCGCCCTCGCTGCGCCCGATCCAGTTGCGCTGCATCGTCTTGACGTGCTCGGGCCACTCGATCGTGTCGAGGTCGCTAAGCAGCCGCTCGGCGTAGTCGGTGATGCGCAAGAACCACTGCTCGAGTTGCTTGACTTCGACGAGCGCGCCGCAGCGCTCGCAGTGGCCGTCGGCGTCGACCTGCTCGTTGGCCAGCACGGTCTGGTCTTTGGGACACCACTTGACAGCCGCCTCTTTGCGATAGGCGAGGCCGGCACGGAACAGCTCCAAGAAGATCCACTGCGTCCAGCGGTAATAGGGCGGTTCGCACGTGGCGAGCTCGCGGGACCAGTCGATCGAGATGCCCCAGGAACGAAACTGGCGCTGGAAGGAGGCAATCGACTCGGCGGTCGAGTCACGCGGGTGGACGCCCGTGTTGATCGCGTGGTTCTCGGCAGGCAGACCAAACGCGTCATAGCCCATCGGGTGAAGCACGCGTGCACCGAGGCGCCGGTGGAAATGCGCGATCGCGTCACCCACCGAGTAGCACTTCAGGTGGCCGATGTGGGGCTCGCCGCTCGGGTAGGGCAGCATCTCGAGCACGTAGGAGTTGGAAGCGCGGCCGCCACCGTGCGCACCCGCGCCGGGGGGTGCGGGGCTACGAGCGTCACGTGCGTCAGCAGCAGCCTCGTTGGTGACCTCCCACGTGTGCTCATCGGCCCACAGGGCCTGCCAGCGGGGCTCGATCTCGTGCGGGTCGTAGCGGTGCTCTGCCATTGGCAGTCGCAGGTTAGCGGGCGGCCTGGGTGCAAACCCTGCGGCCACCCGCTGTACAGCTACCGCGGCACGGCCAGTGGTCCCTGCCCTTGCGCTTCGAAGCGGCTGAGATTGCGCAGCGCCTGCACGATCTCTGCCGGCGCCTTGTGCGGTGAACCGGCGTCGAACGGCGGCTGCGGGTCATACTCGATGCCCAACTGGATGGCCTGCGCGACGGCATCACCGGCGATGCTCGCAGCCAGCGTGAGTGCCATGTCGATGCCCGCTGACACACCCGCGGCGGTGACTAGCTTGCCGTCGAAGACAACGCGCTCTTCGACCGGCTCAGCGCCCAACTCGCGTAGCTTCGCCATCGCTAGCCAGTGGCCGGTCGCCCGCTTGCCCTGCAGCAGGCCAGCCGCGGCGAGGATCAGCGACCCGGTGCATACCGAGGTCGTCCATGTGGTCGTGCGGTCTACCTCGCGCAGCCAGTCGAGCATGGGGCCACCTGCGCGCTGGACCACCTCGCCAGGGCCGCCGGGGACGACCACGATCTCCGGTTGAGCTTCCTGCTCGAGTGAGCGCTCGGCGAGTATCGTGAGCATGCCGTTGTCTGTGGTGACCGGTCCCGACTCGACGGCGACAAACGTCACGTGCGCCCCCGGAAGTCTGCTCAGCACCTCATATGGTCCAATCGCATCGAGTGCTGTAAAGCGGTCGTAGAGGGGGATGGCAATGTTCATGCGGCTGTCTCCTTGCTGGGTTGGCGGAGGATGGATGGGGAAGCGTGAAAACGGCGGCGGTACTCGGCCGGGCCAACCTCAAGCGTGCGCAGGAAAACGCGGCGCATGGTCTCAGCAGTGCCAAAGCCACAACGCGAGGCGACCGCGGCGACTGGCTCGTCTGTGTCCTCCAGCCGCCGCCGTGCGGCCTCCAGGCGAACACGCTCGACGTGCCTGGCGGGAGTGACTCCCGTCTCCGCGCGAAAGGCACGGGCGAAATGCCGCGGGCTCATGTTGGCCCGAGCAGCCATCGCCTCCACCGAGTGATCAGCCGCAACATCCTCGAGCACCACCCTCTGGATCTCGCGCAGCGGCTCACGGTGAGCCTGCTGTGCGGCAAGCGTGGCGCTGAACTGCGATTGGTTGCCGGGGCGGCGCAGGAACAAAACCAAGTGCCGGGCAATGGTGAGCGCGGCGTCGCGGTCGAGATCGTCCTCGACGAGGGCCAACGCGAGGTCCATGCCGGCGGTGACGCCGGCAGAGCTCCACACGGAACCGTCGCGCACAAAGATCGGCTCGGCATCGACTCGAACCTGCGGGTACAGCTGTTGCAGGCGCTTGGCGAACGCCCAATGGGTGCTGGCGCGGCGGCCGTCGAGCAGACCGGCTCGAGCAAGCAAGAAGGCACCGGTACAAACCGAGGCAGTGCGTCTGGCCGTACCGGCAGCGGCCGCTATCCAGTCAATGAGGGCGGTATCGGCGCATGCCGCGACGTGCCCGGACCCGCCGGCAACGATCAGCGTGTCGATCTCCTCCGGCACGTTGCTCAGGCTGAAGTCGGGTGTGAGGGTCAGGCCGCTCGAGGTGCGCAGCGGCTGACCATCGCGACTGAGCGTGCACAACTCGTATCCAGAGTTCGAAGAAGCGTCGGCCTCGAGTAGGCGCTGGGCGCCGGCAAATACCTCCAGCGGGCCGGTCACATCCAAGCTCTGTACACCCTGATAAGTGACAAAGACGATGCGCCGAGGCTCGGAGAGGCTCATCACCCGATCATCCTCTCCCTTCGCTTGGTCTGCAAGGACATATTTCCAACGATTTCCGCCATCGTGAAGCCCGACCCACGCAACGACCGACATAATCATGATCGGCGCCACCCCGCCGGCCAGGGTGCACGCGGCGCCTGCGCTTAGGATGCGCACGTGGAGGAACTCGAAGACCAGGAGCTGCACCTGGCGGATGACACCCATCCCGACGCATTGAGCGCGGCACCGGGTCGCGTCGCCTCGATTGTGGGAGCTGCCGAACGAGCTGCCGCGGAGCTGCGCGAGCAGGCCGAGCTGCGAGGGCGAGAGCGTATTGCGGAGGCCGACCGCGCCGCCGAGAACCGCGTTCAGGCTGCTGAGGAGGAGGCTGAGGAGCTCATCGCCAACGCCCGTGCTCAGGCGGAAGCGACCACGAGAGAGGCAGATGCTGCCGCAGCGACCGTCCAACGGGAGGCCGAGGGCCAAGCTGAGGCCCTCAGAGACGAGACCGAGTCGGCCGCCGCCGAGCTGCGCGGTGAGGCCGAGCGCCTGCATGCAGATGCAGTGAAGGCGCTCGATGATGCGCACGGGCAGGCGGAGCAAATGCTGAGCGACGCGCGGCGAGAGTCCGAACAGATGTGGGCCACAGCCCACCAGGAGTCAGAGCAGGTGCGCACATCCGCCAAGCAGGACTCAGATCAGATGCGTGCCAGCGCCGAGCAGGTATCCACGCGGCTACTCGAGGACGCGCGCGCGGAGGCGGAGCGAATCACCAAAGAGACCCAGGAGCTAACCGAGAGCCTCCTGAGCGCTAGGCGTGAGGAGCTCGAGCGGGTGCAGAGCGAGGCCGAGGAGCAAGCCCGCACGATCAAAGCGCAGGCACGCGATGAGGCACGTGAAATAACCCGTGAGGCACACGTTGTCGCCCACGACATCCTCAGCGACGGCACCGAGGTCTCGCGCAACTTGCGCGAGCTGTCAGTGTCGCTGCGTAACAACGCCGAGCGGCTCCTCGGCGACGTGCGTCTCACCCACGGCGCCATGACCGCCCGCCTAGATCAGGTCACTTCAACTTCAAGAGCCAACGCGGACGTTGACGACGAGTCGTCCACGGGCGGACGGACGAAGCGCGGTCGGCGCCGCGGCGGGACCGCTCGTCCTGGCGGCGATGACCTAGACGTGCCGGAGTTCATTCCTCGGCAGTAGGTGTGGGCGAGCGGCGCAGCAGAGATTTCACACTGCTGCCCGAAATAACTCACATAACGGACACAGAAGTCAGTCTCCTGGCACAGAATGCCGGCTAGCGTGCCGGTGCCTGGATCACTTGACCCCGAGCAAGAAGGGAGCCGCGGCAGAGGCTGCCATTGCTGCAACCGCTATCCAGCGAGGCCTAACGGTGCTTCGGCCGCTCTGTGACGGACAGCGGTACGTCGCCTGCTTCTTGATCCCGTCAGCGAAGCGTCAGGGCCTCGTGCGCTCTATCTCCGGCTGGAGCCGACCCGGAACAATCAAGCCCAAGGAGTCAAATGGGCGCGGGACTACGACCTCCCGACGATGATCCACACGCTACGGGCACAGTCGCAGCAGCGACGAGCAGCAGTCGGATAGCTACACTCTCCCGACCACTTGGGGCTATAGCTCAGCTGGGAGAGCGCGACGCTGGCAGCGTCGAGGTCGTCGGTTCGAGCCCGACTAGCTCCACCATAACGACCACAGTCGAATCGGCCCAGTCCCTTCGGGGGCTGGGCCTTCGGCCTTCGGGGGGCGACAGGAGCGGGTCGAGCGGCTACTTTCGGCGTTGCTCGCGACTACTCCACGCTAGAACCTTAGACCTGGCTAGAGCGCCAAGTGGTCGCGGTAACGTCGTTCGCGCTCCTTGAACGCCTCCTTGCCGCCCTCCATGATCTTGATGACCGACTGGATGATCTGGTCGTCGTCAATGCTCCCGGTGAGCTCGACCCGCGCCGAGCGTGCGGTAGGGGCGTCGAGTACCACGACTTGCTCGGCATCGCCGCCAACGACGATGTTCGGGTTGTGAGTCGTAACGATGATCTGTCGCTGCTCCTTGAGCTTAGAGAGAATTGACGATAGCGTCCTTCCAACCATGCGATTATCGAGATTGTCCTCGGGCTGGTCGATAATTAGCGGGACGGTATCCGAGAGTGCGATCAAGGGCAACATTGCACTGCTGCGACCCCCGGGCGACAATTCATGTACGGGCTGACCGTCGGACATAATGCTGACTAGGTCATCGATGGGCTGCTCTTGTAGACGAAGTATTTCATCTAGCTGGTCTGACACGCGTTTCACTCCGGCATTCTCATCGGTCGGGAACAGATCGAAGGCATTGACGAGCCGCTCTGCCTCCTCTGGTGATACATCTTCGCTGACGGTCGCAATATCAGCACTCCGGCAATCAATAATCGCTCGTGCTAGGTCGATCGGGACAACCCGCGCCAGTCGCCGCGGAAGCGCCTTAGATCGGTACTGTCCTCCGCGCTCAAGGTTCAGAAACTCGTCTAGATAGGTGATAAACGCCCCACGGTCGCCGCCTGTCGTGACCTCGATTGTGATTGTTTGACCGCTCTGTCCTAGATCGCTGAGCCGCTCGCCAAGCTCTTTGGCCGTCGCTTCCCGCGCCTCACTTATATCTGTGCGCACAGTTTCCAAATCATTCAAGAGCCCATCCCTCACGGCCAACGCCTCATCGAGTCGCCCAAAGAGCGCAAGGTAGTTATCCCGAATCTCCGTTGCTCGTGCGTACTGCCGCCGCGCCTGCTCACGCTGCTCTCGGCGTACGGATGTACCCGCATCCGCGTGAGTCTGCTCGCGGAGTGCATCTTCGGCTTTGTCAGCCGCGCTCTGCTGCACGGTGGTCAGCTCTGCGATTATGTTGCGTCGCTGATTGATCTCAACCAGCAGCGCACTAGTGTGGGCTTCCACGTCTTTTGTGAGCGACCCGAGGGCAAGCTTCGGTGCGACATCCGTGGCCCACCACTTCTGCAGATCCTCGGGCTGTTCATCGAGCAAGCCCGCTATGTCCCCCTCCGGTGTTGCCCCTTGAATTCTCTCTATGTCCGTGGCCATCTGGGACAGGTTCTTCTCTGCGGTAGCGAGCACCTCAAGGCGGCTACGAACCCGATCAAGGTCCGCAAAGAGCTCCGCCACCTCGGGCGTATTCAGCCGAGTGTATGCGGCCTCATACTCCGTATAGCGAGACAGCGCTCCGTTATCGATGCCGAACTGGCGCGACAATTCGTTGCGCATATCAATGATGCTTTGGCGGTTAGCTGCAAGAGATGCCTTTAGCTGTTCGTCACGCCCCCGGAGCGGCGGCAATCCTGACACGAGACGGTCTAGCACCATGCGCTGAAGCTCATGTCGTCGTCCAAGAGTCTCAAGCTCACCCCAGCTAAAGATACGAGCCGGGAATAGTGACTGGAGAGCGTCGAGCCCTACATGACAGTCCACCCCGTCGAGCGTTAGGACGCGCGAGGACGCCGGTGCATCCGGATCGTAGGCTGCCGTCAGTAGCTTGCGCTCGCCGTCGCGCTCGTAGATCAGCTCTATCTCGCAGTCCTGCAGGTTCGCATCAAGTGTGGCAAGGGCCAAGCCCGCGTAGCTACTGGTGCCGCCCGCCTGCCTGGCTGTGTCAAGCAGTGGTCGCTGCCCGAGAACGTAGCGCAGCGCCTCTATGACAGTACTCTTACCGGAGCCGCGTGGTCCTATCAGGCAATTCAGGTTCTCGTTGAACGCGATAGTCGCGTCGTCAAACAGAGCCGCGCCCGTGGTGGCACTGCGAAGTCGTAAGCCGATAATGCGAGGTGAGGGCGTCGCGGGAAGATCGTCCGTGAACCGCACGCGGGTATCGTGAAACACGAGCGCCCGTTTTATACAGTCGATGTCTGTCTGCGATACCTTGATGTGTGTGACGGCGTCCTTATTCGAGAACGCCCCGACCGCATGGAAGTCAGACCGTGCGAGACAAGGAAACGTGTGAATCGTACCGTCGGCGGTCTGGAAGTCCCAATAGTGTTGTCGGTCGCTGCTCTTCATGACCTCGACCGCATGCGGATTGAGTGCTACAAGGTGCTCAGCGTACTCATTAGAGATCTCCGTGACCGTCTCTTTGCCTTGGGGGTCCAGCGCAAACATCTTTGCGGATTCGCCTCGTACGCTACGTACGTAGCATCTATGACCCTGAGACTGCTGGTCAAGATGCGCGAGTATGAACATACCTGCCGCATTAGCGACCCGGTCACGTACTGCGCTCAGTGACGGAAATGCGGCTTTCTCTCGGCCGTCACGCTCAGAGCCGCCAGGAAGACTGGTGTCGGCAAAAATTCGGTCAATTACGTCGGCGGTGGTATCTGCCGGGAACACCGCAAGCACATGTATATGCTCGCTGTGTCCTGGAGGAATAGTGCAGCTAATCTCCATACCGGGGAACACTGTGATGTCACTCCGGGCGCTTGCACGTTGCGCCAGCTCGCAGGCATAGCCAGACTTCATGTGGTCAGTGATACATACGACCTCTAGGCCGGCTGCAACGAGCTTGTCGAGATATAGGTCTTGCCCGGTAGCACCTTGAAATTGGCTTCTCTCATTTTGGACGGCGTCGGCATCCTTACCCCAATCATAGCTATCGACTGAATGAACATGGAACGCGGCCCGTACGAATCGCGCAGTTTTCTCGTACTGCTCATCCAGAGAGACAATCAGGTCACTATAAGGCGACGAGCTCATTTCAGGAGGAGCTCCCTCACTCTCGATTGACGCCATGTGACGATCCTCGCTGATTAGCACTCCAACTATAAGTCTGCCAGTCCGCTCTGGTCAAGGAGCGACGCTAGGTAGGAGCAGAATGATAGACGTCTCTACGCCGAGCAGCGCACAAACAGCAGCGAACGACTACGTAGCCTCTACGACAGTTAGGAGTCGCGCGAGCGAGTGATAAACGCCCCTAGACGCCTCGCGCACAGGCGGATATGTTTGACTTGGAATTATTGCACCAGTAGGCGACCAAAGGAGTCATGCCATGCCTACAGGAACTCCACCTCCCTCAAGCAGTACGCCGCCTCCGCAGCCGCTGATCTCGACGGTGCTGAAAATCGCAGCCCCGCCGTGGACTGCCGTCGGCGAAGACATCATTCAGAAAAACCAGACGCCCCCGGGCAAGTAACCGTCGTCGTCCTGACTGCATGGAGTAGGGGCTGTGGCGCGCGCTGCCCCTACTCTGTGTTGAGCTATCTCGTCGGAGTGATGTCGTACAAGCGCCGCTCTACGACAGCAAACTGGGCTCACACGACCCTTCCTACGAGCTGGATGTGCCGGACGGCAGCGCGACTGGCGAAGACGTAGCCGTCTGAGGTTCTGTGGACGAGTCCGGCGCGGTACAGGGCGTTGACGTTGTCGATCACGCCACGGTCTTCCATCTCGCGAGCGAGATCCTCGATCGTCCATAGCGGCTGGTTATCGTCTGGCTCGGTCAGGGCATAGAGGATGTCGCGCTGGACCGCCTCGATGTCGTCGCGCTGGCGAAGGGTAGGCTGCTCATCAGGCATGGGGAGATACACGCTCCTTATGTCTGGCCTCGGTATGGGCTTACCTCCCATGCCGGGGCCGCTTGGTTATGGGCTCCTGACGGTAGGTGTCTGGCGAGCGCTGGGTCAAGGTGTTGGGTTGGTCGGGCGCGTTGATTAGGCCGGAAAAAGGTTGCCCCCGGCACTCAATTGAGTGCCGGGGGCGCTTGTGGCCGCATTGGGCTAGGTGGCTGCGACGGCGTGCTGCCGCGTGCTGGCTGGTTCAAAGCCAGATGCCGGCTGCGCGTATCTGCCGACTGGTGGCATCTCGCCGATACGGAGCATCTGTCCGGCCGCGACCAGCTCGGCGAAGTACTGCACTGACAGCTCCTCTTGGCAGCTCGTCTCCTGACGGAGCATTTTGTGGTCGGGGTCCCAGTCTTCCTCACTGCCGGTTAGCTCGCGAAACGTGCCCCACGCGTCATCGATGGCGACGCCACGTAGGCCAGCGTTCTCCCACTCATAGACCGCTATCAACGCGGGCTCCCCGCGCCCTTCGCGGGTGTAGAGCCAGAGCGAGTGCGTACCTGGCCGAAACCAATCCTCACCGCTTGTTGCAGGCTGTGAACTGTCTGCACTCACAGTACTCACTCCTTTCGGTCGGATGGAACCACCGTCTCTTGCGACAGCAGTTCAGCCGACCGAACAGTCACGTGACTGTCAGTACATAGTAGACGTATATGTTTATACCATACATTTACTTATTTGTAAAGATCAAAGTCGTCGAGATAAATGCCGTACTGATGGCCGAGCTTGAGATCGTTGAATTCAGTTCGTATCCATCCGTCATCTTCAATCGGGAGTGGCTTGCGCTCCACGGTAACGGCGTTTGAGTGTGGGCTGGCTATTACACGTCGCTCCGGTTTCGCCTCGCCCAGCTTGCCTTCCGGTAGTCGCATGGATATGACCCCTCGGTTCAGGGGGTGGATATCTATAGTGAGCGTCACGCAGAGGTGGGGTTCGGTCTGGTGCTCATCAAAGAATTCCTGGCGCATATCAATCGTGATGACGTCGCCGGGGTCCTTGCGGGTACCAAGATGGACGAATTGCAGCATCCAGCTTGCCACCGCGCCGTCTTTGCGGTCGGGAAGCGTGCCGAGATAAGTGTGGCCTGCGCTCAATACCTCGACGGTGTCGTTTACAGGCAGTGGATTGGATGCGTCGGTGTTGTAGCGGATCGGTGCGACCAGTTGATCCGGCAGAAGGACCTCCAGTGTGTTGCTGCGTAGAACTTTCATTCTGCGGTAGTCGTTGTTATCGATTTCGCAGGAAAAATCCGTGAACAAGCTGCGGAAAGCGTGCAGAGGCGTAGCCGTTGAGATACGGCGCGGCTTTGGGTGCGCTTCATTGAGGTGCTTCTCAAACTCTGGGCTGAGCAGGATCTGAACCAGCTTCGAGATCATGCGCTCCTCAGCGCCTTTGACTGACGGTGATTCGTTGTCTCGTTTCTCCGGGAAAAGCTGCGCAAGCTCCGCGAGGAGTGCTTTGCGACGATCGGACAGGCTGCCTTTGGGTTCGAGGAAGATGCCGCGATATATGACCTCATAGGCTCGACTAGATAGATGGTCGGAGGCTAGTTCGAGTGCAGCCTTGAGGCGATCGATCCGCTGCTCCACCGTCGCGATGTCTCTGAGGAACGGCAGAAACAGTAGATCACGCCGGTCGGCGATCGCCCCAGCGGAGAACGGTTCATCGAGCTTGCGGAGCAGCTTGAGTGAGCCTTCGATCCCGCTCGGCGTCGGGCAGGCGATGTCCTGGAAATCGTCGGTCATGACCCGGAAAGTTTCCAGTGCATCATCACGAAGTTTCGGGCTAGGCACCGCATATCTCGGGAATTATGACCGTTCTAGAGACTGGGAGTACGGCGCGATTGAGATGCGCCTGGAACCCCAGAGTTAGGAGCCGAAATGCCTAGAAACCAACTGGTCCCGATCAGCCGTGGTGCTCTTGTCACGACCCGCGCTGAGCGAGCTCTCATCAAGCACGCCATCACCATGCAGCAGCAGGCGATGGCCGTTCGAGCGGAAGATGCGGCTCGCCGCTATGTGGCGGCAGGCCGTCTACAAGACATCGGCGACCTCACCGAGGACGCGCTTGAAGCCGGTGGCGAGATCGCGGCGCGCTTGGAATCCGAGGCGCAGGCGCGGCCATTCTTCGCCCGCGAGCTAGCCGACATCGCCGCGACCGGCGCACGCGGGCTCAAGACAGAGCTGGCGTACTTCATCGAGGAGGGACACTGATGCCCGCCACCGTCGTTCTCGGATTGTCGCTGCTGCACCTGGCCGTCTACGCCGAGGCCGTCGTGATCGTTCTCATGCTCGCACTCCTGGCGAGGGTCGGCAGCGTCGGGGCGGAGTTTCGCAGGGAACGTAACAGGGCCAGACGGGAACGTGACGAAGCCCGCGAGATGCTGGCCACACTTCGACGGATGAGCGAGATTCGCGTGGAGACGGTCACGCGCATGCGGGGATTCCAGTGAGCGGCGATGGATATGGCCAAGACGCTCACTCTCATCATCGCGGCCACGATTGTCCTGGCGGCAGCCGCGCCCGCGATCGTCCGGCTACTAAACGCCGCGACGCCGCTAGCGCTGGTGCTGCTGGTGGCGATCTTGGCGTGGAAGCTCGTCCAGTACTACACCCGCCAGTAAGAGCATGTGTCCTTCCCGTCCGCTGTGCAATCGGCCAGCGGCAAGCGGTTTCATTTCGCTGGGAACTGTGAACTCCGCTATGTGTGTTCGGTTTTTGTTCGGGCACAATGGAAATAAATCAATTGGTGGAGGGACAAATCGTGTAACAAGAAAGGGGGGTATGCCTATGCCGAGAAAAGTGAAAGCGACGGGAGTACGTCGAGCCGTCGAGGACATCGACACCGAGTCCATCGCAATCGCCATGTGGATGCAAAGCAAGAGAATCGCCCGCGAGCGCAGACTGAATGAGGACCGTGCGCGCAGGAAGCGCCAGGAGCGTGATGTATGAATGAGGCAATAATCCCCGCAATGGCAGCCGCCGTCGGAGGAACCGCCCTCGGCGGCACGATCCTCATACACGAAGGCCGCGCTGAGTCCGCCATGCGCGCCAGCAGGGTCAGGCTAAAAATCACGTTTCCGGTGTCCGCCGATGTGCTGTATGCAAAGGCGGCTTTGGGTGCGATTGCTGGCACTGACCCACGTCTTGAGTATGTGTTCGAGCTTGACGCAACCAATGATGGCGTCCGGTACTACCTGCTTGTACCGGCGGTGGCGCGGGCGTCGGTCGTCTCGATGCTCCAAGGTGCCCTGCCTGGGTTGCGGGTAGCCGACGCTCCCGAGCCTACCGGCCGGGCAACACTGGCTGCCAGCGTTTTTGTGCCTACGCCGCTCGTGCTCTCGACGGACAATCCACAGGCCGCAGCCCGCACGCTCGTTTCAGGAGTCGCGGGCCTTGCCTCCGGCGACCGCGCGATCGTTCGCTGGACGATCCGCCCAGGAAGCCCGAGGCCATTCGCACCGAGGGATCGGATGGACCGGGCCACACGCGAGATAGATCGCGCATGGCGACACAAGATCGCCAGCGGCCCCGGTTTCCGGGCCTCCGGGCTGGTAGTAGTGCAGGCCGCCTCGACGAGCCGCGCCCGCGAGCTTCGAGAGCATCTGACCAGCTCGCTTCGCAGCCGTCGCGGACAGGTCGGAGCGCTACGGGTCACGACCGAGCGCGGAAGCCGCAGCCTGGCGTCCTTGCCAAAGACGACGCGTAGCTCCGGGTGGATCACCACCAGCGAAGCGCTGGGTCTGTTTGCGTGGCCGTTGGGTGGGGCAATCCCCGGTGTCGAGGTTGGTGCGTCGCGTCAGCTCGTCGTTCCCCGGCACGTGCCGAACACAGGGCTGCATCTACTGGTTGGCCGTGACAGCGCCGGGAACGAGCGGCCGGTTGCGCTCAGCCGTGATGCGGCACGGCTCCATCTCGCCCTATTCGGGAGCACCGGATCGGGAAAGACAACTGTACTCAGCTGGATCATCCTCGACGCGCTCGCCAGAGGTATCGGCGGTGTCTTCATCGACCCCAAGGACGCCATCGAAACCCTGATCGACCATGTGCCAGCGGAGCAAGCCGACAAATTGTCGGTGCTCGACCTCTCCGCGCCCGGTCCCGTCCCTGGCCTTGACCTGTTTGGCGGTGATCCGGTGATGACCAGCGACGTCATTTTGTCGGTGCTCAAGGGCGTCACTGAAGGCTGGGGACCGAGAATCGAACGCTATTTGAGGCTGAGCCTCCGCTCGCTATCGACTTTGCCTAACCCCGTCTTGTACGACGCGCTGCGCTTGCTTACGGAGCCAGGTCTACGCCGTACTGTCATCGGGCGGACAACAGACCCTGTGATCGCCGCAGAGTGGAGAGCCTTTGATGAGGGCCTTAGCACAAGTGAGCAGGCCGTCCACGTTGCCCCGGCTATCGCTCGTATCACGGAGGTCTTGTCCCGCCCCGCGTTGCGCGCTGTGCTCAGCCAGCCCAACCCCAAGCTGAACATCGAGCGGCACCTAAACGAAGGCCGCTGGCTGCTTGTGGCCCTCAGTCCCGGCACGTTGGGTGAGCCAGCCGCCAATCTGCTCGGCGGCGTGGTGACGTACTTGGTTTGGGCGGCGGTCGAGAAGCGTGCCGCGATCCCGCCTGAGCAGCGCCATCAGGTGATGCTGGTGCTGGACGAGCTACAAAGCTTGACCAACCTCCCGGTCGGCATCGAGACTTTTTTCGAGCGGACTAGAAGCCTCAACTGCGCGGTCGTTGCTAGCAGCCAGGCCGCCTCGCGTCTGAGCGACACCACACGACGGTCGCTATTCGCCAACGTCGGGTCGTTGCTGACGTTTCGTGGCGGGTCCAAAGAGGCTGAACGTCTTGCCCCTGAGCTGCCGCCACTGACCGCTGCGGACATCGCCGGGTTGGCTCGCTATGAGATCGCCGGGCGCGTGAATACCGGGAGCCTGGGGAGCGGGAGCGCGGTCGTGACCGGCCATACCGAGCCGTTGCCGCCAGTGACCGGTATGAGCGCGCATATCCGCGAGTTGAGCGCCGAGCGCTACGGCCGCGACCCCCGCGAGATCGAGCAGGAATTGCGTCGACGTGGCCGTGGCGATAGCGACGAGAACGCTGGCTATGGGCGTACCGGGAGGGCCGCATGACCCGTCATATCGCCCGACGTATCGCGCAACCCCAAATCGAGCGTAACCCTCGGCCGGTGGCCGGTTCCCTCGAATTTTCAACAGGGAAAGACTCCGCTTTTGCTTCGTCCATCTACATCACCGCCAGTCGTCTCGACCGTATCGCTGCCGAACTGACCGAGCAGGATTGGCTGCTGCTGAGCTTTGTAGCCGATAGTCGTCTTGCGACCTCGCGGCAACTCATCCGTCGCTTCTGGACCGATGACCCCAAGGCGAACCCGGCGAGCGCGAGGGCCGGTGCGCGGGCACTCAAGCGCCTGAGTGAGTGGCGGGTTCTCGACCCATTGCCCGGTCGTGCTCGCGGCGGCGTGCGTGGCGGATCGGCCACGCTCATCTACGCGGTCGGTGTCGCCGGGGCGAAGCTGCTCGCGCGGCGTGGCCTTCATCTACGAAGGCTGGGTGCCCCCGGAGAGCGCCACATCAACCACACGCTCGCCTGCACGGGTGCGGTGGTTGATCTCTACGCGGCCGACACTCGCGGCGATCTCGATTTGATCGAGGTGCAGCAGGAGCCTGCCTGTCACCGTGCGTTTCTTGGGGCGTGGGGCGCGCGCCTATGGGTACGGCCGGACTTGTTCGCCAGGGTCGGCGTGGGAGCGCTTGAAGATCGCTGGTTCATCGAGATCGACCTCGCTACTGAGCACACCGGGACGCTGCTTGCCAAGGCCAACCGCTATCTCGCTCATTACCGCTCCGGCAGTGAGCAGCAAGAGGCCGGTATCTATCCGAGGGTGGCGTGGTCGGTGCCGGACGCGCGGCGTGCCGAGCAGCTCGAGAAGGTGCTGCGCCGTCTGCCGGGAGAGGCACAGAAGATGTTTGTCGTCTGCCTACGCGACGAGTTGGTCGCGCTGTTGGCTGATGAGGCGCGATCGTGACCCCGCGCAACGTCGTCCTAGAAGGCGACGCCGTCGAGACTCTGTGCACGCTCGCCACTGCCTCAATTGAGTGCGTGGCGACATCGCCCCCGTACTTTCGGGCACGTCACTACGACGCCGGGGAGCGCGAGCTCGGCCAAGAGCGCCACGTCGATGAGTGGGTCGAGAGCTTGCGGGCCGTGAGTCGGGAGATCGCACGCGTCCTCGCCCCGACCGGCTCCTACTGGCTGAACGTCGGCGATCTCTATTCCCGGCATGAGCGGCTGGGTGCGCCGCCGAAGTCGCTGCTCCTTGCCCCTGAGCGGCTGGTGCGCGCGTTGCTCGATGACGGCTGGATCGTGCGCAACCGCGTCGCCTGGGTCAAGAGCACGCCATTGCCCTCGCCAGTCACCGATCGGCTGACGAACGGCTGGGAGTACGTCTTTCATCTCGTGCGCCAGCGCGACTACTTCTACGATCTCGACGCCATCCGCATCCCACTCGTAACGCGCCGCCCATCACGAACACTGTCCAAGACACCAACGGCGGCGCTGGGCTCACTCGTGAACCATCGCGCGGGTCTTGACCGGCTGGCCCGCGAGGGACGCGCCGGGCATCCGCTGGGCCGCAACCCCACCGATGTCTGGACGCTCCCGCCCGGTCGTCACGTCGGCGGGCACTTCGCCACCTACCCCGAGAGCCTTGTGCGCCGCCCGATCCTGGCGAGCGCTCCCGCCAAGGTCTGTACCGCGTGCGGACGGCCGTGGCGTCGCTCCAAACGACGGGTGACGTTCCTCGCCGGCACTCCGCAGGCCCGCCCACTGGTTCCCCGTGGCTGCGACACAACTACGCGGCCGGGGCTGGTGCTCGACCCGTTCGCCGGTTCGGGGACGACGCTCAAGGTCGCCCGCGAGCTTGGCCGTGACGCTCTCGGTATCGAGCTGCAACCCGGCTTCGCGGCACTCGCCCGCGAACGCGCCGGTCTAGGCGTACCGATGGAGCTGATCGCTTGAGCGTGCGCGGTGCATGGCTGACGGCTCGGTGGAAGGGGACGCATTCCTTCTGCCGGGCCTAGCAGCCATCCACCACAAGGAGGTCACATCAATGGCAGTGAGTAAGGCCGAGGAGGTCTACAACAAGACCGAGAAGCTGATCGGCGAAGGCGTCAGTAAGGCGGACGCGTTCAAGAAACTGGCAGCCGAGTACGGTCAGCCAGTCAATTCGATACGCGGCAGCTACTACGCCTTCACTAGTGGCAAAGGAAACGGCAAAGGTCGCCCACGCAGGCGCGAGACGACTCCAGAGGACGCGCTCGCTGATGCTCGTGCCGCCCTTGAGCGCTCGATCCAGGCCATCGACCGGGAGGTTGAAGCGGCTGATGATCGTGCAAGCGAGGCAGCTGCCGAAGCCAAAGCGCTCAAGGAGAGCGCGGACGCCAGAAAGCAGGCGATCACCGAACGGTTGGAGGCGCTGAAGTAACCCAAGGCGGGCCGATCTGGGCAAATCGCTCGGATCGGCCTGCTCGCCCACAAACATCTTGCCCTAGCAAGAAATTAACGGGAAAATCGGGGTGCCAAATAACAAAAAGGAGGTAAACGGCACCCACAGCAAGTCAAGCAAGTAACAGAAAGGAGGCAACCCATTGTCACAACAATCACACCAATCTAACCCCGAAACCGAGCCAGCGATCACCGCCGCAATCTACGCTCGCGTATCCAGCTTCGGACAGCTCGGCCGGGACGGCGACGAAGATGGCTACTCGCTACCTGCCCAAGTAGAGGCGGGCAAGCGCGAGGCACTGCAACGCGGCGCAACGCTCGCAAAGGTCTACATGGAGCGCGCCGAGTCGGCCAAGAGCGATGATCGGCCGGTGCTCCAACAGATGATGCGCGAGCTACCCGCGCTCGGCGTCAAGTACCTGATCGTCCACAAGGTCGATCGCCTCGCGCGCAACCGACTCGATGACGCCGTGCTCTACCAAAGGCTCGTCGGGATGGGCATAACGCTTGTGTCAGTCAGCGAGAACATTGACGAGACACCAGCCGGGCGGCTCATGCACGGGATGCTCGCCAGCTTCGCCGAGTACTACAGCAACAACCTGGCGACCGAAGTAAAGAAGGGACTGCGCCGCAAGCACGAACAAGGTGGCACCCCACACCGCCCACCGATCGGCTACCGCTCAAAGCGCGAATGGATATCAGGGCAGGACATTCGCACCGTCGAGCTAGACCCCGACCGAGCGCCGCTCGTCACGCTCGCGTTCGACCTCTACGCCACCGGCCGCTGGACAACCCGACGCCTTGCCGCGCACCTAACCGAACTCGGGCTACGCACCCGCGCCACCCGACGAGCACCCGAACGTCCACTCACCGCCAGCCGTATTCAGGAAATGCTCCGCAAGTCCTACTACATCGGCATCGTGACCTGGGACGGACAAAGCTACCCCGGCAAGCACGACAAGCTCACCGACCAAGAGACATTCGACAAGGTCCAAGCGCTACTGGCCGCAGCGAAGGTCGGAGGTGATCGCGCGCAAGTCCATCAGCACTACCTACGCGGCAGCATTTTCTGCGAGAAATGCCACGGGAGACTGCTCTACGGACGCCACAAAGGACGCTCCCGCCACTACGAGTACTTCGCCTGCAACAACCGCACAACCAGAGGACGCGACGTCCAATGCGATAGCACCCACCACGCAGTCGAGCCCACCGAGGACAGCGTCCTAGACGACGTCTACACACAGCTCTACCTACAGCTTGAGATCTCCGAGCAAATACGCCGCGAGCTAACTGACCATCTTGCCGACCGGACTGCCGTCATCCGCCAAGAGGCCGAACGTCACGAACGCGCATTGAAGGCGATAGAGGCAAAGCAAGAAAAGCTCGTGCAGCTCTACTACCGCGACCTCGTCACCGAGGACGTATTCGCGGGCGAGCAAGAAAAGCTCAAGACGGAGCGCCGCGCCGCAAAACGCCTGCAAGCCACCGCCACCGCTCAACTCGAAGACGTCAACGAAGCGCTAGAGATCGCGCTCAGCCGACTCGACAACATCGCACAGGTCTACCGCGACGGCACCCCGCTCGAGCGACGCATCCTCAATCAGGCCATCTTCCAGCGCATCGACATCGGACCAGACGGCCACGCCACCAGCACCGTCCTCACCCCCGTCTACGAGGCCATCTCAGCCTGGCAACCCGGCCTCGGCCAACCCAAAACCACCAGGAACACGGCCACAGGCCAGGAAGGGCCTCCCTCGGCCCAGGTTCAACCTTGTCCCGCCACCAGCCATGTAACCCGACTCAATGCGAACCGCAGCGGGCAGGATGCGGTTGGAGTCGAATGGCGACGGCGTCGGTCGGGCCACGTGCACGATGCGTACTTACCGTGTAGTAGCGGCTCGGTCATGCAGGGGGGCTTCACATCGCTTGAACGTCACCCTTGACCAGGAGCAGTCGGCCCGACTTGCCCGATTGGCGGAGCGCACTCATGTCCAGGAAGGCACCCTCGCCCGCTCTCTGCTCGCGATGGCGATCGAGGACGCCGACCAGACGCGCGCAGCGTCATCGCCCAGCGTTGGGCTCATACGAGCGCAAGCCGGCGAGACCCCACTCGACGAACTTTAGGCGATTGGCCGAAGTCAGGCTAAGCGCAATCGCGGTCGAAGATCTCGCTTTGAGACCGATTATCAGGCCCTCCTAGAGATATGATCAGCCGGAGGCCAGCGCGCTGTTTCGTCCCAAGCGAATGGCAGCCTCGCGACATGGCCGATGAAGCATCCGAGCGTCTTTCTCGGGGGCAGCAGAATGGACACCTAGCCCCTGATTCCCAGGAGCACCGCGCGCGCACGGCTGTTGTCCTGCCGTCTTGTCATTATCCGGGTCGCAATCTACAGATGCATCTCGCGATCAACGACACCGAGCCCGCTCCCTGGTCCAATCCCCTTGCGGGTCTGGTCGTATCAAGTGACGTGTCGTCCTCTGCGGACTGGAGAGCGGTGCTTGATGCGAAAAGCACAGACTCAGCGCTTGTCATCGGCGACGCGCGGGCGGCGCTTGCAGCGGTCCCCGACGAGACATTTCAGACGACCATCACTTCACCGCCTTATTGGTCGTTGCGCGATTACGGCATCGATGGGCAAATTGGTATGGAGGAGTCCCTTGACGACTACATCGCGAACCTAGTCGACATCTTCGATGGAGTTCGCCGTGTCACGAGACGTGACGGCACCCTCTGGCTCAACATTGGCGACTCCTATACATCCGGTGGCCGAACGTGGCGCGCACCGGACCGCAAGAACCCGGTCCGAGCAATGGATCGGCGTCCGGCTACTCCGGATGGGCTGAAGTCGAAGGATCTGATTGGTGTCCCGTGGCGGATCGCGTTCGCGCTTCAGGAAGCTGGCTGGTATCTCCGGGCAGATGTCATCTGGAGTAAGCCAAACTGCCAGCCCGAGAGCGTGAAGGACCGACCAACACGAGCACATGAGTACATGTTCCTATTTAGCAAGAGCGAGCGGTACAAGTACGACAGCGATGCGGTTCGTGGGCCCAATGCACGAAACCTCCGGACGGTCTGGGATGTCAATACACAGCCGTACAAAGAGGCTCATTTCGCTACGTACCCGGTACAGCTCGTTGAGCCGTGCGTCCACCTTGCGACCGACGCAGGCGACTTGGTCCTCGATCCATTTATCGGGTCCGGTACCACCGGGGTAGCAGCGCTCGGGACCGGACGTCGCTTTGTGGGCGTAGAGCTCAATCCCAGCTATGTAGATATCGCGGAGCGTCGAGTCAGTGACTTCATCGGCCTCTAAGCCGATACGAGTACCCTCGCCCGCCCGCCAGCTTTCGTTTCACGCGATGCTGGTGACGGCGCGTACACAGTGGCTGAGTGATGGTCTTCATGAGGCTCTTGGCATCGTCAACCCGAAGCAAGTAAAGAAGGACATAAATCGGCTAGTTCCGAAGGCTGCGCAGAGGGTGCTCGCTAAGGCTGGCATCCGAGATGAGGAGGTCTTTCCTACGCCGACAGTGCTGCGTGCGCAACCGACACTTGTTGGCTACTATCGCCTTCTTCTCGGCCAGCCACAGAAGCAGTTCTACACGAGTGCCACCGGACTTGGACCCTTCAAGAGAGTCGAGGAGACCGGCCTCCTAAACGATGTGCAGTCGGCGAGGCTGGACGAGTTCTGTGTCGCCATGTGCGAGCAGCTTGCTTTACTCGTCACGGAGATGGTACCGCCAATCAGACCACGCGATGTGCACGAGCTGCCGCTACTAACGATCGGGTCACAGTTCCAAGGCGCGAACAATAACCGGATCGGGCGTGAGGCTACACGCGCCGTTTTCTTGGCTGTGAAGAAGGTAGTCGAGGAGCACATCGACAAGGACAACGATCAAAGCATCGTGGTGCGAAATGCGGCCGGCCGACACGTCCATATCACGCTCGCAGCAGATCCCGACATCCGCATCGAGGAGGCATTCGACGACGAGCTTCGACACAAGGTCGCCATCGAGATCAAGGGCGGAACGGATCGAAGCAATGCCCACAACCGAGCCGGAGAGGCGGAGAAGTCCCATCAAAAGGCAAGTGGCGCAGGCTTCCGCGACTACTGGACTGTGATTGCTAAGGAAGGTCTAGACATGGATGTACTCAAGACGGAGTCGCCAACCACGAACTCCTGGTTTGATGTCGGCCATGTCTTGGCTCACGCGGGAGATGACTGGATTGAGTTCCGTAGTCGTATTGCCGAGGTTGTCGGCATCCCCCTCCGCGGCTAATAGGATCGCAGCCGACGCACGGTCGTCTTTCTGGCTATAGGACACAGCCTCACGGGCGGCCCTCACATAGAAGCGCGCTCAGACGGCGCACCAGCCCATCTGGCCAACGTTTGAAGGCGGCACTCATTGGCCGCCCGCAACGCGCTTCAAGTAAAGGCCTAGCTACGGGAGCTATCCCATCGAACAACCACCGTAGAGCATCGCGGATTCGGCCGAGATGGCCCGGGCTACCCCCAGCTCACGCACCAGCGTCCCGCGAGGCTTCGCCCCGGCTCTAATCCGCTTCGTCAAGCGACATTCGGCCGCCAGCGAGCGACGCAAAGCGGTTCGCATTGAGTCAGGTTGGCTCCATCTCTACGAGGACGAACTGCGCTAATCGAACTGGCAAAGGCACAACGGACGGGACGCTGGCACGCTACGTGGAATCCAAGGCGCCGGCGGGGCGCCTTGGTTGCCTGCTGCTGGGCGTGGGCCCTCATCGGCTGTGGATCGACCGCTCCAAGCGCGGTCGCACGATGTGTTCCAGCGCCCACTCCGAAGCACCCGGGTCAGGTGGTCCGCGACGGCTCTCACATAATGGTCCGCGTCGGAGCGCTCTTCTATGTTGAGCTTGTCCGTTCGGGCAGATATCAGCTAACGCGCTATCCGAGCGCTTTCCCCTGGCAAATACCGCGCGCCACGACTCCTACCGTCCTCCAGCCCGAACCCACCTGTCCCGGCACTCAAGCTCCTTCGACTGAGCCCCTGAGATTGACGGCCTTCCGACCTCGAACCCCGGGCGCCACATACATCGTCGCAAAGCTGACCCCGAGCTGGGCAGGTGTCGCTGGTGGCCCACGAGCCTATCGGGTCTACGTCGTCGTACGTTGATAGCGCTTAGCGCCACGGACGCTTGATCCACGTCGTGGAATGCCGCTTGTGCGACGCGGTGAGGTGGACAGTCGCCACGAAGCATGAGCGTGCGGGGAATCAAGCTGAGAGCGGCGGGTTGCGGTGGCCCCGGTGCGGCGGTTTGAAGTGGCTCCACTTCGCGTCGGTTGGTGTGTGTGGTTGATCTTCTCTGATTGGTTGGTGTGGCGGCGTCTCGTGGAGCGGAGCGCGTAGCGCGGAGCGGAA
>DATBYJ010000121.1:0-65712 GCA_036513795.1 Solirubrobacteraceae bacterium | reverse complement strand
AACTGCTCGCGCGGGTGCGGGCGCTGCTGCGCAGGCCGACCGGGGAGACGCCGCCGGTGATCCGGCATGGGGCGCTGACAATCCACACGGCCACACGGACCGTGATCTACGGATCGACGCCGATGGAGTTGCGCCGGCGCGAGTACGCGCTGCAGCTCTTTCTGGCGCGCGAACCGACCCGCGTCTTCTCCAGGTCCCAACTGCTGCAACGCGTGTGGGGCTACCCGCCTCGGGATGCGTCGCGGACGGTCGAGTCCCACGCTTCGCGGCTGCGCTGCAAGCTCGCCGCCGCCGGCGCGGTGGGATGGGTGCCGTCGACCTGGGGCGTTGGCTACTGCCTCGCGCCCCGGCCACAACTACTCACGAGAGGAAGCCATGAACGAGCAAGCTGAGCTGATCCGCTTCGGAGAAGCGTTCCGCCGGGCGCGCGAGCGGGAGGGCGTCAGCGTCGCTGATCTCGCCGCCAGGACCGGCATTGACGCGCAGCAGATTAACGCCCTCGAGGCAGGGCGACTTGATCCCGCGTTCGACGTGATGTGCGCGTTGGCGGACGGGATCGGCGTCCGCCTATCTGCGTTGATCCCCAACTCCGGGGCCTGACTCGCGCCGAACCGCGGATCGTGTCAAGCGCTTGCAGCGTTTCGCCGTTTGTCGGCGAGCTGGTACACGCTTGGCTTCAGACCGGCTGGATGACGTACGCCGAACGCGAATGCGCGCAGGGCAAGGCGGCGGGTGGGGTGAGTGACGGGCAGCATGACCAGCCCGAACTGTCCGGTGGGCCACGGCACGTAGGTCTTCAAGCAGTTGGGCAGCTTGGTGCCGTCGCGTCCTTCGTCTTCGCAGCGTTTGAGCCGAGCGGCGGGGATACCTCCGTCGCGGTCGAGCTCGCGGCGTAACAGTTCGAGTGCGTGGCGCGCGACGGGAGGATGGTGTGCGAGGTCTTCGGCGATTGCGGACTCGTCGAAGACGACCGGAAGATCGGGCCGGCCGGTGTGTCCGGCACGCTCAGCCCTCGCCGTCGGTGGGCAGGTCCCCGAAGTGCTGCTTGAACTCCTCAGGTGTCAGCTCGCGCTCGCCGTGGCGGGCGAGCATCGCTTTCACGCTCAGGTCGGGGCGCAGGACGACCCGGCCGTCAGGCCGGCGGTCCTCGACCACATAGTCGCCCGACAAATCGCCGCTGAGTGTTACGTGCGTCGGCTCCATCGCGCCTAGTGTCGCATGTCGTGACGACCGATCCAAGGGACGGTCGTCAACAGGTCGCCGTCGGCCGTACGATCTGCATATGACGACAAAGGAGCGTCTGCATCGGCTCGTGGACACGCTGACCGACCGCCAGGCGGAGCACGCTTTGCGGCTGCTGGGCGCAGAGTTCGGAGCGAGCAGCGGCGCTCAGGCTCGCGTCGAGGTTGGCGAGGAAGGTGAGTCTGAGATCGCGGTGCTGCCGGAGGGATGGGGAACGACGCTCACGGGCGAGCCGATGCCCGATGTGGCAGCCGCCGTCCGGCGCTCCCGCGCAACACACTGAGGCGCGACGGCAGTATTCGACCTGGCATCACAAGTTTGATATAGATCGCCAGGTCGTGAGGCTCGCCGATCTGCCCACCCACGAGGATATGCTGGCTGCGCACCTCGACGCCGATCCCGAGTACCGCCGCGAGTGGGAGCGCACGGCGCTTGCCCGCGCAGTGGCGGTGAAGGTGATTGCCTATCGCGCCGAGCACCGCCTCAGCCAGACCCGGCTTGCGAGGCGGTTGGAGATGAGCCAGCCAGCCATCGCGCGGCTTGAGAGCGGCGAGCACAACCCGACCTTCCCAACCCTGCTGCGCCTCTCCAAGACGCTCGGGATCGAGCTCGCGCTCGACATCACACCCAGCGGACGCGAGCCGCAGCTCATCAGCAGTCGCGCACGGCGCAACGCCCTCGCCTCGTTCCACGGCGACGGCTACACGGTCCTAATCGCCGCCACCTGAGCGCGCCGCTCGGCCGACGGCGCACAGCGCCAACGGCTCGACCAGACGTGATGCACAAGTGTGCCATCGCTGTGCGGGCGCTGTTTCGCCGGGAAAGCACTGGCCGCCCGCGGTCGGTCGTGTTCATGGATCGGCATCGCGAACACCGCCCCAGAAATTTGTTGGCCGGTCGGCGGGGGTTGGGGTCAATACCCCCAGTGATGACCACATCCAGCATCGGCGCCGCGAAGGGCGGCGGGTACGCCCGCTATCTGGAGGGCAAGACGATCGAGCCCGAGCGCGGCGACTACTACCTGACGCCCGGCGACGAGCCGGTGCAGGCGCAGGGCCGGTGGCTCGCGTCCGTCGACATCCTCGCGCAACTCGGCATCGAGGCCAACACAGTCGAGGGACGGGACTTCATCGCGATGATGGAGGGGCGACGCCCGCGCAACGGCCGCTGGCTGCGACGAGCCGGCGCGGACGGCAGCCGGGGCGGCGGCATCGACGTGACATTCAGCGCGCCCAAGTCCGTGTCCGTGACCTGGGCACTCGGTGACGACGCTCAGCGCCAACGGACGGCGCATCGGTGGGGAAGCTGAGGTCGCGTGGATTCGGGAGAACGCCGAGGTCTCGCTTGCGATCATGTCTGCAATCCCTCCGGTGTTCGAGGCCTACGCCACGCTGGAGTTTCCCGGCAGCGGTGATCACAGCTCATCGTCGCCGTTGGAGGATCCGGATCGTCACGACGCTGGTGTGCTTGCGGTGCTCAGAGAGAGTTCCGTAGCGCAGCCGTGGTGGATTGGCTATCTCGACACAGGCGGCGCGGACGTCGTTTTCTACGACGTGCGGAAGGTGAGGCCAGGCCCCACTGACGCGTGGTACGTGCTGGTCGAGGCTGGCGCGGAGCAGGCAGCGGTCTGGCGTGAGCGTGAGCATTGGAATGGTCCCTTGCCGGATCTGATGTCTCCGGCCGATCGCTCCTGGCTGGTCTCGACGTTGTGGGACGATGACTGGACGTGCATCGGCGGGCCGCGAGGGCTTGTGGACGCTTTTCTGGCCGATCCCGATCTGCGACATCGGGCTCGCGAGGTCGACCTAGCACTCAAGGATGCGACTCCGCCCGGCCACACCGCGATCTGATCAACGCTACCGCCCTGCGCCGGCCCCGGCAACCAGCTGTAAATGCACCTGAGGGTGCTCTCTGGCTTGCTCGCGGCGACGTTCGCGGCGCATGATGTCGGTCAGGCGTTCGCGCGCGGCTTCGCGCGCCAGCACGGCTTCGTTCACGGCGCTCTCGGCGGCTTCCAGCTGGCGGATCGCTGCGATCTCAGCTGGGGTCATAGTGCGCACTGGCATGCTGCTCAAACCCCGATCAGGCCGAGGTCATTTAGTCGCTTGAGCGCTGGTGAGCCGTGGACGCGCGCGCCTTTGACCGCGATGACGCCGGCCTGCTCGAGGCTCGTGATCGCTGCATCGACTTCAGCGGGCGTGAGGCGGAGGGCTCGGTACATGCGCTCCAGCTCACGGCCGCGGACACGCCCCACAACCTCCAGGACCACCAAATACTCTGTGCTCTGCATGGGGGCGAGGGCCGTCTCCTCTCGCGTATGGCATGGGCGAACCGTGGGATTGGCGTCACCATCCTCATGGGGAACTATACACGGTGGAAGTTTAGTCGGTGGAACAGGGCGCGCCAGTAAGACAGGATGGCCCGATGCCATCCAAGAAGTCCGCGGCTAACCAGGCGCTTGGCGGCGCCATCAAGGCGGTGCGTAAGCAGCAGGGCCACACGCAGGAATCGTTCGCTTCGAAGACTGGGATCGACCGCAGCTATTACGGAGCTATCGAGCGGGGTGAGTTCAACGTCACGGTGGACAAGATCATGGCTATAGCCACCGGGCTCGATGTGTCTGCCACAGAGCTGTTTCAGCGCGCGGGATTGTAGGCGGGCTGCTAGTAGGTCCTAGGTGGACTGCCAGGCGGGCCTAGGTGGGCCGCAAGCTGGAACGCTGTATTCAGACGGTGGTGTTATGCACGGTGGAATAGATCGCAGCATTCCGGCAAGCTATGGACCGATGCCGAAACGGAAGACCGCCGTCAGCGAAGCTGTGGGCCATGCCATTCGCGACGCCCGCAAAGAGCACGGCTACACCCAGGAAGCGTTTGCCCTGGCTGCGGGCTTGGACCGGTCCTACATGGGGGCTGTTGAGCGGGGCGAGTTCAATCTGACTCTGGAGACGCTGTTGAAGGTCGCCGGGGCGCTTGGGATGCTGGTCTCCGAGTTGCTGGCTCGCGCCGGGCTGTAGGCGCTCTCGCGTCTGGTTGGTGGACCGGGCAGCCTGGCTGCAGGGTCCAGTGCAGCGCTACTGCATCGGCTGACGAGGTCGATGCATATGGTATTCTCCATAAATTAGATCGGAATTCTGATGAAGATCGACATACACCAACACCTTTGGACCGAGCCGCTAGTGCAGGCGCTTGCTGAGAGGAGCGAGCTCCCGTTCGTGCGCGACGAGCATGGACTGACCGTGCTGTATCTCGCGGGAGAGCGTCCGTATGTGATCGATCTGGCAGGCGAGGACCCTGTATGCCGCGCGCAACTGGTCGAGCGCGACGGTCTCGACCAGGCGCTCGTGTGTCTTTCGAGTCCACTTGGAATCGAGTGGCTGCCGCGCCGGCAGGCACGAGCCCTGATCGACGCCTACCACGAGGGAGCGCTCTCACTGGGCGATCGATTTGGTGTGTGGGGGGCTATCGCGTTGGATCGCGCCGATCCCGACGACGTCGATCGCGCGCTCGCGCGCGGTTGTGTCGGCCTGTCGCTTCCCGCCGGCGCGCTCGCCGGTGTTGAGGCGATCGCCGGCCTGCAGCCGATACTCGCGCGCCTGGAGTCACTGGGTGCGCCTCTGTTCGTGCATCCGGGGCCGCGACAGCAAGTAGATGCTGTGCGCTTGGGCGTGGACAGGTCTTTTGACGCCCCGTTGTGGTGGCCCGCGCTCACCGACTACGTCGCCTGCATGCAGGAGGCGTGGCTGGCGTTCCTTGTCGCCGGGCGCTCGAGTCATCCGCGCCTGAGGGTGGTCTTCGCAATGCTCGCTGGGCTGGCGCCGCTGCACTCCGAGCGCCTTTGCTCGCGCGGCGGGCCGCCGCTGCATTCGCCCGACCCTCTTACCTTCTATGAGACATCCTCGTATGGCCCAGCCGCGACAGCCGTCTTCGCCGAGTCGGTCGGTTACGAGCAGCTCCTCTACGGGTCTGACCGGCCGGTGGTCGATCCGCGCGAGCACGCGCTGCTCGAGGGACTCGATTGGGGCTCTCTCGCCGACAGCACCAGTCGCGTGCTCGACGTGCAGAGCATGGAGCTGGTAAGATGAGCGTCGCATCGCGCCCTGCCGTCCCAGCGCTCACCACGCCGCTCGCGCCCGCGTCGCTGCTTGCGGCGTCGGATGGGCTAGCCAAGGTTCCACGGCCCTTCGGGCGTGACCTGTCAGGCCCCGAGTTGGAGGCGTTTGTGGGCGAGCTGGCCGACCGGCCCGAGCTGTGGATTCATCTCGTCAAGCACGACAGCACCCAGCGTGTGTATGAGGAGCTGCTCAGCGATGAGCATGTGACGGCATGGCTCATCTGCTGGATGGACGAGCACGACACGGGCTTTCACGATCACGATGTCTCAGCAGGTGCGGTAGCGGTTGTGAGCGGCGCTGTGCGCGAGGAGCGTCTGACGATCGATGGCCCGCCACGTCAAGGTGTTTTCCGTGCCGGTGCGAGCTTCCACTTCTCGGCGGCGGACATCCACCGTGTGAGTCATGCCGGCTCCGATCCAGCCGTGACGCTGCACGTCTATTCGCCACCGCTTTTGCGCATGGGTGCGTACGTGATTGCCGAGGACGGTGTGCTTGCGCGCCATCCAATGTCCTACGAGGAAGAGCTTCGCCCAACAAGCGGGCAGGATTAGTCCTTAAGCGGGCAGGATTAATCCTGGCGCTTGGCGCCCGCGCGGCGCTCGACGCCGTGCTCGCCGGCGATCAGCACCAGGCTGACCATCTCCGGTGCGAACAGGCCGTGCTCGACTACGCCAGGGGTGGCGCTGAGCCGGGCGGATAGCTCCAGTGGGTCCTCGACCGGCCCTAGGTAGTCGCCGATCAGTCCCCCGTCCGGGCTGTGCTCGACGTCGCGCAGGCGCGCTGGCTGGAGATCCAGGAGCGTGCGCTGCACACCGAAGGCCACCAGCTCGAGGGGTACCGGTGGCGACAGCTCCACGACGGCCTTCTCGGCCGAGGCGATCACCACGAACCGTTTCGCTGCGCTCGCGACGATCTTCTCGCGCGTATGCGCTCCGCCGCCGCCCTTCACGAGCCAGCCGCGCGGGTCGATCTCGTCGGCGCCGTCGATGGCGACGTCGAGCTCACCCAGCTCGTCGAGCAGATGTATCGACAAGCCCAGCGCTCGCGCTGCCGTTTCGGTGGCCGGCGAGGTCGCAACGCAGCGCAGCCCGATCAGGCCACGCTCGGCGATTGCGGGCAGCAGGTGTGCAACTGTGGAGCCCGTTCCCAGGCCAACCCGCATGCCGTCCTCGAGCAGCTCAGCGGCCGCGCGCGCGGCCGCGCGCTTTTGCTCAGCGAGTGCCGCGTCGCTGCTCAGCGGCGATCGTCGTTGCCGCGCAGTCGGACGAGAGGACGCCATGGTGCGGACGTTACCGCCCCGGCGGTCCCTCTGAGACGGACACGCTCAGCGGATGCTGGGCTGTGCAGCAGGAAGCCCTGTCCCACCGAGCAGTCGAGCTCCCTTGCCAGCGCGAGCTGGCGGTTGGTTTCTATCCCCACCGCCACAGCTGTAAGGCCCGCCTCCTTGGCGAGAGCGATCGTCGCCGCGAACATCGCTCGCCGGTCCTTGTCCTGGTGGAAGTTTTCAGTCAGCCCACGGTCGAGCTTGACGACGTCCAGCGGCAGATTGCTCGGCAGGCCGATCGACAGCTGGCTGAAGCCGAATTTGTCGAGCGCGATCAGAACGCCCAGACGCTTCAGGTCCTTCAGCGCCGAGCGAGCTCGCTCGGGATCGCGCAGGACGGCCTCCTCGCTGATCTCCAGGCACAGTGCGCGACCTGGCAAACGGCAATACGCGAGCTCCTCGCGCACCCGCTCTGCAAGATCGAGCTCGGTCAGCTCTCGCGCGGAGATGTTCACCGAGACGGGAATGGTGATCCCGTTGCGTCGCCAGATCTCTGCCTGTGCGCACGCGGCGTGGAGCACCCAGTTGCCGATCTGCACGATCAGCTCGCTGTCCTCTGCCGGTGGTAGGAACGTCGCCGGCAGCATCTCTGCCTTACCTGCACGCCCGTCGCGTGTCGGACGCCAGCGCACGAGCGCCTCTGCTCCAATTGCCTGACCGCCGGCAAGTCGCAGGATTGGTTGATAGGCCAGCACCAGCTCGCGCTGGGGTAGTGCGTTACGCAGCCGGCCTTCGATCTCCGTGTGGCTGTCGCGCTCTCGGCGCAGGCGATCGTCGAACAGTTCCAAGCGGCGCCCGCCGGCGCCCTTGGCCCGATACATGGCCACGTCGGCCTCACGCAGCATCGCCTCAGGGTCTGTGTCCGGGTGATGGGAGACCGACACGCCTACGCTTGCCAGCATCGCCACGTCGGAGGAGCCCAGCGGGAATGGCTTCTCGAGTGCATCGAGCACACGCTCTGCCAGAGCCAATGCCTCGCCGTCGTTCTCGATGTCCTCGATCAGGATCACGAACTCATCGCCGCCGAGTCGCGCGACGGTGTCGCTGTCGCGCATCAGCTCCGCCAGGCGTTCGGAGACGGAGATCAGCAGCCGGTCGCCGACATCGTGGCCGAGGTTGTCGTTGACGGCCTTGAACTTGTCGAGGTCGATGAACAGCATTGCCACCACACCGGGATTGCGGTGGCGACTCAGGCGCGCGAGTGCCTGGCGCGCTCGGTCCATCAGCAGCAGCCGGTTGGGCAGGCGGGTCAAAGGGTCGTGCAGCGCTTGGCGCTCGAGCCACATGCGGTCGGTGACGTCCTTGGCGGCGGCGTACCAGGTCTCGCCGTCCCGGCGCGCGCTCCACAGCAGCCATCGCCACGAGCCGTCGCGGTGGCGGTAGCGGGTGGTGAGGTCCTCGATTTGGGTTGCTCGGCCGCTGTCCGCGAGCATCAGCTCGAGCGCTTGCTCGGCGTCCCCTGGATGCATGAACTCCCGGATTGGGCGCCCGCGCAGCTCATCGCCGCTCCAGCCCAACAACTGCTCCCATGCTGGGTTCAAAAGCGTGAAGTGGCCATCCAGCGAGATCGTCGCCAGTAGATCGCTTGTCATCTCGAATAGGCGGGCGATACGCGCCTCGCCGCCGAGCGTCGATTCGATGCTGGCGTGGGCCTGGGTGCTCGTCGCGTGGGAAGCCATGCTTGCTGATCACGTCGGCTCCCGCGGCGCTGTTGCCCGGACCAGGCTGCCGCCACTGGACGGATTGGCCAGGATAGATACCCGACTCCCAGACGGGCGCGGTTGGTGCAGCGGCTTCGGGTTAGGAAGCGCTGCTGAGCGGCGCGGCTGAGTCAGGCGCGGTGCTCTGTTCGGCCGCGGAGGCTGCAGCCAATCCTGGGGGTGTCTCGCCACGCAGGAAGCGCCACACCGCCAAGCACATCATGATCGTCATGATCACCGCGCTCGAGGCGCACTCCTCGCAGATCGCGTGGATGGAGAAGAGCTCGCGGTAGGTCAGGTAGGCGCTGAAGGCGAAGCCGCCAACCGTCAGGCCCGCGAGCGCAAACCTCGTGTTCTCACCGTCGGGGGCCAGCAGGGTCAGGAGGATCGCCACGTATCCGATCAGGCCGATCAGCGCTACTGGCACGCCCTCGAGCTCCGCGTAACGCGAGGTCTGCACCTTCGTGCAGCTTTCACCCGACGTACACGCCGGCTTGATCCCCGCGTAGTGGACGTAGGTTACGTAGCTGGCCACCGCGAGCCCGAGGAGCGTGAGCACGATCAGCGTGATCCTCAGGGCTCGTGAGCTCATGGCCCGGCTCCTATTCCTTAAGGAGTTTTTCGACGGCTTCGTTGATGAACGTGGGGTCTTCAGGGTTGGTGTATTCGAGCTTGCTCATCGCGCCGCCGCTGCGGCCGATGAGGAAGGACGGTGTGCCGGTGAAGCCGTTGTTGTTGGCCGCCTGCGCGTCGGTGGCGGTCACCTGTGTCGCCAGCAGCGGATCGCTGCGGTCGGCCGTCCACGTCGACAGGTTCAGGCCGGGTACCTGCTTGGCGATTCCCTGGATGAAGTTTTCGGTCACGTAGCCGGTGTCCTCTTCTCCCTGCTCGTGGTAGAAGGTCTCGATGAAGTCCCAGGCTTTGTTCTGCTTGCCCGCGGCCAGCGCCGCGACCTGCTGGTCCTTGAAGATTTCCTTGGGCTCAGAGCCGCTTGCTTCGGCGTTACCGGTGGCTGTGGACAGGGAGCGATATTCGATCTTCAGCTTGCCTGTGCGCACCCACTTCGGGATGACCGTTGGCAGCGAGCCGAGCGTGAATTTCGCGCAGATCGGGCACTCCAGGTCACCGAAGTACTGAAGCGTTATCGGCGCTGTCGGATTGCCGAGGACGCTCCCGCTCTGGGGAATGCCGGTGAGCAGTTGCGCTACTGCCGCGTCCTTCCCTTTCGCTTCGGGGCTGTTGACCTTGGGCGGGGCTTTGGAGCCGCCGCTGGTGGCGATCAGGATCACAACTACCGCCACCACCACGATCGCGCCAACGACGCCGAGTTGGGTCAAGCGGGTGCGGCGCACGATGGCCGCGGCTGCGGCCTCCTCCATCGCCTTGCGATCGGCACGCGCCTGCTCGCGGCGCTGCTTACGGGTCAGGTCTTCGTCGCTCTCTACTGGGCTCATGGATGCAACTTTTACAGATTTCTGTTCAAGCGCGTCTAAGTAGGGCACCATGTTGCAGATCTGGGCCCGCCCCCGTAGCTCAGTTGGATAGAGCATCGGACTTCTAATCCGAGGGTCGCTAGTTCGAATCTAGCCGGGGGCACTCGCTGCGCCGGCGTGAACTTGCGGCTCTGCCGCAGTGCCTCTCAGCGCCGAGGCGTCGATGAAGAAGTCATGGGCGAGCGTTGCGATCAGGCGTGCCAGATCGGGGTGCTCGTCTGGACGCCAGTCCTCGAGCAGCTCCGACAATCGCTGTGCGCCGGTCGTGGAGAGCTGCGCGAGGACTGCCTGTCCCGCTCCCGTCAGCTTTATGCTGGGATGGCCGTCGTCGTCGGCAGCGATCAGGTGACGGTCGTGCAGCGTGTCTCTGGCCTCACGCAGCCTCGCGATCGGCACCTGCGAGCGCTGGGCCAGATCCTCCAGTTGCACCGAGGGATTCGCGCTCAGCCGCGCCAACAGCCAACAGGCGGCCGGATCGAGCTCGACGCCGGCTCGGGCGGCTACGCGCTGGACGAGCTCGCGCGCGCCCTCACGGCGGTCGAGCTGGCCGATCTTGTTGACGATCACCGCCAGCGAGTCGGTGTTGCGCGGGGTCGCGAACGTGTCGCCCATGTCGCCCGTCGACACGGAGTCGCGCAGTGGCAACTGGCGGATGAACCACGAGAGCACGAATGCCACTACGGCCACCGCCGCCGCTACCTCGAACACGGTGCTGAGCGAGTCTGTGAACGCGTGCAGGTAGCCGTTGCGCAGCGCCGTGGGAAGTTTCGCGATCGCCTTGGCGCTGAGCGTGCTTGCCGCGTGCGATGAGCTCGCCTTGCCGGCGGGCACGACGCTCGTCAGCTGGCTGCTCAGGCGGTTGGAGAAGATCGCGCCCAGCGCCGCTGTGCCGAGCGACCCGCCGATCGAACGAAACAGGGTGGCGCCGGAGGTGGCCACGCCCAGGTCGGAGTAGCTCACCGCGTTCTGCACCGCCAACACGAGCACCTGCATCACCAGGCCCAGGCCCAGTCCCAGCACGAACATGAATCCGAAGATCTTCAGCTGGCTGCTGGCTGGGTCGAGCGTGGAGAGCAAGAACAGTCCGAGCGTCATCACCGCGGTGCCAGCGATCGGGAACGGCTTGTAGCGGCCTGTGCGCGTGATCAGCTGTCCTGAGCCGATCGAGGTGATCAAGAGACCTCCCATCAGCGGCAGCAGTTGCAAGCCGGAGCCCGTGGGGCTCGCGCCCTTGACCACCTGCAGGAACAGCGGTAGGTAGGTGACAGCGCCGAACAGCGCGAAGCCGACCACGAAGCCCACCGCGCTTGTCACGGAGAACACGCTGTTTTTGAGCAGCCTCAGCGGCAGCACCGCCTCCGCTGCATGGCGCTCCGCGAACACGAACGCCACCAGTGAAAGTACCCCTCCGATCGCCATCGCGACGATCACGGGCGAGCCCCACGCGTAGGAGTTTCCACCCAGTGATGTCGCCAGCACGATCGCGCTCAACCCGGCCGCCAGCAGCAGCGTGCCGAGGTAGTCCACCACGTGGTGCACGCGTTCGGCGACAGACGGCAGCGTTGCCGCCAGCACGAACAGCGCGAGCACGCCGATCGGCAGGTTCACATAGAAGATCCAGCGCCAGCTCAAGTGGTCGGTGAGAAAGCCGCCCAACAGCGGTCCCGCGACGCTCGCCAGGCCGAACACCGCGCCGAACAGGCCCGTGTAGCGGCCACGTTCGCTCGGTGGCACCACGTCGCCAATCGCCGCCTGTGCGCTGACCATCAGTCCGCCGCCGCCCAGTCCCTGCAGCGCGCGGAATGCGATCAGCTCGTCCAGGCTCTGGCTGAGACCGCACAGCGCGGAGCCGATGAGAAATACCACCAGACCTACCTGTAGGACGATCTTGCGCCCGTACATGTCGCCGAGCTTTCCGTACAAAGGTGTCACCGCCGTCTGGGCGAGCAGATATGCCGTCACCACCCACGAGATGTGGCTGAGCCCGCCGAGGTCGCCCACGATCGTCGGTAGCGCCGTTGCGACGATCGTCTGATCGAGCGCCGCCATCAGCATCACCAGCAATAGGCCTGTGAACACCAGCCGTCGGGTTGACGCCTGCGGAATATGCTCTACGGAAGCTGCTGGTACTGCGCTGCCTGGAGTGACGCTCAACGACCCTCCTTACCCAGTTGATCGTGAGTCTAAGGGTTGTGCATGTGGGGGCTTGAGCGGGCGCTATGTAGCATTGCGCCGCTTGCCTCTACGGTGTCTGCCGTTCGAACGGCTGCTGGTTCGAGTCCAGCTGGGGCGCTGATGTTCATCGCCACCGCGCTGCTCTATCCGTGCGTGCTAGCGGCGCTCTGTGCGGGTGCGGGGCTACTCGTCGATCGCTTCAGCGGCGGCTGGCTGCCAGGTGCGCTGCTACCGACGGTCGGCGTCGCTGCGCTGATTGCGCTCTCGCAGTTGAGTACCTACGCCTACCCGCTGGCACGCGCTACGCCATACGTGATGGCGGCTTTTGCGATCGCTGGGGTCGTGGCGGGGTGGGGAAGGGCTTGCAGCTTCGCGCGGCGCATCAGCCGCCAGCCCTGGCCGCTGGCTGCATGCGTGCTCGCGTATGTGCTCGCGTTGGCGCCGGTGCTGCTCTCGGGCCGCACCACGATGTCCTCGTTCATGGCGCTGTCGGACTCCGCCGTGCACCTGATTGGAGCTGACTTCCTGATCAGCCATGGCCAGCACTATGTGCACCTGGACCTGCGCAACTCCTACGGGCAGTTCATCAACGACTACTACAACACCAGCTACCCGTCCGGGGCGGACGCGCTTTTCGGCGGCAGCGCGTTCCTGCTGGGGCTGCCGTTGATCTGGGCCTTCCAGCCGTTCAACGCGTTCATGCTCGCCACCGCGGCTGGACCGGCGTGGCTGCTCGCACAGCGGATGCGCCTGCGAGGTCTGTGGGCAGCGCTCGCCGCGCTCACTGCCGTCGTACCGGCGCTCGTGTACGCGTACGCGCTGTTCGGCTCGGTCAAGGAGATCACCGCCCTGTCCATGATCCTCGCCCTCGGCGCGCTGGTGGTCGCCCACCGCAACTGGCTGTATGCGCGTGCCACCGCCGCGATCCCGTTTGCGCTTGTGGCCGGCGCGGGGGTCTCCGCGCTGGGGGTGGCGTTCGGCGCGTGGGTGCTTGTGGCAGTGGCCGTGCTCGTGGTCTTGTCCGCGAGAGATCTCTCGCAACGGGTTCGGCAGGAGGGGGAGGGGTGGCGAATCGCGTCTCTGGTTGGCGTGGGTACGCTCGCAGCGCTGATTGCAGCGTGGCCCACCTGGGTTGATTTGTCCGGCTCGCTGAAGGTTGCGAATGCGATTGCGTCCACCAGCAACTCCGGCAACCTTCACAGTCCGCTGCGCGCGGAGCAGGTGCTGGGGGTATGGCTGAACGGCAGCTACAAGCTCGCGCCCGTGGGTAGCGCGCTCGCGTTCACCCATGTGCTGCTCCTCGTGACGCTGCTGGCGGCGGTGCTCGGTGCGTTGAATCTGCTGCGAATTCGCGCGTATGCGCTGATCGTATGGGTGGCGCTGATGCTGCTCGCGTGGCTTGCGATCAGCCGCTGGGTGACCACCTGGGGAAGCGCCAAGACATTGATGCTTACCTCGCCGGTGGTGGTGCTGCTCGCGTGGGGAGGGGTGGGCGCGCTGCGCATGGCGCCTCGTCGCAGTATCTCGCTGGTGGCGGCCGGGTTGCTGGCACTCGCGCTTGTGGGCGGCGTGGTGGTGTCCGACGCGATGCAGTACCGCGCCTCCAATCTTGCGCCGAGCGCCCGCTACGAAGAGCTCGCGTCGCTGGACGCGCGATTTGCGGGCAACGGGCCGACCCTGTTCACGGACTTCGACGAATACTCGATGTACGAGCTGCGCAAGCTCGACGTGGGCGGGCCCGACTTCGTCTACCCACCTGCGGCGCTTGCCGCGGCTGCGGGAGGCTACGGCCAGCCAGTCGATCTCGATCGGATCTCGCCCACGGCGCTGCTTGCCTATCCGCTGATAGTGACCCGCGCCGACCCACTTGCCAGCCGGCCGCCGGCTGCCTACCGCCTGCTGTGGCAGGGTCGCTACTACCAAGTGTGGGGGCGGCGCAAGGGAGTACCTGCGGCGCTCGAGCATGTCCCACTCGGAGGATCCGCCAGCGCACAGTGCCACGCGATTGAACACCTTGCGCGATCGGTGACCGCGCGCACTCCAACTCTCCTTACAGCCTCCCGGGCGCCCACAATCGTCCGTATCCGCCTCGGGCGCTCTGTGCACCCCGCCGCTTGGGGGCATGAGCGTCGAGCGCTTGTCATGGGGGAGGCGGGGACGTTGCATGCCCGCTTCACCATCCCTGCTGGCGGGCGCTGGGAGGTATGGGTGCAGGGCGAGGTCATGCCCACTGTGCGGCTAGGCGTGGATGGTCGCGAGATCGCGTCGATCGCGGGGCAGCTGAGCGGCAACTCACTCGTTGCAGACACGATCCCACCGGTTCCCTTGCTGCTCTCACCGGGCACGCACAGTCTGTCGTTGACGCGTACGAGCGCGGGGCTTGGCCCCGGCGAACTGGGCTCGGCAGTGCTCGATGCGATCTTCCTCACGCCCGTGGGCGCCGGCTCGCAGGCGACGCTTCGTACGGTCCCTACTTCGCAGTGGCAGGCGCTGTGTGGCAGTAGCTACCAGTGGGTCGAGCTCCAGCGGCGGTGAGCTCCATCGGGCGGCGAACGTAGTCTCTGCGAGGTGAGCGCCACGAGCAGTGCATCCGCGATCGACCAGATCCTGCTGGGGGAGAACCTGGAGTTGCTGCCCGCGTTCGCGGATCAGTCCTTCCAGCTCGTGTACATCGATCCGCCGTTCAACACCGGCAAGGTGCAGGCGCGCAAGACGCTCGCGGCGGTGCGCGACGACGACGGGCAGCACATGGGTTTCCAGGGTCGGCGCTATAGGACGAGCGTGCTTGCCCACTCGAGCTACAAGGACTCCTTCGAGGACTACCTGGACTTCCTCGCGCCGCGCCTGGAGCAGGCGCAGCGACTGCTGGCTCGAGAGGGGACGCTGTACTTCCATATCGACTACCGCGAGGCTCACCATTGCAAGCTGCTGCTCGATGAGATCTTCGGGCGAGACTGCTTTCTGAACGAGATCATCTGGGCGTACGACTACGGCGCGCGCAGCAAGCGCCGCTGGCCAGCTAAGCACGACACGATCCTCGTGTACGTGAAGGACCCCGTGCATTACTTCTTCGACTCGGAGAAGGTCGACCGCGAGCCGTACATGGCGCCGGGCCTGGTCACGCCGGAGAAGGCCGCCAGGGGCAAGCTCCCCACGGATGTGTGGTGGCACACGATCGTGCCCACGAGCGGTCGTGAGAAGACCGGCTACCCCACGCAAAAGCCGGAAGGCATCTTGCGTCGCATCGTCCAGGCATCCACCCGCCCGGGGGACTGGTGCCTTGACTTCTTCGCCGGCAGCGGCACCCTCGGTGCGGTTGCCACGGCGTTAGGACGCCGCTACGTGCTGATCGACTGCAACCCGCAGGCTGTTGAGATCATGCGCACACGGCTTGGCAGTAGCAAGGCGAACCTGCAAGCCTCTGGCGGATGTATCACCTAGAGCTGCGCCACTTCCCGCACAGCGCTTGGCGCTTCAACCTAAGCGAGCAGGATCTCGCTGCGATCGTGCAGCCGTGGGTGCGCGAACAGGTCATCGACGTAGGCGAACGCAAATGGAGCCCCCACCTCGCCAAACTAACGATCCTCGAAGGGCCAAAGCTCGACGTCACGGAACTGAGCATGGGTCGCGGCTGGCGCTCTGCACAGCGTCGAAGCGAGGACGTCACCCAGCGGGTGCTAGACGCCGCAAAGCAATCTCTGCAGGCTGCCGTTGCCGCAGCTGGCGGCCCCGCTGCTGCGCCCGTAGCTTCTGTGCCCGCAGTGGTTGCGCCTGCACCTGCCGCGTCCGAAGCTGCTGCGCCTGCTGCCGCTGCGTCCAGTGACCCTGTAGCGCTAGGTGTGCAGCTCGCTGCGCTGCTTGGCCCCGATCCAATGGCGCTGCTCGAGGCGTGGCGAGTCGCTGCAGCGGGGTCGCCAGGACTTGCTCCCAGCGACAGTCTCGCGCTCGCTGAAAGAGCAATGCGCCGGGCAAGTGGAGATCTCAGCTGACTCGACGCTAAACTTGCATCTCGTATCACGTGGTGGGCGTAGCTCAGTTGGTAGAGCTCCTGGTTGTGGTCCAGGCGGTCGTGGGTTCGAGCCCCATCGCTCACCCCTCGAAATGCCTGCAAATCGGCTGGTTTGGTGGGTCGATTTGCAGGGGTGGTTGTACTGGTGGAGTCCAATTGGGTCCATTGCTGGCAGCGAGCGCGGAATGTGCGGCTGGAGGGCGGCCGATATTTCGATGATTTGCGAGTCGAATCGGCCGCGATAGTGGGTGGATGCGCGGCAGGCCGCTCGTAGTTCTTTGGGGTATCTGAGGGTCCTTATGGGGTCCGTTCCTGTGGTATGCATCAGCCCCAGCTAGGCGCTGGCGGGTGCTATTTGGCCTCGTTGAGGTCTTCGCGCGGGCTGTAGCTCCTCGCTGAACTTGTCGGTTGCCGACGCGCGGCGTGTGGCGGTGTCCGGACCAGCCTGCGCTATGCCTACACCAGTGCGCATGCCGTTAGCCCCCGAGCGGCGTTCGGGACATCAGTGCGTATCAGGGGGCGCCGAACCGGCGTACACCACGAGCACGATGAGGCGATCGTCAGCCCCCCGCTTGTAGCGGACGCGTGCGCCGCTGTCGACCTCGTACTCCCAGAAGCCTTTGAGCTTGCTCTTGAGCTGGTGGTGGCGGTTGGTCTGCGTTGGAGGGAAGGGGTTGTCCGCGAGCTCGATGTAGCAGCGTCGCATCGGTCCGGGGCGATTCTGGCAGAGCTTGTTCCAGTCGCGATAGACGGTGCAATAGACCTTGTAGCGTCCCTTTGGCGCGTTGACCTCTCGGGTCACGCTTGGGCCGCCCGGACCTGCCCCTCAGACGGAGGCAGAACCTCGACGATCCCGTCCAGGTCAATTTGCGAGAGCAGTGCTCGCATCGCGTCCGGCTGTCCGTAGACGCCTGCGGTGGAGGCCCAGGCGCGGAGGTTGCCTTCCAGGTGCTCCAAGGTTCCCCGTTGGGCGGCGTCAAATGTGTCGGCTACGAGCTCTAGTGCGAACTCCGCGACCTCGTCGCTAGAGAATGTGGCGACCCACGGGTAAGCGGTCTGCAACGCCCACTCTGATGGCGGCACGTCGCGGTGCTCGTTGAAGATCGCCATGAAGCGGGCTGTCTCGGCGACCTGCGCCTGCAACCGCCGTTGGAACTCCGCGAGGCCCTTGGTCTGGATGATCAGCACCTCGCCATCGGAGTCGAGCACTTCCTGGGGCGTGTCCTTTGCCCGGTCGAGCAGCGTTCGGTAGTCGCGCTGGATCTCCGTGGGACCCCACGGCGCGTCAACGCTACGACCCGACGCACGGCCGCGTACCGTTGCCCCCGACGTCTTTGATGCAGTGCTCGCGCGTGCCATACCAAGCTCCTTCTACATGGTTTTCTATGTAGAGAGTAGCATGGGTTTTGGCGTCGCAGTCATTGGGCAGCAGTCCCCGTTCTGCTGCCTAAATCCCCCTGAATCGCGCCTAATCGCCGGACTGGTCGCGCTGGCTGGATCGTCGGAAACCCCCATGAATACAGGCTTTCCGGCGGCCGAGCCGTCGGGCGCGGGACGATTGTGGTCCAGGCGGTCGTGGGTTCGAGCCCCGTCGCTCACCCCTTGTGGCGGAAGGCTCATTCACGGCGGCCCGCGCCCATCGGACAAGGCACCCTTGTGCCAGTCTTCGCCTCAAGGCCGTTGAGAAAGACAGCAGTGGCGCTGAATGGGAAACCTCCGTGTGGACAGGAGGTGGGCAGCGGGATGCCTTTGGGGTGGTAGGCGATCGTCTTGCCACGAATCCGTTCGTAGTAGGTGAACCAGGGAGGAGCCAACACCAGGTGGAGTCTCTGGATCCCGATGTACTGGCCAGGCAGTGCCGTGATCGGTGGGATCGTGATCCTTATGCGACCGCCGAACGGTCGGTGGGCGGGGAGGAGTTCGCCGATGAACAAGGTACGCGCGATTACGGGATCATCGCCGGCGGCGTAGAAGAACATCGCCAGATGCCCGTTCCTTTCGGGCGCTCGCACGACTGTGACAGTCGTCTTCTCATGCAGGATTTGTGGCCCGACCTGCAGTGCGGTCAGGGCGTTGCCCGTGCCCATGAGTGAGTCGGCCGGGCAGGCTTTGGGTCCTGCTGAGGATTCGAGTGTCTGAGCTGGGCAGGTGTCGATGCCGACGCCGCTGAGTGCGACCCCAAGGCCGGCCGGGTAGCGCAAGCTCACTTCCGCGAGGGGAGGGGGGAGGGCACCAGGCGCGACAACTTTGATGTCAAGGTCGACGGTTGCGGCTCGCCCTAGATGCTCGGGTGTGAACGTCGCGCGCAGTCTTATCGACGGGTCCGCCCGCGCTGTGGTTGAAAGGCATGCGAGCAGCGCAAGTAGCGCCGTCAAGATCTGGCAGGTGCGCACTGGCTTGGGCCACGACGGGGCGGTTAGTAAGAGAGGCTTCCGGTCGTCTTGATTGTCACCGCGTAGGTCCTGCGATCGAACACTCCATAGAGAGTGTCACGACCGTGAACGTGCGCGTAGGACCCGCTGCCGCTTGTGATGTTCAGCCATCCGGCGAAGCTCTGGTAGCGGCCTGCGCCGTGTGGTGTGGCAGTGCCGTTGCCGCTGATGCTCCCGTTGCGCGTGTCGATCGTAAACCTGCCCTTGTAGTAGATAGGGCCGATGTTCAGTTCGGCGCGCATACGGCCAGGCAACGCTCCCGTCACCGCGCCTTCCTCGAGCAGCCTTTCGCCCGGCCGCACAAGATGAAGCGTGGCGTTGTCGGCTCCATCCAACGTTCGTGTTGCGTGCGCAGCACGCTCTGCGGCGTGTGTCGGTGCGCTCATCGCGGTGCCGACCAGCATGGCAGACAACACGAGCGCGATGGCACCCGCCGCGGCACTTCGCGAGCGAGCCGAGAGGCGAGCCTCGCCCCACTTTCTGACTGACGAACTTATTGAAACCATTCGATAGACTGGCACTCTAATGCGCGGAACGTGCTCCTGCAAGGCTTGATCGAACGCGGCCTATACGTATGTAGGTTTCAGGCGGTGTTTTAAGACCAACAGGTGCATCCGCCAACTCGGCACGTTGATGCGCCCGCGCTGTCGTCCATAACCCTCTCGCTCGATCTGGCGCAGGATCTCGCGGTAGAGAGAGACGGAAACGGCCATGCCGCGTCCGCCGCGGGACAGCAGCGGTATAGCGCTGAGTCCTTCATCGTAGAGCTGGTCGGCTCGAGCGATTTGATCGCGCATCAAGGCTTCGCGTGCGCCCGGTGTCGGAGATCCAAAGCGCTCGATCGTGCGGCGGGCTACATAGACGCGACCGTGGTCGTGATCCTCATCAATGTCACGCAGGATGTTCGTCCGCTGAAAGGCCCTGCCGAGCATGGCCATCCTGTCCTCACAGCTCGGATCGGTACTGCCGAACATCCTTGTAAGAACGACCCCGATCGCACCCCCGACGTACTGGCAATAGCGTTCGAGATCGGTTTCGCTCGCCAGTGTCCCCTCAGCGAGGTCGTGACGCATCCCCTGGCAGAATTCGATGATTGACTCGGGTGGTACTGGATATCGTTGCGCGAGAGCCGACAGCGTCCGGGTCTCGGGTGTGTCGGCCTCTTCCGCGTGTGCCCAGCGTTCGATCGCATTCACTCGGGATGCTGCCTGGGGATCATGCTCGTCAACTAGATCGTCAACCGTACGCAGCAGCCCGTAAAGTTTGCGCGCATCGGCTTGGAGATCGCGCGGCAACAGCCGCAACCCGGGCTCGAATGTGCTCGCTCCCTGTGCTGCGGAGGTCACCTCAGCCCGTTGGGTCCGTGCCGCGCGTGCGCGAGTCATGGCCTTTGACATTAGCCCTCGATTGGGTCTCGTGGAATATGTTCACACGAGTTTCTCACTCGGTTGAGAAGGAGGCCCTCGGTTGATATCGGCTCGTCTGTGTGATTGTTGCACCACATGCGAGGACTGAGATACCGGTCGCGATCACAATCGTGCGCAGGCCAATTTGCCAGGCTGGGTTGAACGTGACTGGCGATCCGGTTGTCTGGTGCAGCCAGCCGTCAATGAGGTCTTGGCCAACCAAGCCAGCCGCCATTCCGATCAAGCATCCTACAAGCAATACGGAGGCGCTCTCGAAGAAGATCAGCCTCGTGAGCTGGCCTGTGCTCATGCCGATCGACATCAGCGAGTCCAGCCGCTCTCGTCGCTGCCAAATCGCGGCGATCATCAAAGCTATTACTGACAGCACCGCGGCTATGAGGACAACGATCGTGGTGTCGTTAAGTCGTGCGAGTGTGCTGCCGAGAACCGAGCTGACTTCCGCGTGCCGTTCATCGACGGTCTCGACCGTAAGCGCCGAACCTCTTGGAAGTGCTTTTTCGACGGCTTGCTTGCCCGCCTCGATCGTGATGCCGGGCCTGAGCGTGACACCCAGCTGCGATGCCGTAGTCTCGCTCCACAGTCGCGCGTGTTCGTCGCCATTCATGACGATCGCGCCGGACAGCCAGCCGTAGTTGGCGATCGTTGCCGCAAGGCGAACCGACGCGAATCCCGCCGGGGTAGGCAAGCTGAAGCGCTCGCCGATGCGTAGGTGGTCTTCCCGGGCGATGATCTGGCTCATCGCGACCCAACCGCCTTTTTGTATACGTTCATCAGCCGTCTGGAGGGATCCTTCGATGAGCTGGCTTGGAGCGATCTGCGCCGAGATCTGCGGCGGAACGCCGAGCACCCACACCCGCCGTCCCGGCAAGTCCAGGAATGAGTCACGCCACGCTAGGACGGCGTTGACTACACCGAGATGCTGCAGCCGCTGTTGAGTTTCAGCGTACGCAAACGGCTCTGTGGTGTACACGTTCTCGGGCCCGCCGGGCTTGATCCAGACGCTTGCGCCCGAGAGTAGATCTGAGGCGCCCCGTCGAACGGCGTGCTGGACGTCGGACACCGCGCCCCCGATCAGCACCATCAGGAAGACCGCGACGGTTCCCGTGGCGAGCAGCGCAACCGAGCGGGTCGGCGAGCCGCGAAGCTCGGCGACAGCGACGCGCGCTGCCGGATCGCTCGAATGCCGCGATGCGATATTGGCGAGCGTCAGCACATAGCGCAACACGAGGGGTAGGCAGACCATCAGGCCGGCTGCAAGCCCCACCAGCGCTATTACGGTCGTTCCTGGCTCTAGCGCCGCCAGCGCGATCGAAGCACACATGAGCGATGCCCCGCACGCGAAGATGAGCTTGTCCGAAACGCGCAGCTTGCGCGCGAAGGTCAGCGTACGTCCAACGGCTTCAGGCTCGGCCGCCGCGCTGCCGCGCAAAGCCACCATCGCGGGCAATGCTGCTGCGGCGAACGCTGCGAGCATGCCGCCCGCCAACGCGATCGCGATCGTAGGTATCCCCACTACTCGTTGGCCACCGATCGCGAATGCCGCAGCGATGTAGCCGGGCACGGCGCGGTAGGCAACCAACGAAATGGCATCGCCGGCCAGTACGCCCAGCACCGATCCAACGAGGCCGAGTATGAATGCGTCGAATGCCAACGATGCTACGATCATGGAATCCGGGGTTCCCGCCTCGATCAGGTAGATGATGAACCGCCGACGCTCGTCACTGGCCAGCAGCAGCGCGTTGTAAGCGAGGATCGCTCCGGTCACAAGGCTGATTGCGCTGAACAGAAGCGTCACCTGCTGTTCGGGCCCCGAAGCATTACCCAACAGCCGCGCTTCCGTGTTCACAGGACGGATATTGAGCGTCGCGCCGAAACGCTCCTCCAGCGCGTGGTGTAGCGCTGGTTCGTGTCCCGGCTTCGGCTCGACTAGGATCCGCGTAACGCGCCGCGGTGATCCGGCGAGGCTCTGAACCACCGGCAAGGATGCGGCAGCGATCGAGCTCTCCGCGAGGGGCCCAATCTTGTCGCTCGGTATGGTTGCGGCGACCGGGAGATGTTCGATTCGCTCGCCGGCCAGGATCGTGAGCGTGCTGCCCGGTCTTGCCCCCAATGCTCTCGCAGTTGGTTCGGTCAAGACAACCAATCCCCGCCGAGACGCTTCTCCTACTCGCAGGAATTGCAGCGAGAACGCTCCGCCAAGGCTGGCAAGCTGTTCTGTCGAGCCCACCAACGTGAGGGCCCGTCGGCCTTTCGGCCCGACGGCTACGACCTGATCCTGGAAGATTGGCGCGGTCGCCTTGACATCGGCCATGCCTTCAACTTCTTCGGAGATCCGCTCGTTGAATCCTTCCGGCCCGCGGGATGCCAGTTCGATCGTGGCGTTTCCCGCTACGCCGTGAGCAATCTGTTCGAACGAGCCCGTGATGCTGCCGTGTGCGACCTGGATAGCGAACAGCAGTGCGACACCTGCAGCCACGCCCACGACTGCCATTAGCTCACGAAGCGGCTGGGCGCGTAGGTGACGCTTGTAAAACAGCAGCAGCGTGCGCAGGTAATCGATCATCGATCGATCACTGTCTGTGCCTCCAGTTCCGGCTCAATCAGCCTGCCGTCGCGCATCCCGATCACACGGTCGGCGTAAGGCGACACGTTCGCGTCGTGGGTCACCAAGATTGTGGTTGCTCCTCGCTCGCGTGACAGCGAGCTCAGCAGGTCAAGCACGACGTCCCCGGTGTCGCTGTCGAGGTTGCCGGTTGGCTCGTCGGCCAAAACGAGTGGCGGATTACCTACGAGCGCCCTCGCGATCGCCACGCGCTGTTGCTCGCCACCAGAGAGACGCGCGGGGATATGCGCGGCTCGACCAACAAGGCCCACACCGTCGAGTGCCTCGAGCGCCCGATGGTGTGCGCGACGATGGTCCAGCCCACGCAGCAGCAGCGGTATCGCAACGTTCTCAGCAGCCGTCAGACCAGCGATTAGATTGAAGTTCTGAAAGACAAAGCCCAGCTTTGTCCGCCGATAGGAGAGAATCTCGTGCCTGGATAGCGTTGCGAGGTCGCGATCTTCGAAGCGCACCCAGCCCGCATCTGCTCGCAGCAGTCCCGCTGCGAGCAGCAGCAGGGTGGTCTTTCCCGATCCGCTCGGGCCGTAGATCGCCACGACCTCCCCGGCACTGATGCTCATGCATATGCCATCGATGGCGTGAACTACACCTCCTGGGCCCGTGTAGTGCTTGCGCGCGTGATCGAGTTCAAGCATCGCTGGCGGCTCGGCGAGACCCGACCGCCGGGAAGCGGTAGACGCGGCCGCCCTCGCTGCTCGGCTCAGGGCCGATCAGCTTGCCGTCTCGCAGGTAGACCACTGGGTCTGCGCGTAGCAGCGTCTGCGCATCGCTAGCGGTAATCATCACCGCCACCCCAGCATCGCGCGCCAGGGCCGAGAGCAATACCATGATCCCCTCCCGCTCTGTCAGCGAGAGGCTCGATGTCGGGCCGTCGGCCAGCAGTAGCTGGGGTTCTGTGACGAGCGCGCGAGCGATCGCAACGCGCTGGCGCTCGCCATCGGAGAGCTCACCAAGCTCCATGGCAACGCACTGCTCCGCCTCGCATGCCAGTAGTGCCTCGTGCACCCTCCGTTCGGCCTCGCGCCGCCCACGCCCGTCCACTAGTAGCGGCAGCGCGACATGGTCGAGTACGCCGAGTCGCTCCTGCCAAGACTGTGCGGCCCACACACATGCGATCTCACGACGGCGGATGCGCGTCCGCTCGCGTGCCGACGCCTGGTCAAGACGTACGCCTTTGTAGATCACCGCGCCTGTGTCCGGGCTGCGCAAGCCAGCGGCGATACGAAGAAGCGTGGTCTTGCCTGCGCCGCTTGGACCAAAGACGCCCAACACCTGGCCGCGCTCCAGCGAGAGAGATATGTCATCCAGCAGGATCCTGTCCCCGTCGGGCCTGCGGTATCGCTTAGATATTGCTTCCAGACGAAGGATCATCTCAGCGCATCTCCACGCTGATTATTGCGACCGGATGCCGGTCTGTCATCTCGGCGCGTGGGGTGTTCGCGGGCTGCAGCGTGTTTTGTCGCGGTTGGCCGGTGGCTGGCGCTGCTGCTCGCCATTCTGCCGAAAAGCTTGGCACGAGCGTCTTGGCGCTGGCGGCTCTGCTCGGTTGCAGCTTTGCGCTGCTGCGCCGATGGCCAGATTGCGTCCTGGCCGAGCAGCCAGCCAATCCGCTCGCGCGCATGTCTGGCCCAACCAAGTTCTGCCTCCAACTGTGCGATGTCGGCATTCAAGTTCAGACGCAAGAGCTCGTGATCGGCACGGACCTGGAGCCCACCGAGCGGAATCTCTTCTCGCAAGCGTAGGCGCTCGCGCAGGCACGCCGCACACTCGCGCTCATAATTATCGATCTCCTGAAGGGTGTCCTCCAGTCGTTCGGGGCCGGCAAGCGTAATCTTGACCAGCAGTGGCCTGCGCAACAGTCGCGCCCGGCTCATACTTCCGTCAAACCAGTGCTCGAACTCGTCCTCGCCGGCCGCTGTCACCGCGAAGACGTGCCGCTCGTCCTGGTCATCCGTTGCCGAGTCGATGCGCTCGATCAGTCCGTCCACCTCGAGCCGCTCGATTGTCTGGTACAGCTGGCCGGAGTTGATCTTCCACGCAGGCCCAAGACGCTCCTGCAGCCGGTCGCCGAGCTGGTAGCGGTAGGCCGGCCTGTCCAGCAGCAACCCGAGCAACGCATGCTTGGCAGACACCCAGCCTCCCTTCGATTCCGCTCCCCATCGCACGCTTCCCCGTGTACCGGACGATTCGCGCACCCGGACTCTATACCATCGGCTGGATCGACTGCATAAACACCTACTTAAAGAGCGTCCGTGCAGGCGCCCGGAACGCGCTTGAGCTGCACCAAGCTTCACCGAAGCTGTTTCTCACTAGCTCAACCCCGTTTAGTAGAGCCGAGTTGGTCTGCGTGCCTAACGCTCCGATGGGCCGCTTTATTGATGCTGTCGCACTGACTCGAATACCTACTTAAAGGTATTGACCTGCTCTGCCGTCGTCTCCATGCTTGGCACGACGTGATTGCCGATGTGAACACCGAGGGCCGCGGAAGGCCAGACTGGGAGGGGATGGCTCCTCCTCCCAGGGGCTGCTCGCAGTCCGGAGAGGTCGGTGTACGTCTCGCTCGCATCGCGTGGTCTCGTCGTGTGGTGGTTGACAGGTCCGAGCGCCGGTGGTGTCCCCGGCGCTCGGACCGCGTCGAGCGCGTGTGCTGACGTAGGCTCCTAATCGATGGGAGGCGGGCAAATGAGACAAAGGGGCGTCCACCAGCCAGATTTTCTCCGCCGGTGTGACAGGTCGGTGCTGTCGTCCAGGAGGGGAGAACGATGCGGGTCGCGCAGGCTAGCATCATGCGTGTGCGAGATCAGGCTTCCGCGTGCGGCGTTTGCGTTGAGAGGCGCTCGTCGACTGCGCCGCTCACGGTTAAGGCGTTTGTGACCGCGGGACTCAGCTCAGCGCCGGGCCTCCGCGGTGAGATTCGCCGGGCGGGCAGCGCATGAAGCCTGCCGGGTGGTCGTCCTCGCCAGACGCCAGCATGCCCCCCGGCGCCGGTGGAGCCGTTGTGAAGAGGGATGCACGTCGCAGGCTGACGCTGGGATGGCAGCCTCCGCAGATACTCGATCGCGCGGGATGGCTGGCAGCCGGCGTCAGCCTTGCTGAATTCGGGCGCGTGAACAACTGGTGGGTGGGGGACTGGATTCGCTATGGCAGTGCGCGCTGGGGCGAGAAGTACACCGAGGCAGCCAGAGTCACGGGACTGGACGCCAAGACACTAAGGAACATCTGCTACGTGGCCTCCCGTTTCCAATTGTCCCGTCGCCGGGACAATCTAAGCTGGACGCACCATGCAGAGCTGGCCGCCCTGCCGCCAGATCAGCAGGATCAGTGGCTCGACCGTGCGGTGTCTCTGCGACTGTCCCCGGGCGACCTCCGTATCGAGGTGCGGGCCGCACAGCGTGCCCTGCAGGCCACCGATGAAAACGAGACGTTCTCACTCGGTGTCGCCACCCGCGAGGCCGCCGTAGACGAGACGTTCGTCTGTCCGCATTGTGAAGGTGTCATATCGCTCGCAGATGTCGGTCGTGGGGCGTGGGCGGCGTGATCCCGAGGACAATCGTGGCATTGCTGGCGATCAGCTTGACGCTTACGATGGCCCCCACGGTCGCTGTCGCCGCAGCGCTCCCTGATGATCGCGCCTACGAGTTGGTCTCGAACCTGGGAGAAGACGAAAGCGTCTTGAACGGCGCGACCCCCTGGTTTGGCGCGGCCACAGACAGCGGCGAAACAGTCGACTGGCAGGCCCTCGGAGCGTGCTGCGGGGCATCTTCCGGGGGGCTCAACTCGTTTCAGTCTCAGCGGACACCGGGCGGGTGGCAAACTCGAGCCTTCACCCCGGTGGCCAGCGAAGCGCTGACGGGCCTTGAAGCCCTGCAGGAGGCGCTGCTGTGGAGCACCGATCTCAGGCAGACCATCTTCATGACGTCCGCATCGCTTGCCTCCGGCGATCAGCGACCCAAGGGGTCAGACGGCGACGATCTCTACCTCCAGGGCCCAGCCGGGGCCCTGGACTGGCTCACACAAGGACCAGTCGGCAACGGACGTGGTGCCTACCCGTCGAACTTCGAGGGCGCCACCCCCGATGCGCACGACGTCGTCTTCGGCAGCGCCGAACAACTGACAGCAAACGCGACCGGCCTGTCTTCGCGCAAGGGGGCACAGTACCTCTATGTACGCAATAGCGAAGACGAAACCACCAGCCTCATCGACGTCAACAACGACAACGAAGTGATAGGTACAGATGGGGCGTCGATTGGCGACGCCGGCCCGCCTGTGGAACGTCCGTTCGCCTTCTACATGCCCGGCCAATACCGCGGAAGTACTACGCACGCGATCTCCGAAAACGGATCGAAGATCTTCTTCGAGGCCCCTCCATCTGGTCTGGAAGCCGCCCCGGAGAACCTTTCACCCCATCTCTTCATGCGAGACCTCGCCAACGATGCGACCACGCCTTTGGACAATCCAGAAGCCACCGGCTCGGCGCACTACCAAGGAGCATCTGCCGACGGCTCGCTCGTCTTCTTCACCAGCGACGAGGGGCTTGCGGGAACGCCCAGGGTCAACGAACTGTACGAGTACGACACCACCGCTGCGCCGATCGGACTGGCCCCTCCGATGACCGCGGTTCCTGTCGCGTCGGGCGCCGGGGTCATTGGTGTGACAGCGATATCAGACGATGGCTCGCACGTGTTCTTCGTGGCTAGCCCGATCTTGGCTACGAACGCGAACTCGGCTGGTCAGGCTGCGACCGCCGGCCAGCCCAACCTCTACGTATATGACACCGACACCGGCCAGACCCAGTTTGTGACGACGCTTTCCCTTCCCGATGTCAGCAACTGCAAGCCCACATGCGCCAGCACCGAGCCAAACGAACTGGTGGCATCTGCCGACGTCTTTCGTCCTGCCTACACGACACCGGGCGGCTCCGTCCTCGTTTTCGCCTCAAGCAACGATCTAACTGGACAGGATCACACGCCGTCTACTGCACTCAGCTCTGAAGCGATCGACGGCACACACACCATTGCCGTGACCAGCACCGCTGGCTTCCTACAGAACCACACCATCGCCATCGGTGTCGGCGAAGAGGAGCAGCTCGCGACGATCGAAAAGGTCGATGGACCAGCGCAGCTGACGCTGCGTGAATTCGAACCGGGGATCGTCAGCTCTCGCGCGGTCGGCACCCCCGTGACCGGGTTGAACTCCGAGGTCTATCGCTTCTCCCTCTCAGACGGCTCACTTGTGTGTCTATCGTGCACGCCGGCCGGGGTCGTTGAGACCGCAAGCGCCTCGTTGGGAGAAGTCTCCGGCGGAAGCTACGCATCAGGGATCGGTCATATCGCGCAGATGAGCGAAAACGGGTCCACGATCTTCTTCGACTCACCGGACCCACTGCTCTCGGGTATGCCGGAAGCCGAAACCAACAAGATCTTCGAGCCAAACAATCTCTACGAGTGGGAGAACGGCAATCTCTCTGTCATCGCCTACGCGTCTGACAAAGGGGCAGTCTTCGACGGAACCACACCGAGCGCCGATGACGCGTTCTTCTCTACGCGGAGCGCGCTCACGGCAACCGCAAATGCAGGCTACGAGCACATCTACGACGCAAGAGTCAACGGTGGCTTCCTGGAACCGCCGCCACTTACCCAACCGTGCGGCGAGCAACCGTGTCGCTCTCTACCCGGCCCAACCCCAAACGTCTTGCCGCCCGCGAGCGCACTGCTCGGGGAACTAGGCGAAGTCCTCACACCCGCCCCAACCTTCAGCGTTGCAAGAATCACCGCCCTGCAACGCTCGCGGCTCGCACACAGCGGGCGACTCGTTCTCACGATAAGCGCCACCGCTCCCGGAGAATTCATCGTCAGCACCTATGCGCGCATCAGAGGCAAGGCTGCGAACGTCGCACACGCCCGCGGAACGCTGCACCAAGCAGGCGCGATGACACTGACGCTCGATCTGAGCCGGTCGGCTCGCATGCAGATTGCCACAGGGCGAATACGCGTGCTGCAGATCCACGTCGACTACAGCACGACGGGAGCCATCGACGTCCTACAACTGGCCGTGAGCGGCTCTCGACACAAGAAGAGCCGCGAATGACGGCGCCGCCGTGAGTAGACCGCTTCTCGGAATGCGCTCGCTGGCCGTGCTTGGGCTTGTCACCGCCGGGGTGCTTGCGGGCGCTTGCCCAGACGCCGAGGCTCAGTTCGGCATCGCATCGCTCACGGGCGGATTTGCTAGCACGCAAGCCGGCGCTCACTCTGACTTCTCGACCTCGTTCACGCTGGCAACAGATGCGCTTGGTAACCCCGAAGGCCAGCTCAAGACAGCGGCGTTCGCGCTTCCCGTGGGCACCGCAGGCAACGCGCAGGCGATCGAACAGTGCACCGTCGAGATGCTCCAGCAGTCTGGCTGCGCCCGCACGTCGCAGGTCGGTGAGCTCAGCCTCACCGTAGTCGGGTGTCCAGGCGCCATCTCTCAACTGCAGGCTCCCACGGAAGTAGGCGCACGACAGGTCGAGGTCGCCAGCACGCAGGCTTTCTGCACGGGAGAAGGGAGTGATCGCGTCACGATCGGAACCGGAAGCGCCGCTGAAACAGTCACGGTCGCGTCCATCGTGAACGGAACGACGCTCGAACTAGCAGCACCGATGGAAGATGCTCATCAAGCCGGTGAAGACGTCACGCATATCGCCACCCTCGACTCGGAGACCTTCCCGCTCTACAACATCCAGCCGGGTCCAGGCCAGGTCGCCACCTTCGCTGGAGCACTCGCCGGACCCTTCGCCGAGGTCTTCATCGAGGCCAGCGTGGGCGGAGACGGGAGACTAACGGCGACCATCACGGAAGCCTCCACTTTGTCGGAGATCGTGTCCGCCACTGTGACGCTGTGGGGAGTACCAGCCGCCGCCAGCCACGATGCGCAGCGCTGCAACGAGCTGTCTGAATGCGGGCCCTCGGATGCTGAAGCGGCCGCATTCATGACGAACCCGACATCCTGCAGTGAGTCTCCAGAAGAGGCAGTGGTCGCTACTTCATGGCAAGGTGAATCCGCTACGAGCGTTGCCGAGCTACCGTCGCTGACCGGGTGCGAACAACTCAGCATGTCGTCAAGCTTGGCGGTAGCAGCGACCACAACGCGGCAGGATTCACCGGCCGGCTACGAAGTGTTGCTGCACGTGCCACAGAACGAACGCCCTTACGAATTGGCTACGCCGGCACTGGAACGCGTCTCGATCACGCTCCCGCAAGGCACGTCCCTCAATCCAGGGCTTGCGAATGGGCTCCAGGCATGCGAACCGGCACGACTCGGCGAAAATCGATGTCCGGAAGCGTCACGGATCGGCACAGCGGAAGTAATCACACCACTGCTACCCGAACCCCTCACAGGCGGGCTCTACATTGGCACGCCGACGCCGACAGAACGATACAGAGTCTTCCTGAGGGTCAACGCCGGTAGCACCGTCATTGCCCTCCAAGGCGATGTCGAGGCAAATGAAGAAACAGGTCAAGTAAGCACCGTTTTCCAAGACCTACCGGAGCTGCCGTTTGCCACACTTAGACTGAACTTCTTCGGTGGCGCGACGGCGGTGCTCGCAAACCCTCAGCAGTGTGGTCCGGCGGCCAGTGGCGCCAGCACCTTCTCGTATGCGGGTCAGAGCGCCAGCCTATCCTCGACGTTTGAAATCAACGAAGCCGCCGAAGGGGGCGCCTGCCAATCTCGGCTGCCTTTCACGCCGAGCTTCACAGCTGGCACAACCGACCCCTTGGCTGGACACACGAGCTCTTTCACGTTGGCTGTCTCACGCACCGACGGGCAGCAAAACTTGTTGAGCTTCACCGCCCATCTACCACCCGGGCTGGTCGGCCTCGTGAGCAGCGTTCCGTTGTGCCGTGAACCGGTAGCCGGCGAAGGTACATGTCCCCAGGCATCTGAAGTTGGCACTACGACAATCACGGCTGGTGCCGGGCCGCTGCCGCTGGTTGTCTCGGGGCCGGTCTACCTGACCGGGCCCTACGACGGAGCGCCGTTTGGTCTTGACATCCTAATCAAAGCGAGCGCGGGGCCATTCGACCTCGGCACTGCGCTCGTCAGATCCCGTCTCCTCCTGGATCCCGCAAGCCTTGCGGTAACGATTGCATCGAACTCATTCCCACAGATATTGGGTGGAGTGCCACTACGGCTGCGCAGTCTCAATGTGGACCTGAGTCGCGCAGGCTTTCTAATCAACCCGACGAACTGCATACAACGAGCGATCGCTGCGACGATTGGCTCGAGTCAGGGCGCCAGCACCGAAGTATCGGCGCCGTTCCAGGTCGTCGGCTGTGCTGATTTGCCGTTTGCGCCGCATGTGAGTGCGTCGACCAGTGCGACGGCCAGTCAGGCAGGTAGCGGCGCGAGTCTCGATGTCGATATCACCAACGCGGTGAGTGGGGGAGCCACGGTCCATTCGGTATTCGTGCAGATGCCAACGCTGCTGCGACCACGCCTGACTACGATCCAGCACGCCTGCTCAGTGCAAACGCAGGCACTATCAATCGCGAGCTGTCCACCGCAAGCAATCGTGGGCGAGGCCACCGTGAGCACTCCAGTGACCGGCTCGCCACTATCTGGCCCGATCTATCTTGTCGCGCGCGGTGGCAAGGCGTTTCCATCACTAGTAATCCATCTACAAGGCAGCGGGCTCGAAGTGGATCTCGAAGGTAAGCTCAGCATCTCCTCCAAGGATGTGATCACAGCCACGTTCACCACTCTACCCGATGTCCCTATTTCATCCTTGGCGCTTACGTTGCCGCGCGGGCCGCACTCTATGCTCGGCGCCATAGCGAATCTGTGCGGCAAGCGGCTGCGGCTTGCCTACGGTTTTGCCGACCAGATCGGTGCTACGAAGACAGGCATGGTGCATGTTGCAGTGAGGGGCTGCCCGCGACATATGATTAGTGCCCACCAGGTTGTACGCCATCGAGGGCGACGATCGCTCAAGCGGCCTGTAGTGTCCAAGTAGCATACGTCGCCTTGCTGGTGGGACATAGGTGCGATCGCTATTTCCCCCAGAGTCAGCGAGCATGCATCTGCGCTCGGGAGTGGTTCCTGCTAGGCGCGGCGGCCATCGTGACGAGGGCACAGCCGGATGCGACACCCATCTCGCGGCACGACGATTGCGCTGCGCCAGCGCGGTGCCTCGATTGTGCGGGCGACGGGCAGCACTCGGTTTCTCGCGAGTATCTCCCGCAACAGGGTCCTGAGCTCGAGCATGGCGAAGTGACGCCCTAGGCAGTGCTTGCGCCCACCACCCCATGGCAGCCATGTTGGCGGGTATGGCGCTCCTCCCAGAAAGCGCTCAGGTAGAAATCTGTCAGGGTCGCGGTACAGATCGGGATTGCGGTGCATCAGGTACGTACACGCCGCGAGGTGAGCCGGCGGTCGGTAGAGATAACCGCCGATCTCGACCGGTGAGACGACGGCGCGCGGAATCGCGAACAGGAACACCGGTCGAACACGCAGTGTCTCATGGATGACCGCGGTCAGGTAATTGTCCTCGGCGCCGGTGTCGATCTCATCAATTAGACGATCCTGCGCGTGTGGATTGTGTGCGAGTAGCTGTAGTGCCCAACCAAGCTGGCCGGTCGTGGTCTCGTGACCGGCGGTGATCATCGAGATCAGGTCGTCGCGCAGCTTCCCGTCAGAGCCGCCCGCGTCCCCGTCTGCTTCGCGCTCTACGAGCAGGTCGAGTAGATCCCGCCCATGTAGGGGCTCTTGCTTGCGACGCCTGGCGATCAGCAGATCGATCACTGCCTCGACCTCCGCTCTGCGCGCGAGAAACACGCTCCAGCTGTGGCGCCATCCAGGCAGCAGCCGGAGTTTGGGCGCCTGCAGCGCCGCGGTCGCGGTGATCGTAAGCATGCTGAGGACACTCCCGTGCAGCGATCGCACCAGATCGTCTTCCTCTCCGAAGATGGTCCTCAGAATCACCTTAGCCGTGAGAGCGCGAGTCCATGGGTCCAGCGCCACCGCGACGTTCTCCGGCAAGGTTGCAACCTCGTGTTCGACGGTCTCGTGGAGTAGCGCTCCCTGTTCGGTGATCACTCGTCGATGGAACGCGGGTGTGATCGATCTGCGCGCTCTCATGTGCTCGGCCTCCTCGAGCAACATGAAAGACGAACTGCCGACGATCGGCCCGATCATCTTCGCGCCCTCGCCCGGATGCAGTTCGCACGGATCGCTTGCGGTCACGGCCGCGATGTCGTCGGGATTCGCGAGCATCACGAGTGGTGGGTGATCTATCGGATATAAGGTAAACCGATCACCCAGGCGCCTGTGACACTGCTCGAAGTAGGCATAGGGAGCGAAGCGGGCGGCGAGAGTCTGCAACGAGCTTGGGTGCAGGCCGCCGGGTGGCAGGTCACGACGAGCGCGTCGCAGCAGCTTGGACTCGGCACAGTGCGTTTGCGGTCGCGACACGCCGTCCCTTAGCCGCGATCAGATGGTGCGAGCTCGACCCTGCGCGACACGCGATCAGACGAGGATGAGCGTTTGCGTGCCTGGCCTATGGTGATCTGGGCACGCTTTCGCGGGTCGAGACGTACCCGCGATCCCGCGTGTGGTGTCACAATCACGCTGCGCCAACGTGGCCGCTCGATGCGATTAGCTACAGGGTGCACGGTCAGGTGCGCCAGCGCCTCTTGCAGCACGATCTTCATCTCCAGGGTGGCGAGATGCAAGCCTGGGCAGCGCTTGTGACCACCGCCCCAAGGCAACCAAGCGTGCGGCGGCGGCGGACTGTTCAGGAAGCGTTCAGGCTCGAACGCGTGGGGTGCATGGAAGTACTCGGGGTCATGATGCAGCAGATATATGCAGCCGACGACTTTCGCCGGCGGGGCGATCTTCCAGCCGGCGAGCTCCGTCGGCTGATTCACCACTCGTGGGATCGTGAACGGGAATACTGGACGATCGCGCATGATCTCTTGGACCGTCGCGCTCAAATAGGCATCGCTTTCACCACGGTCGATCTCACGGTGCAGTTGCGCTTGGGCTCGTGGATCGTGCGCAAGCAGTTGAAACCCCCAAGCCAGCTGTGCGGCCGTCGTCTCATGGCCAGCCAATATCACCGACATCAAGTTGTCCCGCAGCAGTCGCTCCGGCACCGGCGAGCCCACAGCATCCCGAGCGAACCTTCCCAACAAGCCTTTCGGATGAGCCGTCCGCGTCAGACATTCATCGAGAGTGGGACGTAGTAGCTCGTCGAGTTGTTCACGTTCTCGTATGAATCGTCGCCAGCGCAGGCGACCTACTGTTCGGCGTAGCGTCGGCTCCGGATAGGACACCGAGCCTGTGATTTCCATCATCTTGAGGAGAGCGTCGCGCATGTCCCACGGCTCCTCCGGGCCGATGTCGTCCAGTCGGTCGAATGCCTTGCGCAGGATGACCTCGAGGGTTAGTGAGCGTAGGCTTGCGTGTAGCGAAAAGGCCCTGCCCAAAGGCCAGTCCGCGATCACACGGCGAGCCACCGCGCGGACCGTCTCGGCATGTGTACACACGGCGGCTTTGCGGAACTCATACAACACCGCCCTGCGTCCCTCAATGTGCGCACGGGCGTCCTGAAGCATGAACGAGCGCTCGCCTACGACCGGCTCCACCATGCGGGCGCCCTCGCCGGCATGGAGCACATCGGGGGAGGCGGCGAACATCGCCTTTACGTCCTGGGTATCGGAGAGAACGACGAGCGATGGATATGGAGTCGTGTTGAGTGTGAAGGGAGCGCCATAGCGTGCACGACAGCGCTCGAGCAGCGTGAAGATGTCCCTGGACACCATGTAGGTCTGTGCACTATGCGGAAGTCGTGGACCCGGCGGGAGCTCGCTCGTGCCTACACGCCAGGAAGCATTGCGTGCTCTGTTCACGATCTTACGGCGTCGGTGAGGGCGCGTCCACAGCTCTCATGTCGCGTGCTGTCTGTAGCAGATCAGCCAAAGCCGGAGCACCGGCAACAGCACCTGCGGTAGTGAGCCGCTGCGTGCGAGGAGCGCGCGAGTCATCCGACGACTCTCGTTGGTACGCGCGCTGTCCTTTGACAGATACATCGCGATCATGCTCGCGATCACGACGACGTGCTTCTCTCCGCGTGGTAGCGCCGACGCTTCGCTGAGGCAGCGACGCATGATTTCCGTCAGGCGCGTGGTCGCGACGTCTCGATTGGGGTAATACGCGATGTAGCTGTGGTGGCCGGTGGCCACGTCATCCGTGTTGTCGACGTAGCTATCGAGCATCGTCGAGGCCAGGCTGACCCACGGCGAGTAGATGCGGTGAACGCTGGCAATCTCATCGTCATCGAGGTCGAGATCGCTCGCCAGCGCCAGGAGCGCGTAGATATCGAGGGAAGCCGCCGCCGCGCCCGAGAGCTCGAACCACTCGGCCTCCTGCTGGCCTGGAAACTCTTGCTCCGCCCATCCCTGCAGCTTCGCCACTCGCGATGCCGGGCAGGGATCATGATTCAGCGCTTGGACGCTCGCCCGCCTCGCCTCCTCCACTAGGAAGGGCTGTACCCGCGGAAATGACCGCAACCCCTGACATTGCTGGCGACATTCATCAACAAGCGCGCGCAGATAGCCAACATCTCCTTCCCGTACGTCGTACAGGTAATAGTCGCGCATCGGTCGCGTGGGTTCGAGCGCGTCCACCATTGAGGTGTGCAGTTGCAGTCCGTTGGCCTCGCCGAGCGAGGCAGCGCTCTCGTTTGCACTGTCCAGAAAATCCCACATCACCTGATAGGCGACGATTAGGCGCAGCAACACCTTGCTGCGTTTGTTGGCCAAGGTGCAGAACAGCGCCGCACCATGAACGTTCTGACGCTTGCGGTCGATCGCGCTGATGGCGTCTCGGCGTAGAGCCTCATCGGAGATCTCCGCCGCCCTGGTGCGCCATCTCCGGATCTCGTGCCGCACTATCGGCTCGGCCCAAAGCAGCTCGCGCGCCACAACGCCACCCAGCGTTTGCACCTGACTCAGCGTCAACGGTGCGACGTCATGCCCGCTGCACGCATCTGAGTGACGCAACCTTTCGGCTCGCGGCTTTGTAACGGTATGCCCGACCATTCCTCAAGGGTAAAAACCGGGAGGGAAAAGTCCAAATATCGGTTTACGGCAGCTTGTTGCTCCCGAGCCCGAAGGAAGGGCAATCTCGAACGTTCCCGGTCGAGTGAGCGGGCGCTCCCATTCGGTTTCGCGCTTCGCCCGTCGCGAACCGTGCGGCCACGTTGTCCGTCAGGCCTGCGCTTGCACTGCTGTCGCGCGGTAGCCTGACAGCGCGACGATCGCACTTGCCGCAAGCGCCACGACGGCGAAGCTCTCGAGGACGTTCGGCAGGGCGAGTGAGATCACGACTGGAAAGCCTGTGACGATCAACAGCGCGTGGCTGACAAGTAGCTGACCGTAGGTGCCAAACGCCGCGCCTACGAGGCAACCGAGGCCAAGCACGACAGTGCTCTCCCACACCAGTGAGCGCCACAGCAGGCTGCGCGCCAGCCCCTGCACCTTCAGCCGTGCGATCGCGCGGCGGCGCTGCCAGATTCCGGCGCTCATCGTGCTCGCGCTCGCGAACACCCCGGCGAGCAGGACCAGCAGCGCCATCCCTGTCAGCCGGGCGAGCCCCTGGCGCCCGTTGGCAATCTCCAGCTGTTCGTGGCGGCGCTCGGTCTGCACAGCGAGACCCCTATAGCCCATGCGCTCGAGCGTGCGGTGCACCTCGGCCGCCACATTCGCTGGTGGGGCGCCGAGCGCGAGCATCACGTTATAGGCCGACGGTTCGGCGCTGCCCCACCCCGCGACGTAGTCCGCCGGGCTTACGATCACCGCACCCGCCGGCCAGCCCAGGTCGGTGCTGAGCGCCGCGACGCGCAACGTCATAGGGTGCGGGGTCGGCAGCGTAAAGCGCTGACCGATCTGGACATGGTGTTCGTTGGCGAGCGCCGTCGAGAGCACGACCCAGCCGCCGCTGCGCAGGCGCGAATCGGCGATCGCGAGGCCGCCTTTTGAGAGCTGGATCGCACTCAGCGGCCCGGCTACGGTGGCTGGCGGTGCCTCCACAAACACGCGTCGATCGCCGACGTTCAGGAAGCTCGCCCGATAGACGCTTACAGCACGTACGCCCGGCAGCCGCCGCAGCGGTGCGAGCGGGATCTCGTGGAACGGGATCGTCGCAAACAGATTGTCGCCGGTCGCGGGCGACACCCATACCTCCGCGGCCGAGGAGATCGTATGGAAGGACGCCGCGAGGCCCGCCAGCAGGTTGCTACGCGAGCCCTGGATCATCGCGCCGCCAACGACCGCGACCGCGACGGTCGCGGCGATCGCGAGTACCCGCGTGCGCACCAGGGCTGAGCGCAGCTCAACGACCGCGAGCGCGGTCGCCGGCGGGCTAAACCGCGATTGCAAACGCTCAAACACCCCCATACCGGCGTCGATCAGCGAGGGGAGCAGCAGCAGCGCTGCAAGCACAAGCGTCACGATCGCGATCACCGAGGAGCCCGGCGCAGCCAACACGATGACGGTCGTCACAACCAAGCACACAATCCCGGCCGCGCGGATGCCGCCACGGAGCGAGCGGCCACCGCCAGACGGCATACCTGGCGCAGACGGTTGCGCTCGCATATGAGTGGGTGCGTCCCACAACGGCACAAGGACACCGATTGCCGCTGCCAGCAGACCGGCAACGACGGCCAGCACGACGCTCTGCCACGTGATGATCTGTTGCGAGCCCACCGGAAACGCGATGGAGAGAAATTCGGGGCTTGCGTTGAAGACGAGCTCCGACAAGAGATCCCCGATCGCGAGGCCGAGCAGCGCGCCGCAGACGCCGATCGCGGCCGCGTCGAACAGCAGCACCTTGACGATCAAGCGCGGCGGCGCGCCGAGCATGCGCAATTCGCTCAGCAGCCGCCGTCGTAGGTGCGCGGTGAGCAGCACCGCGCAATAGGCGAACATGAAGCCAACCAGTGCACAGATCGCCGCGAACACGCTGACCGACTCATTAATCGGGATCGCCGCCTCATCGAACAGCGTCGTGTCAAAGTTCGCCGGCTCGACATTCAGACGCCCGCCGGCGATCCGGCGTAGACCCCGCAACACTTCGGCGTCCCTCCCAGGGCGCACCTGCACGAGCACGCGCGAGAGCCGACCCTGCATCCCGGTGAGGTTCTGCGCGTAGCGCAGCGACGCAATGGCTACCTGGCTGTGGATCAGCGGTCCGATCTCCGATGGCTCCAGCACGGCACCCAGCAGCGTCGGTATAAGGCGCGCGCCGACCTGCGCTTCGATGACCTGTAGCGGTTCCGCTCCGATCGACTCCGCTAGGGGCGCAGGCAACACGATCGCCCGCTGGCCCGCGAGCTGGCCGCGCGTGAAGTGACTCAGCAGGGCGCCGGTGAGGTGCACGTGGCGCGGGTCGGTGGCGAGCAGGTAGACCGCACGCTTGCCCGCCGGACCGACCAGACCGATCTGCGCTTCGAGCACGGGCACCGCTGCCCGCACACCTGGCAGCGCCTGCACTTCGCCGAGCACCCGTTCGCCGAACCCCGCCGCCGAGCGCGCCTCCAGCTGGTAATGCGACTGGCCGATCACCCCGTTGGTCAGCTGTGCCACCGACCCACCAAAGCTCGCGGTCGCGATCTGTGAGGCGAATAGCAGCCCGACCCCGACGGTGATGCCGAGCACCGCAAACAACTCCTGCACGAGCACGCCACGCGCGCGCAGGCGCACGACATACAGGTACGCGACGTCGTAGAGACTCATCGGGGCGGCGCTGAGGGCGCCGAGGGCGTCCCCGTGATCGCGCCGGTCAGCGTCGGCGCAAGCGCGGCCACGGCCGGGGTGAGCGGTCCGGCGTCCGCGTCGACCTCGGCGAGCCGCCCGTCCCGCAGCACGTGCACACGGTCGGCATACGCCGTCGCCTGCGGGTCGTGCGTGACAAGCAACAACGCAGTCCCACGCTCACGGCAGACCTCCCTGAGCAGCTCGAGCACCTCACGGCTGCGCTGCGTGTCGAGATTGCCGGTCGGCTCGTCGGCGAGCAGCAGCTTCGGTTCGGTCGAGAGCGCGCGGGCGATCATCACCCGCTGGCGCTCGCCCATCGAAAGCAAGTCGGCGCGGTGGCACAGCCGCTCCCCCAGCCCGAGTCGCTCCAGCATCGGCGCGACCTCGCGGTTGCCGCGGCGCACGCCGACTGTCACCCACAGCTTCAGTGCGGCGTTCTGGATCACGTCGCCCCCGGGCAACAGCTCGAACGCCTGGTCGATATAGCCCAGCTCGTGCAGCCGGTAGCTCGCCGCCTCAGCGTCCGAAAGTATGGAGATATCGCGGCCGTCGACCAGCACGGCCCCGCTGTCGGGCGCCACAAGCGCCGCGACCAATGTCAGCAGCGTCGTCTTACCGGAACCGCTCGGGCCGTAGAGCGCCACCATTTCCCCCGCGCGGACCTCCATCGACACGCCGTCCACCGCGCGCACCGGCTCGCCCCCGCCGGTGGGATGGTGCTTGACGAGATCACGCAGCTTCAGCATCTCAGATCACCGTGTGTGACACCGCGAGCGGCCGCAGTCGATACCAGGCTTGTACCATTAGACCGAACGATACTGGCTGATGGCCGGGTGCGAAAGTCGACGGCCGCGACCATGAGGGTGCGACCGCGTCTGGGCTGTGGTTAGTAGATAGTGTGACACGTGTCTCTGGCTCATCGCATTCAGTTGGGTACTGAGAGATGAGTGTCAGTGATTCACGGGGTGGCGTGTACGCAGGATGACTTTTGATCCGGCGTGTGGTGTGAGCAGCACGGTTCGCCACCGCGGACGCTCAATACCATCTCTCGCGGGTAGGATCCGCCATCTCGACAGTGCTCGGCGGAGCATGGATCGGATCTCCATCAGTGCGAACTGGCGGCCGGGGCAGCGCTTGCGTCCCAATCCCCACGGCACAAATGTCCCTGGCCGGGGTGCTTCCGTTAGGAACCGCTCTGGCATGAACCTGTGGGGGGCGGCGTAAAGCTCCGGGTCGTGGTGCATTAGATAGGTACAGGCGAGCAGCTGTGCTGGGGGGTGGTAGTCCCAGCCGCCGATCTTGATTGGCTTCTTGACGACTCGCGGGGGTAGGAACAGGAATACGGGCTTGTGTCGCAGTGCCTCTTGGATCACCGCGTCCATGTACGTGTCGTCGGTTCCCTGATCGATCTGGTCGATCAGTCGGTCCTGTACTGCTGGATTGTGTGCGAGTAGCTGGAAAGCCCACGCGAGTGTCGCGGCGGTCGTCTCGTGCCCAGCGATGACCACCGATACGAGGTTGTCCCGCACCTGCCTGTCTGACAATGGCGAGCCATCCGGATTACGGGCGGAAATGAGCAGGCCTAGCAAGTCGCCTTGCTGATTGCCTCGATCCAGGTGCGCGCAAGCGCGTCGGCGGCTTGAGATGAGCTCATAGATGATCTCATCTACCGCCTGGCGGTGCTGCTCGAACTGTCGCCATGCTCCTCGCCATCCGGGCAGGCAACGTAGTCGTGGCTCCTGCAGTAGCGGTGTGGCCATCACCGACAGCATGTCCAACATTCGCTGACACAGAACCTCGTGCACATGCATTCCGCGGCCAGGTAGCTCGGAGACTGAGCTTCTATCCTCCTCGCGATCAGCGATCGCGGCTATCAGCATGACCTTCAAAGTCAACCTCGAGACGTGTTGGCTAAGCGTGCAGACTGTGTCCGCTGGCCATGATGCGAGTTCGTGATCCACGATATCGATGATCATGTCGGCGTGGCTCTGAACGGCCCTGCTGTGCAACGCTGGCATGATCGCGTCCCGCCCGCTCGTGTGCTTCTCTTTCTCGTGGAGCATGAAGGCGCTCTCTCCGAGCACTGGCTCCATAAGCGCACCGCCTGCCCCGCAATGCAGATCCTCCGCAGAAGCGGTGGCGATCGCTCGTATGTCCCCAGGATCCGAGATCACGACGAGCGGAGGATTGCTGACCGTGTAGATAGTGAAGCGTCGTCCGTGCCGCTTCCAACGTCTTTCGACGCTTCGAAACGGCTGCATTACGCCCTCGATCGTCTGCACCATCGGTGATAGTCCCAGCGACGGCGGGAGGTTCCTTCTATGTCCGGCGGGGCTGAGCAGGCTTCCTGGAAATGACATTTGTCCCCTTTGATGGGTCGCTTGTTGTCACTATCACGCCACTTGTCAAGCTGCGCGCAGGCCATTGGCGATCGGCCACGCGAGCACTTAACGCGTCCCCAAGGAGGAGCCGGTCAGATCCTTTTGAGCGCGTTGGCCAAGCGTCGACCTGGCGCGCAACGGCGGGCAACCCCCAGAGAAGTCACGTCTTGTTCCGCGGACAGCGATGCCGGTCTATCGTGGTTAAGGCGGCATGGCAGACCTTATAAATGCGTCAGCCACAACATTCAAGGAGAGGGACTACAGCACCAACATCCACTCCGTCCAACCCCGAGAAACCCCCTGCGGATACTACGCAGACGCGAATACTGGGTGCAGATTGCGTCCAAGCCAGCGCGAGCCGCTAACTTATTGGGTTCCAATCAGTGGGAAGGGGCAGCGAGATCGTCATGGCACGAGCACATCGGCCGGAAATCCGCGGCGCGGGTCTCGCGCTCATGATCTGCGCAGCAGCGCTTGTGCTTGAGACGCACGCCGCGAGTCCCGCAGCGGCCGCCAGGCTCCCGGCACACGCCGCGCGGACCCTCAACGTCAGCGATAAAGCACAGCTGCACTCAGTCAGGCAATCGGGTTCGGACCTTCTAGAGGAAGGACAGGCGACAGGCAGCCTCCCCGGACACGTCCGAGTGCAGTTCAATCTCGGCGTCATCGTGTACGCATCGTTCACTATTGCGACGCAGTACGGCTCGATCAGCGGCAGTGGATCGAGCAAGCTGCGCGGCACTGGAGTTTGGGATAGCTTCGGAGGCGCCGTCACCGTTACGCATGGCACCGGACGCTATTCGCGCGCGCATGGTCACGCAGGGTTCTACGGCGTGATCAATCGACGCACCTACGCCTCCAACGTCCAGACGACGGGCACGCTTGGCTACTGAAAGACGCTTCTACTGGTCGTTACGCCTATCGTCGGGCGGCGAGAGCATCTCGCCGTACAGGTTGTAGTTTGCCCAGGCCTGCTGGCTGACGTCTTCGAGCGAGCGAGCAGGTAGGCCGCGCTCGCGGCGATACCTATTCTGAGCGCTGAGCATCTGGTCAAGCTCCCCCAGTTCAAGTTCGACTTCTCGCTGGGGGGAGCGCGTCGGTTTCCAGTCGAGCAGGCGCGAATAGCCACCCCTGTGTAGACCGGCCCCCGCCAGGGCGATCGCCAACAGCAGCGCGGGCAGTCCAAGCTCCATTGCGAGGAAGTACGTTTGCACTTTCGCCTCATGCCCCTTCCGGTGCCGCGCGCAGGGCCTGTCGTGCTTTCGGCACACGTTTGCTTGCCGGCGCGCGCTCAAGCTCGGTGTCGGGAAGCTCCTCGGCGCCGATGCCGTCAATAGCTGTTTGGACCGCTGACAGGCGGCGCAGCAGCACTGCTCGCACCTGCTCGAGTCCGGCGGCATTGAGTAGCGCTGGGCCGGCATTCTCGCGGGAGTGAGCGAGCGCGACTGGGGGTGCCACACCTGGGTGTTTGACTTCGAGCTCCACCAGCGTTCGCTCGAGCGCCTCGATCTGCTCTCGGAGCAGGCGACGTCGTTCAGTGGCCTCGCTTGTGGGTGGGGCGCTTGTGCCGGCGCCGGGCGAGACGTACAGCGCGGCGGCCACCTCGCGTGGGTCAACGCCCGTCTCGCGTGCTTCGCGGGCCGCGTCCGCCGCGATCGTGCTCACCGCGGAGGAGCGCCGTGGCGTCGACGCCACGAATGTACCGCTGCCCTGCTGGCTGTCGATCAGGCCCTCCTGCTCGAGGCGCTGATAGACCGTGCGGACGGTGTTGACGTTGACACCAGTTTCCTGCGCCACCTCGCGCAGACCCGGCAGTCTGTCGCCTGGCGTGAGCGCGCCCTCGCGGATGCGCGTCCGCAGTGCCCACGCGAGCTGAACGCCAATCGGGATCTCGGCATCGCGATCGACTGCGATGTCCAGGGCAAGCGATTGGGCTGCCTCGCGCCTCACCCCTCAACTGTAGCCCGGAGCACGACGGTTGCATAGTGTGCTGGTCAACTAGTACATTATAAGTATGTGGATTGGCGCCGATACCGCCGTGGGGCTCTCGAAGCGGGCGTCGCAGCCCGCCAGGCACATGCTGGAGGAGTTCGGGGACATGATGGTCCTCACGGGCAGGACGCTCTGGTCTGCTCTGCGTCCGCCATACCCGTACGGCGGGGAACTGGTGGCGCAGTTCCTGTTCACGCTGCGCCTCGTGTGGTTCCCGCTGCTCATCTCAACCATCGCGATCAACTACGGCGCACCCGGGCTACAGGCGGCGAACTTCCTGCGGCTGTTCGGTGCCCCCGATCGTCTGGGCAGCTTCTTTGTGATCATCGTGGTGCGAGAAATCGGGCCGTTCATCACGGCGATCGTGGTTGCTGGTGTTGCCGGTACGGCGATCACCGCTGATTTGGGTGCGCGTAAGGTGCGTGAGGAGCTCGATGCGCTGCAGGTGTTGGGCGTGGATCCCGTCAAGAACCTGGTCGTGCCGCGGTTCCTCACGCTGATGGTCGTGACGGGATTGTTCGACATCTACGCCCTGTTGTTCGGGTTCTACGGTGGGATCGTCGCCGAGCTTTTCAACGGTGGCTCACTCGGGCCGTTCTGGGCAACGCTGTTCTCGAACGCGGACACGACCGATCTGTGGGGGTCGGTGCTGAAGACGACGGTGTTCGGGGCGATCATCGCAATTGTCTGCTGTTACAAGGGCATGACCGCCTCCGGTGGCGCCGAGGGCGTAGGGCGTGCAGTCAACGAAGCCGTAGTGATCTCGTTCCTAGGGTTCGGCGCGTTCAACTACGTGTTCACGCAGACGCTACTGGCCACGCATCCGCAGATCCTCGTGATCAAATGATGCCTGGGTGTTTCAGCAGGGAGGTGTGGTGAGCGAGCTGCTGGCGATGCCGCGTGAATGGCTGGCGGCGACGGGCGAGATAGCCCGCTTCACGGGCCAGATCGTGCGCGATGTGTTCACTCTGCGTGTGTTCAGGTTCCTCGGCGAGGCGCTGCGCCAGGCGGGGATCCTCATCATCGGATCGACAGCCGTGATCTGGGGCCTGGTGTTCTTCGTAGGCCTGGGTGCATGCGGGATTCAGGCGGGCTACTTCACAGAGTCCACCGGCACGCCCGCATACGCGGGCTTTTTCGCCGCCTGGTGCAATCTGCGTGAGGCGGTGCCGCTGGTGTTTGGCTACATGATGTCCGCGAAGGTGGGCACGGGGATCGTGGCTGAGCTGGGCGCGATGCGCATCTCCGAGGAGATCGACGCGCTCGAGGTGATGGGCGTGGACTCGATGGTGTTCCTGTGCGCCACGCGACTGCTCGCCGCATGGATCGTGTTGCCGTTCATGTACGTCGCGTCGATCGGCGTGGCGTTTGGGGCCTCATATCTGGCAATCGTGGAGCAGCTTGGATTTACCTCGAGCGGCGGGTATCTGCTGATCTTCTGGCAGTTTCAGAACCCCACGGACTACCTGTTCAGCGTGATCAAGGGCATGACGATGGCCACGGCGATCGTGCTGGTGGCGTGTTACTACGGTTACAACGCCAGCGGTGGGCCTGTCGGGGTGGGCAAGGCGACCGCAAAGTCGATGGTGCTGAACCTCATACTTGTGAACGTGCTCGATGCCCTTGGCACGCAGATCTTCTGGGGTACCAACGCACGCGCCCCGGTTGGTGGCTAGCCCAAGCACGAACCCGGCGATCGGCTACGCGGGCGCTCCACCGCGCTCAGCGCTCGATCACGAGCTTCGTCCAGTCTCGCTCCACCAGTGCATCCGCCGCATCGCTCCAACCGACCACGCGCGTAGTTACCAGCTCCGGATGCAGCGCGCCCGAAGCAGCCAACTCGAGTACGTGTGGCATCGCCGGTCGAGCGTTCGCTCGACCGGTCTTGAACGTGATCCCCTTCGTGTACATCTCCAGCAGGGGGAGTGACGGCTGCTCGCCGAAGTAGATCGCAGTACTCGTGCAAATGCCGTCGGGCGCGGTCGAGCGAAGCGCCAGTGCAAGGCCCTCAGGATCGGCGCTCGCGTCCACGGTCACCGCATATGGGCCCACACGTTTGGGCATCTGCGCGAGCGTCTGTGCTCCCAGCTTCGCTGCCGTATCGCGCCGTGACTCGTTCGCGTCCACGTACAGCACCGACTCCGACCCCAACGCCACCGCCAGTCCGGCCGCGTACAGGCCGATCGATCCGGGCCCGGCGCCGCCCACGACCAGTACGGCTGCGCCCGGGTGCTCGGCGATTGCTGGCGCCACCGCGCGCCAGGCGTCGCTGATGTTGTCCGACGCGCTCGCCACCGCCGCTGGCTCGAGGCCCACAGGCACAGGCACGAGCATGTGCTCGGCGTAGGGCACGCACACCACATCCGACAAGAACCCGCCCCACCGGTCGACCGCAGGACCGAAGCCGTAGGTGGACATGAAGGCCACGCCTCTGCAGTTTGAGGTCCGTCCCTGTCGGCATGCATCGCACTCCCCGCAGGAGATCTGAAAGGGGACGCTCACCAACTGGCCCGGCGCGAACGTCGCCACTGCGTCACCCACCTCCAGCACCTCCGCCACACACTCGTGGCCGATCGCAAACGGTGGTGGGAACGGCGAGCTGCCCGCGATGATCAGTGCGTCCAGATCGCACGTGGCGACCGCGCGTGGGCGTACTAGCGCCGCCGTGTCCGAGCTCAGCTTTGGCTCTGGAGCTTCCCTCCACTCGAGCGCGTCTGGACCCGTGTACGTTAGCTGCTGCATCAGTCCAGCGGCGTAGTGTAAGCGCCGCTGAGGCCGCCGTCGATCAAGAACGTCGAGGCGGTCACATAGCTCGAGTCATCGCTTGCCAGGAACAGCGCGCCCTGGGCAATCTCCTCGGGATACGCGAAGCGCCCAATCGGAACATGCACGAGCCGGCGCGCGGCCTTCTCGGGGTCCTTGGCAAACAGCTCTTTGAGCAGCGGCGTGTCCACCGGGCCGGGGCACAGCGCGTTGACGCGCACGCCACGCCGGGCGAACTCCACGCCGAGCTCCCGCGACAGTGCCAGCACGCCTCCCTTGGACGCGGTGTAGGAGATCTGCGATGTCGCTGCACCCATCACCGCTACGAACGACGCGGTGTTGATCACCGAGCCGCGGAGCGGGCCATCGTTCTCCAAGAGATGGGGGATGCCGTGCTTACAGCACAGGAACACGCTGCGCAGGTTCACACTCTGTACCCGCTCCCACGCCTCCAGCGTCGTCTCGATCACCGAGCCGTCATCGCCCGGGGAGATGCCCGCGTTGTTGAACAGCACATCGATGTGTCCGAACTGGTCGCGCACACGCTGGAGTGACTCCTGCACCTGCTGCTCGTCGGTGACGTCCACCTGCAGCGCCACGTCCCCTGGCGAGTCTGGTTGCAGGTCCATGCCCACGACCGTCGCGCCCTCGCGCTGGAAGCTCGCCACGGTCGCCGCGCCGATGCCGCCGACGGCGCCCGTCACCACGCACACGCGCCCCGCGAGCCTGCCGGACGCGCTCATCGAGGGCTGCTCGCGGCCCGCCGGGCGAGGGCCGGGGTGGTTGTGTGGGCGCGCACAGGTGCGGGGGACACGGTCGCTGTGCTCGTCATCGCTGCTCCTCCGTCGCGTAGTAGATCGTCTTCAGCTCTGTGTATGCCTCGAGCGCGTGCGGCCCCAGCTCGCGGCCGTAGCCCGACTGCTTGAAGCCACCAAACGGGGTGCTCACGCGCACCGATGTGTTCGCGTTGATCGACAGCACTCCTGTCTGCACCGCTCGCGCCACGCGCAGCGCGCGAGCGCCGTCACGAGTCCAGATCGATCCGGACAGTCCGTAGATCGAGGCGTTCGCCAGGCGCACAGCCTCGGCCTCATCAGCGAACGGGATCACTGCCGCGATCGGGCCGAATACCTCCTCTTGCGCCACGCGGTCGTTCGGCTTCACGGGGGAGAGCACGGTTGGTGCGAACCAGAAGCCCGGTCCCTCCGGTGCGCTGCCCTGGAAGGCCACAGGCGCCTGCCCGTCGAGGAACGAGGACACCGTTTCGCGCTGCGCTGCGGAGATCAGCGGTCCCATCTGCGTCTGCTCGTCGAGCGGGTCGCCTACGCGCAGCGCCTTCACCGCTACCTCCAGCAGCTCCATGAAGCGATCCAGTGCGCCGTCCTGTACGAGGATGCGCGAGCGCGCGCAGCAATCCTGGCCGGCATTGCCGAACACCGCAAGCGGCGCCGCCGCGGCCGCGGCCTCGAGGTCTGCGTCGGCGAAGATCACGTTCGCAGACTTGCCGCCCAGCTCGAGCGTTACCCGCTTGATCGTCGCCGCAGCACCGGCTGCGATCGAGCGGCCGACCTCGGTCGAGCCGGTGAACGCGATCTTCGCCACGTCCGGGTGCTCGACCAGGCGCTGTCCGCAGGTGCTGCCCGGCCCGACTACCACGTTCACCACGCCGTCAGGCACGCCCGCCTCGAGCGCCAGCTCGGCGAAGCGCATCGCCGTGAGCGGCGTCAACTCCGCGGGCTTCAGCACCACCGTGTTGCCCGCCGCGAGCGCCGGCGCGAGCTTCCATGAGGCAATCGTCAGCGGGAAGTTCCACGGCGTGATCAGCCCGACCACACCGACCGGTTCACGCACCGTGAACGCCTGCCCGCCCGCCACTGGGATCGTGTCACCCAGCAGTCGCTCGGGCGCGCCCGCGTAGTAGCGGAACGTGTCCACCACCATGCCCATCTCTCCGCGGGCGTCGCCGATCGCCTTGCCCGCGTTGCGCGCCTCCAGCACCGCCAGCTCCTCGAGGTGATCGGCGAGCGTGTTTGCGAGCACGTAAAGGATGCGCGCGCGCTCGCCCGGAGCAAGCGCCCGCCATGCCGGCAGCGCCCTCACTGCCGCTGCCACCGCGGCGTCGGTCTCCTCGACGCCGGCGCGCGGCACCGTCGCCAGCACCGTCTCGGTCGCCGGCTCGATCACAGACAGCTGAGCGCTCACGAACTCAGGGGGCCTGCGCGATATCGGGCAGGGCCTCGGCCGCGTTCAGCTCGTCGATCGTGCGAATCGGGCCTGTGAACGTGCGTTTCGCGGAGACCACAAACCAGATCGTGACGGCTGCCATTACTCCGATCGTCACCAGCGGTGCGTAGTTGACGGCCGACCATTCAAAGCCAGACTTGAAGAACACCCCCGCGGGCGCGAATGGCAGGCAGAAGATCACCACACAGATCGCGACCCAGCAGAACGCGATTGGGTTCATCCATTTGTATTTGCTGCCCAGCGTCCACGGGCCGGGTGTGAACTCAGAGCCCATTCGCCAGCGCAGGAACACGGGGATCGTGTAGGCGATGTACAGGCCGATCACCGAGATCGAGGTGACCGCGAGGAACGCCACCGGCGTGCCCAGTTTGTTCGGGAAGTACGCGGGGAAGGTGATGATCGCTGCGAACACGACCACGAACAACACCGACCATGTGGGGGTCCTGTTCTTGCCCAGGCGACGCCACAGGTTGTGCCCGGGCACGGCACCGTCGCGCGAGAACGCGAACGTCATGCGCGACGCGCTCGTGCAGCAGGCCACGCCGCAGAAGAGCTGCCCCACGGTTGAGATCAGGATCACGGCCTTCGCCGCTGAGGAACTCAGCGCGCTTGTGAAGATCGTCAGCGCCGGGTAGCCCGCCTTGAGGATTTCGCTTTCGTGGCTCTTCTGGATTGCGAAGGTGATCGCCAGCAGCACGATCCACCCGATCACCGCCGAGTAGAAGACCGAGCGCCAGATGCCTTTTGGCGCGGACTCGGCCGCATCATGCGTCTCCTCGGAGACGTGTGCCGAGGCGTCGTAGCCGGTGATCGTGTACATCGTCAACAGGAACCCGAGCGGCAGCACGTAGAACCAGTACATGTGCCCGCTGAACCCGGATACGTTGGCGCGGTGGCCGAACACGTAGGAGAGGCTCGCGTGGTGGCTGGGGACGGCGATCAGAATCACGACGATCACTGCGACGCCGATCACGTGCCACCACACCGAGACGCCGTTGAAGATCGATACCAAGTGGCTCGAGAAGACGTTGGTCAGCAGGTCGAGCAGCAGGATCGCCCCGAACACAGCGAACTCCACGTGGGCTGTGTAATGGACATCCGTACCCGCCGCCGCCCTGGCGAAGTCGAAGATGAAGTGCACGTTGTACAGGCCGAGCAGATACACCAGGAACGTGGCGCTCACATACACCACCGAGGCCACCACCGCCACCAGGCCGATCAGGTTGAACCATCCTGTGAACCAGCCCCAGCCCGCGCCGCCGAGCTTTGACGCCCAGTAGTAGATGCCCCCGGCCGTCGGCATCGCCGAGGCGAGCTCGGACATCGAGAACGCCACCATCAGGATCAGCACGCTGATCACCGGCCACATGATCGAGATCGCGATCGGGCCGCCGTTCTTGAACGCCTGGCCATACGTCGTGAAGCAGCCGGCGAGCACCGAGATGATCGAGAAGGAGATCGCGAAGTTGGAGAACCCGCTCCAGCCGCGCTTGAGCTCCTGTTTGTAGCCAAGCTCGGCAAGTCGCTGCTCGTCTGCGCTCAGCGTCCCCGTTGTCGTGCTCATCGGGCTCCCCCTGAAGGTCAAAAGGTTTGGTTATCCGTCCTTCATTCGTGACAATACGCTCGATCGTGGAGGGGTGTCAAGTGCAGTTGGCGCAAATCGCGAGCCTCGGGGCGGACGGATGGCCAAGACACGCCGGTCGCAGGACGGGACTGGCTGGTGCACCGCGCTGATTTGGACTCAGCCGCTGGGCAACAGGCCCGCGAGGATGTGCTCGGTGCCCTGCAGGTGCTCGGCCATCACCTGTGCCGCGCGCATCGCGTCGCGCTCGCGCACTGCCGCCAGCAGCCGTCGATGCTGAGCGTTGGAGGATGCGAGTACCTGTGGCGGGTGGGCGATGTAGTTGATCAGGTTGCTCATCGCGCCCTGCGCCTCGGTCATCGCGCGCACGAGGCTGGTTGAGCGGGTGGCCTCGGCGAGCCCCACATGCAGGCGGATGTCAGCCTGGCGGTAGGCGACGAAGTCCTCGAGCATGTCCTCGAGTGTTCCGGCCACCTCGTCGAGCGCATCCAGGTCGGCGCCGGCGGCGCGCTCGGCTGCCAACACCGCAACCCCCAGCTCGACCGCCAGGCGCTGGTCGCACGTCTCGCGCCACTGCGTGAGCATCAGCTCAGACGGCGGGTTGCTGGGCGGCTGTGGATCTGACACGAACGTGCCGCCGCCGCGCCCACGGGTGGCGAACACGTGGCCGCTTTGGCTCAGTGCTGTGAGCGCTTGGCGGAGCGTCGAGCGGGCGATCCCCATCCGTGTACACAGCTCGCGCTCGGCCGGCAGCCGCGCGCCGGGAGCCAGCAAGCCGAGCTTGATCGCCGTGCCGAGGCGATCGACGGTCTCCTCGAAAGCTGTCTGCGAGCGCACCGGAGCGAAGATCGCATCCGGAGTGCTCAGCACCTCCGCAGTAGCTCTATCGTCGGCTCTGCCCGCCATCGTTCTCCGGCCCCCACAGGTTCACAGTCGCTCGAATCCGCGCACGCGCTCCCAGTCTGTCACGGCCGACTGGAAGCTCGCAAGCTCCACGTCGGCAGCGTTGAGATAGTGCGCCACCACATCCTCGCCAAACGCCTCACGGGCCACATCACTCGCGGCGAACAGCCCACGCGCGTCGTGCAGCGTCGCCGGCAGGCGCGGACACTCCTGCTCCACATAGGCGTTACCCTCGAGCGCTGGCTCGAGCTCGAGGCCCGCGTCGATCCCGTGCAGCCCTGATGCAATCAGCGCGCTCAACGCGAGGTATGGGTTCAGGTCAGCGCCACCCACCCGGTTCTCAAAGCGCAGCGATGGCCCATCGCCGACCACCCGCAGCGAGCACGTGCGGTTGTCGTGGCCCCACGCGACCGTGGTCGGCGCGAACGTCGCGGCGGCGTAGCGCTTGTAGGAGTTGATGTGCGGCGCCAGTAGCAACGTCATCTCGCGCAGGCACGCGAGCTGGCCGGCGAGGAATGAGTGAAACAGCGCCTCATCGCGTGCGAACAGCGGGGTGGGTGGGGAAGTCGATAGATCAGCCAGCGAGAAATGGATGTGGCACGAGTTGCCCTCGCGCTCGTCGTACTTGGCCATGAACGTGATCGCCATGCCCTCCGCCGCTGCGATCTCCTTGGCGCCGTTCTTGTAGATCACGTGCTCGTCAGCGGTACGCAGTGCGTCTGCGTAATGGAAGTTGATCTCATGCTGACCGAAGTTGCACTCGCCCTTGGAATCCTCCACGACCATCCCCGCCGCCACCATGCTGTTGCGGATACGGCGAATCAGTGGCTCCACGCGCGCGGTGCCTAGCAGCGAGTAATCGACGTTGTAGAGGTTCGCCGGATCGAGATCGCGGTAGCCCTTGTGCCACGCCTGCTCGTAGGTGTCTTTGAACACCAGGAACTCGAGCTCTGTGCCCGCGTTGGCCACCCAGCCCCGCTCGGCCAGGCGCGCGAGCTGGCGGCGCAAGATCTGACGGGGGGAGGCGACCACGTCAGAGCCGTCCGGCCAGGCGACGTCCGCCAGGCACACGACCGTGCCCTCCTGCCACGGCACTGGACGCAGCGTGTCGAGATCGGGTTTCAGCACCATGTCGCCGTAGCCGCCCTCCCACGAGGACATCGCGTAGCCATCGACCGTGCGCATGTCCACGTCCACCGCCAGCAGGTAGTTGCAGCTCTCCGCGCCGTGGTCGGCAACCTCCTTCAGGAAGTGCGTCGCCGTCAGGCGCTTACCCTGCAGACGCCCCTGCATGTCGGTCATCGCCAGCAGCACCGTGTCGATGCTCCCCAGCGCGACAGCCTCAGCCAGTTCGTCGAGTGTCACCTTCGTTGAAGGTACTGCAGTCGAACCTTCAGCGCACGGGCAAGCTCTGAAGGTCGCTGGCGCAAACCTGTCGTGCAGCGTGGCGTTCCCTCCGCTCGGGGGGGCTATGGTGCACAAGGTGTCACGCGTTTCGCCGTCACTGATTGAGTTTCCCGCCGACGATCCCGAGCGCGCGCGGCGGTTCTGGGCGGGGCTGCTGCAGAACGAGTTGGCCGAGCGCGAAGAGGCGCAAGGGGAGGGATGGCAGACGCGTTCGGGGACGCCTGCGGTGGGCGTGCACGCGCGCGGACGTGGACCAGGCGATTCTTTCTCGCTTCCCTACTTCGCAGTCGAGGATCTCGCCGAGGCGCTCGCGCGGGTACTCGCGCTTGGGGGTAGCGTGGTTCACCCAGGCGAGCGCTGGGCGATTTGCAAGGACTCCGAGGGCAGCCCGTTCGGGCTTGCGGCCTCCTCGCCCGAGGCGTAGCTCGCCTTCAGGCTGGCAAGCCCACCAGTTCAGCGCTCCGCTCCCACAGGCCCTCCGCAAGCGTGTCGTTGCGGGCCTGGCCGCTGGGCGTCTGAACCTTCTCGTCGACCACATACTCGCCGTCCAGATCGGCGGCACCGCGAGAGACCGCCAGCCATACGAGCGACTTGGCGCCGCGCTTGGGTGAGCGAAAGAACGGTCCGCCTAGCGTTGTCAGAGCTCGCCATATCCCGTTTTCATTCTTGCCAAAGCCGGTGCGAACGACGCCGGGGTGGAAGCAGTTGGCGTGCAGCTCCGGTGCTCGCTTGGCCAGCTCGCGGGTGAAGAGGATGTTGCACAGCTTTGAGGTGCCATATACGCGCATCGCTGCATAAGACTTCTCCGACTGCAGGTCGTCGAGATCGAGCGTGCCCGCTTTGTGAGCGTCGGAGGCGGTCGTGACGACCCTCCCGCCCTGCAGTCGCTCGCGCAGCAGGCTTGTGAGCAGGAACGGCGCCAGGTGGTTCAGCGCGAACGTCTGCTCGAAGCCCTCGGACGTGAGCTTGCGCGAGGCGAACAGCGCGCCCGCGTTGTTGGCGAGCACATCGATATGTTCGTAGCGAGTGCTCGCGTCCTCGGCCAAGGCGCGAACCTCGCTCATCAACGTCAGGTCGGCGATGTGCTCGTGGACTGGCGCGCTGCCGCCGACCGCCCGTGCCTGAGCTGCCACCGCTTTGACGCGCTCGGGATCGCGGCCGACGAGCGCCAGCTCGACGCCCTCGCGTGCGAGCTCGATCGCGGCTGCTTGGCCGATGCCGCGGGTTGCCCCAGTGAGTAGTACGAGCGTCACTCCCGCGACTCTACAACTAGCGGTCCATGTGGGGAGCAACGCACCCGCGCGTGAGTCGCTCCAGCTCTTCATGCCAGGAAGTGCAGGCGTGTTTGATGCCTGAGGGGTCGTTCATTAGCTGCCGTTGCCAATTGGCGGCCATGCCTAGCGCGTTCAAGCGGAAGGCGGCCGCGCTCGAGTCGACGTCTGCGCGCAAAGCCCCCGCCGCGATCGCTGCCTCGATGTTGGCTTCCAGCACCTCGATCCACTCGCGCATGACTGCTTCCACTGCGTCGCGGACGGAGCCCGGCCGGCCGTCCATCTCTGCCGAAGCAGCGCATAGGAAACAGCCGCCCGCGAACACGTCCGCGCCGAGGTAGTCCCACCATGCCTCGCCGATCGCCTGCAGTCGCGGGAGACCGACGTCGCTGGAGAGCGCCGGCGCGATCACATGCTCGATCAGGATCGCCCGTGCTGCCGCGAGCGTAGCGAGCTGCAGATCTTCCTTTGAGCCGAACAGCGTGTGCACGCTGCTCTTGTGCACCCCCAGGTCGGCCGCGAGAGCGCCGATGGTGAGGCCTTCCAGGCCGTCTCGCGAGGCCAGCTGCACGGAGCGCTCGAGGACGGCCGCGCGGCTGCGCATCCCGCGTGCGCGTCGCCCGTCGCTTGGCTTTGGCTGCCGCGGGGGTGTAACGAGTGGCTCTGGGGGGTTGCTCATCAGCGCCTCTCCGTTCGGCGTTGCAGGGTTGGAAATCGACGGCCTGCGGCCTGGCAGCCCGTGCGATCAAGCCTGCATCCTACCTAACAACAATACGAACGATCGTCTATATTATTTCGAACTTATGGCACCCAAGGATTGCGGCGAGGCCGACGCGAGCGAGGAGGCGATGAAGATCATGGCTAGGAGGATCGACAAAGACGACCAGCTGGAGGACTTCGAGCCCCGTGCGATCACGCTGGACGACGTCACGAAAGTCGTGCACGTGGCCGGTGAGGGGCCGGCGGTGATCGTGATGACGGAGATGCCAGGTATCAGCCCGCATGTCGCCCGTTTCAGCCGCTGGGTCAGGGACGCGGGCTTCACCGTCTACATGCCCTCGCTGTTCGGTCGCGACGGCGCGGTGCCGGGCGTGGAGGAGGGGGCGGCCACATTTCGGCGGGCGTGTGTGAGTGCCGAATTTCGCGCGTTTGCCGCCAACGAGTCGAGTCCTGTGACCGTCTGGCTGCGGGCGCTCGCGCGGCTCGCGCACGAGCAATGCGGCGGCCCCGGCGTCGGTGCGATTGGGATGTGCTTCACGGGCAACTTCGCGCTGACGATGATGCTCGAGCAGGCGATGCTCGCACCGGTCCTCTCCCAGCCGTCGCTACCGCTCGATGACCCTGCCGGCCTTGAGATATCCCCCGAGGATCTGGGCGCGGTGCGTGCGCGCCTCGAGCGCGAGGACCTGACGGTAATGGCCTATCGCTTCAAGGGCGACAAGTTCTGCCAGGCGCAGCGCTTCGCCGCCTACTCACAGGCGCTCGGCGAGCGCTTCATTGGGCGCGTGCTCCCCGACAGCGCCGCCAACGATCAGACGCCACCGTTCTTCGCAAACGTGGTGGGTTGCCCGCATAGCGTCGTGACCGCTCACCTGATCGACGAAGCCGGTCAGCCGACGATCGCCGCTCGCGATGAGATCCTGGCGTTCTTCGGCGCGCGGCTCAGTGGGTGATCGGGGCGCTCGCCCCGCCGCGTCAGAGTCCCTCGCGCGTCACCACCGTGAGCTTCACGGTTTGCCGTACGCGAAAGCCAAGCTGCTCGTAGAGTCGGATCGCTGCGGTGTTGGTTGCAAGGACATGCAGGAAGGAGCGTTGCGAGCGACGCTCGATGTTTGCCACCAGGGCGGCGATCAACCCGGAGGCGAGTCCCTGGCCCTGATAGTCGGGTCTCGTGCACACGGCGCTGATCTCCGTCCAATCATCCAGACGAAATCGCTCGCCGGCCATCGCCACCAACGCGCCTTCGCGGCGGATACCGACGTAATCGCCAAGCTCGATCGTCCGCTCCAGAAACGGCCCCGGCTGGGTCTGCGCGACGAGCTCGAGTACCTCCGGAACGTCCGCGCAACCGAGTGAGATCGCCTCCGGGCAGTCACCCGCGCCAACCCGCTCCCCGACCATTTGCGCGAGCTCAAACGATCGAACCTCCTGCCAGCCGGGCGGTAGCTCCGCGCCGCTATAAGGGACCGCCACATAGCTACCAGGCGCGACCAGATCAGCCGCGTCTCGCCAGTCCTGTGCCGATGGCGAGGAAGGGAGAGCGAGGAAGGGCGCGACGTCGAGCTGGTAGCGGCGTGGGCGTCCGCGCACCAGTGCGAACCGCGCATGCGCTCCGCACAGCGACGCGTAGGCCGGGTTGTCGAGTTGGGCTTGGTCAGTTGGGGGCATACCGCATTATCTTGGCGATACAGTCTCTGCGCTACCGTGCCGCCGAATCCAGACACGCCTCAAGCCGGGGTGTTCGCGCTGGGGACAACGTCCCACGCCTTCCTCGAGTTCGACCTCCTCGCTGGCGTCGAGCCCCACGCCCTCGTCTCAGCGCTAGCCGGCCTGCGCGAGCCCCGCACGACGATGGGCGGTGTGAACCTGGTCGCCGGCTTCCGCCCGGAGCTGTGGAGAGATGGTCTCGGAGCTGGCGCGCCGCAGGAGCTCTCAGGCTTCACCGAGCCGATAGTTGGCATCGAAGGCTTCACGATGCCAGCGACCCAGCACGACGCATTCCTCTGGCTGACGGGCGGCGAGTACGACGTCGTCTTTGACGTGGCACGAGCGACGATCTCCATCCTTGCAGCGATCGCTGTAGTCGCGACCGAGGTCTCCGGTTGGCCCTACCAGCACGATCGTGACCTGACCGGCTTCATCGACGGAAGCGAGAACCCCAGCCTCGCGGAGGCACCCGAGATAGCGCTTGTTCCTCCAGGTGCTGCTGGTGCGGGCGGCTCGATTCTGCTGCTGCAGCGTTGGGCGCACGACGCAGCAGCCTGGGAATCGCTTGGCACTGTGCGCCAAGAGGCCGTCATCGGTCGCACCAAGCCCGACTCGATCGAGCTCGATCACAAGCCGGAAGGCTCTCACGTGGCGCGCACCGACCAAGACGAGTTCGGGAAGATCTTCCGTCGGAACATGCCCTATGGAACGGTCACCGACCACGGCACGATGTTCGTTGGATTCGCCGCACAGCAGCAGCCGCTACAGCGGATGCTCGAAAGCATGGCGGGGCTTGGCGGCACGCGTGACGAGCTCACGCGGTACACAACGCCCGTCACCGGCGCGTACTACTTCGTGCCATCGCTAGGCGCTCTTTGCGCGTACGCCCCGGAGGGTGAAACCTAGCGGCCTGGGACCTAGCCGGGAAGGAATCCGGCGAGGGGGGAGTCATACGGGAAGCCGTCTCATCCGATTCCCCAACCACAGGAGACACCTAGTGTCCAGACTGTCGATTCTTGCTCTAGCTGGTGTCGCGCTCGTTTTCGCGGGCTGCGGCAGCTCGAGCAGCAGCACAAGCAGCTCGTCCAGCTTCAGCTCAGCGGCGAGCGCCAGCACGCCGACTGAATCGACACCGAGTTCTGGCCCGTTCCTGACCAAGTTCACGAGCGTCAGCAAACTCGGCTCAACCGAACCGGCCAATGGCGATGTGAACCCCTACGGGATCGTGATTGTGCCGAGCAGCATCGGCAAGCTAAAGGCAAGTCAGATGCTGATCAGCAACTTCAACGCCAAGGAAAGCGCCAAGCAGACCGGTCAGGGCACGGGCACGACGATCGTGCAGGTTTCACCTGCAGGCAAGGCGAGCCTGTTCGCGAGCATCAACCCGAAAACCCTGCCTGGTCCGTGCCCCGGCGGCGTCGGCTTGACGACTGCTCTAAACATCCTCCCCGGCGGCTACGTGGTGGTGGGCAGCCTGCCGACCACCAACGGCAAGTCTGCGACCGCCAAGTACGGCTGCCTGATCGTGCTCGACAGCGAAGGCAAGGCGATCGAGACGATCGCGAGCAAGAACATCCAGGGACCGTGGGACTCGACTGCTGTGAGCGAAGGCTCGAAGACCAGCCTGTATGTCAGCAACGTGCTCAATGGTGGCCCGGTGAAGGGTGAAAAACCGATCGACAACTCGACAGTGCTTCGCATCGACCTCGAATCGGGCGAAGGGCAGTCACCGAAGGTCCTCAGCGAACAGATAATCGCCGAAGGAATCCCGTGGGTGGATTCGGAAGAAGCGCTTGTGCTTGGGCCGACCGGGCTTGCGCTTGCCCCCAATGGCACGCTGTACGTGGCCTCCACGCAGAACAACAAGATCCTCGCGATCTCTGAAGCAGCGACCCGCACGACGCCTGTGGCGGCTGGCGGAACCGTCCTCACCGAAGGCGGTCATCTCAAGGAACCGCTCGGGATGGCGCTTGCGCCAAACGGCAACATCATCACCACCAACGGCGGCGACGGCAACATGGTGGAAACCACGCCCGAAGGCCAGCAGGTAGCTGTGCAGAGCGCTGACAAGAAGACCGGAGCGGGGTCACTGTTCGGATTGGTCATCGCCCCAGAAGGCAAGGGCATCTACTTCGTGGACGACGGTGAAAACTCGCTCAACTTCCTGCACGCAGGCCAGCCAGCGTCCGGCAGCACCGCGTCCGCGGCGCCCCGGACCTCCACGAACGCGCAAACCTCATCTGGAACGTCGAGCGCGCCAGAACACCTGAGTCTCGAAGCAAACGCCGAAGGTCAGCTCAAATACAACACGACCGCGCTGAGCGCAAAGGCCGGCAAAGTCTCGATCGACTTCACCAACATGGCACCGATGGGCCACAACGTCACGGTCGAATCCGCTTCCGGTGAAGTGGTGGGAGCGACACCGACCTTCCAGGGCGGTTCAAAGACCCTGAGCTTGGACCTGAAGCCAGGGACCTACAAGTTCTTCTGTTCGGTGCCGGGACATCGCGCGGCTGGGATGGAAGGCACCCTCACGGTCAAGTAGCTGGCGCCGGGAAGGATCGCGCCATGTCGGAGTCCTGAGGTCCAGAGGGTGCATCAGCCCCCTCTGGACCAACACACCGGATTGACTGGGAATCGATCGAGAGGGGTCTGTGATTGTGAAGCTGCGCAAGCGTTATCTACCCGTAGCAGCCATGCTCGGGGCTGCCGTCGTGATCGTGCCAGCGTTCGCGGCCTCCCCGTCGGAAGTGAAGCTTGAAGTCAACGAGAACTGTGTTGAGCCCAACTGGCCATGTTGGGCCGTTCCCGGCTCGGGGCCGAACCCAGAACCCGCGAGCAAAGTCACGATCGCTCCCGGTGGCGAAATCAAGTTCGCTGACAAAGCGAGCACCGCGGCGGCCGTCACGTGGAAAGGCTCTGCACCGATGTGCTCCGGCCTGCCCGCGAGTGCCACGACCGCATGGGAAGGCACATGCAAATTCGAACAAGAAGGGACTTACATGTTCGAAAGCGCAACCATGTTCAAAGGGCTCGGCCTCGACTACACCAAATACGAAATCGTGGTTGGAAACACCATTACCGGCACAACCTCCACCACAGGGACCACAACCACGACCACGACACCCACCACTACAACGCCGACGACGACTACGCCGACGACGACTACGCCGACTACAACCACACCCACGATTACAACCCCGGTGGCCACGACATCCACGCAGCCCTCGGGCGGCGGGACTTACACGGCCATGACCCCCGGCTCGACGGAAACGCCTCCGCCGCCGGTTGGGAGCCATTCCCTCGCTACAGTCGCGATAGCGAACGCTCAGCACGGTGACGCTGTGCACGGCACGGTCCAGATCCCCGCTGCTGACGGTGGCGCACGCCTGGAAGTCGAGGTACTTACTCGGGGCGCCTCGCTAGCGAGCGTCAAACGACCTAGCAGCACGCGCGTCGGGCGACTCGTCCGCTCCTCAGCACCCGCCGGCAAGGTCTCCTTCACGGTCGCGCTTGATGCGGCGGCCAAGAGTGTGCTGCGCCATAAACACAAATTGGCACTGACCGTGAAGATCGTGCTCACGCCCAAGCACGGCGCTGCGCTGACCATCACACGAAGCCTCGCCCTGCGACCATGAGACCGCGTGCGCTTTTGCCCTTCGTGCTCGCTGCGCTGGCTGGGGCGACGGTGGCTGTGCTGCCTGCTGTCGCTGCCGCCCCCGCCGAAGTCAAGCTCGAAGTCAACGAAAATTGTGTTCAGGCCAACTGGCCGTGCTGGGCTCTCCCCGGCTCGGGGCCGAACCCGGAACCGGCGTTCAAAGTCACGATCGCTGCCGGTGGCCAAATTAAGTTCACCGATAACGCGAATACCGCGGCGACCGTCTCGTGGATGGGGACGGGCTCTGCGCCGGTCTGCTCCGGTCTGCCCGCGAGCGCGATGACGAAATGGGAAGGCACATGTAAGTTTGAACAGCCAGGGACCTACAAGTTCGAAAGCCCAACGCTCTTCAACGCTGGGTCGTTGAACTACACCAAATACGAAGTCGTGGTCGAAAGCGCAAGTACGGGCACAACCCCCGTTACGACTACGACCACCACACCCACGACCACAACGACAACTACCACGACGACGCCGAGCGAACCAAGCTACGGCTCGTCCTTGGAAGGGAGATCGAGCGCGCTCAAGCTCGCCGGCAGCCAACACGGAGCGAGCGTGCACGGGTCGATCAAGGTACCTCAAGCCGATTCCGGCGGACGGCTGGAAGTGAGCCTGTTTGCCGCCAGCGCCTCGTTGGCGAAGACCGGGCACCCTGTGAAGGTGCGCGTCGGGCGACTGGCGCGTCCGTCGCTCGAGAGCGGTGGCGTGTCCTTCTCGGTGCCTCTGAATGCCAAGGGGAAGGCCGCGCTGCGCCGCCACCGACGCCTGGCGTTGACGGTGAAGGTCACGCTCACGCCCCTGCACGGCACGGCGGTGTCGATCACTCGGGGAGTTGTTGTACACGCTTGAGTTGCACCGCTTGACGGCTGGATCGAAAAGCGCCACCACAATTGTGGCTATGACGACTGAGGCGTTGCGCACCGTGCGCGATCACTTCTCCGATGTGGTGGACCGCGTTGAAAGCCAGCACGAGCGTGTGATGGTGACCCGCAATGGCAAGCCCGCCGCGGTAATCATCAGCCCCGATGATCTTGCGGAGCTCGAGGAGCGCCTGGAAGTCCTCAGCGACCCCGACGCTATGGCAGAGATCCGCGAGGGCAGAGACGCGCACGCGCGTGGCGACGTGATTAGCGGCGTGGATGCCGTGCGTGCCCTGCGCAAGTAACCGGCGCCGCTGGCAGCCCGTATGAGCTGCAGGTCACCCCGCCAGCCGCGGGCGCTCAGCGACCGGCTCCTCTGGCGCGCCGCCGCCCGTGGCTGCTTGATCACCTGGACGTCATCATGAACGCGGTAGCGAGGCCCGATCATCGGGCCGTGGACCGGGTTCCTGGTCGCGAGCGTTTCTACCGCCAGCACATCGAGCATGGTCGGTGGCTGCGAGTCGTCGTACAATTCGATGACGGTGACGCGTGGATCGTGACGGCGCGAGCGCTTGATACGCCAGAGGGGCACACCGTCGAATATGACGAGCAGGGAGCTGTCGTCGGACTAGAGTTGATGGGGGTAAGGGGAGCGCTAGAGCGCGTGAGCGAGCCTCGTACGGCTGCTACCAACTCGTGCGACCCTAGCCAGTCTGCGTCAGAGCGGATGGGTCAGTCAATCGGCCGGGAGGGGGAGATGTGTACTCGGGCGAGATGCCCGTCTCAGTAGAGCGTCACGGATGAGCCGGTGAACGTGGCTTTCTTGACTGGCTTGACTTTGTCTTTCTTCGCGACGCCACAGGTATCAGCTCCGGCGAACGACTCCGACATGTTTCCGCTGAGGGTCGCTGGCGAGAACGGCCCGGTGGACAATGTCCCGCCGATCGCCGCATTGGGGACACCCGTGACATCAACGTTGATCGTTCCAGTTGAGTTGCTTGCTTTGCCTTTCGGCCGCCATTTGACGTTGAGCGTCCCGCTAGCCGGTTCGCCTGGGTTGCTCGTCATGGTGCTACAGGTGATCGGCCCGCTCGTCCGCAGGACGGTGGTGTACCTAGCAGAAATGTAGCCATCCCCTGAGCAGCCCGATAGGCTGCCTTTGAGTCTGACCGTCTGCACAGCGGGCGTATCGGTCAGGCCGGGGCTGTAGGCGGCTTTGCCTGCGTTATGGCTGCAAGCGGTCTTGACGGCGACGACGGTGTAGGCGATTTCCTTCGTTGCCGCGCCGCCGTCTTTGCTCTTGGCGGTAATGGTGTAGGAGTGCGGTCCCGTGGTGGAGGTGTCTAGCGTGCCCGATCCGCCAGAAGCACCGTTGGAGTCCGTGCACGATTCAAGTCCGGGTCCGTATTCCCCGTCAGCGCAGGCGAAGGTCGTGGCGACAATGGCGCCCTGCGCATAGGTTCGTCCGTGGCAGGTTGGCTGATCGTCGCACTCGGCAGCGCGGCTACCACGTAGCTGATTTCAGCAGTGGCGGTGGCTCCGTCACCTCCGACGGCTTTGACTTGGTAGTTGTGGGCGCCAATGCTGGAGGTGTCGAGCGTGCCTGCCGAGCCGGACCCACCGTTGGAGTCAGGGCACGAGGCGATGCCAGCGTCTTTGGCCTGCTGGCATTCAAAGCTGGTTGGGACATGCTCCCCTTCAAAATCGGTTTGTCCCGTTCCGGGAGAGAAGATCGCGGCCGTCGGCGGGCAGACGCCGATCCCTGGCGTAAATTCATTGACGTCCGGCGTACTAATGTAATCGTCACTGACGTAATGCCCGTTGGGCAGTTTGTCCCAAATGCGCGACGGGCTTCCGTGTGTCGGGGTCACAAGCTCACCCCACGTCTGACAGACGATTTCGACCGACGCGTTTTCGGCCAAGAGCGAGCCGACTTCCGGGTAGTTGTCGTAGCCTGGCCCCGTACGTTCGTGAAGGCCGTGCCCTTCCGTGCCTGCGACGTGGTACGTCGGGAAGGCGCTTGCCGCAGTCGGGATAGCAAACAGCGCCACGACTACGAACATCGTCGCCAGCGACAGTGGAATTCGTCGGGTCCGGCCATTTCGGCTCATCAAGATGAGAATATCACGGGCAATCTTCGCCATCACCGCCTCGTTACGTCATGGTTACAAGTGACCGTTTCTTACGGTCATCGTGACGTAAAACCTGCCAGGTCATGGCGCGCAAGCGGCATTCCGCGTATCCGCCCCCCTTTCCTCCGTTACCTTTCGTCCGGCTATGGATTCCAGGACGGCTATGGCAGCATCCACGCGCTTGAAGAAGCGCCCATCCTCTCGTTCCATGCGTCGGACGGGGCTTGGTCGAGCGGCTTGTCCCGCGTCGCTCGACGGCGTGCAGCCGAAACGCACGAACTAGTTGTCGGTCCGGCGCGCGACGCCGAGCAAGAACGATTCCAGCTGCTAGGTTATGCGCGCGTTTCGGTACATAGCGCTTCGTGCCAGCTTGCGGTGGTACCCATCTCGTCTACTAAACACTTTGGGGAACAAATGTCATTCGTAATCGAGCTACACGATGAGCCGCTCACCACTGAGGACCACGTCGCGAAAGGCGACGGGCGTCATCTCGTCCGCGAGGGGCCTGACGACACCGGCGTATACGTCCACGTAAAGGACGGCACTGTCACGGGCTATTCAGCGATGAACACCTTTCTTTCCTACACATCCGACAACAAGGAAGTTGGCTGGCGGATCTAGGCTCGAGCACGCAAGCGCGAAACATTGAACCAAGCCGAGAGGAGAGGCTGAATGACATGCACGGTGCCAGCTCGCCTAGTGGCAGATCAACAAGTCGCAAAATGGAAACCGACGGCTCCTTCAGGTCTGCCGCCCTTGGCTCCGATCGACTGGCCGAGCATTGGCCTGGTCGGCCCTACGCTGCTCAATACGCCGGAGTCGATCACCGGCGTAGCCGCCGACGTCGTCGTGATTATGTGGGCCGACAGTGAGTGGGCCCCAATTCATCACATCTTTTGTAAAAGCTCCGCATCAATGCCGTATAGCAGCCCTGCTCCGGAAAGCTATCCAGGATGGATCCGGGACGACGCAGATGGTCGAAAATGGGGGGAGTATCGGCTGGTTCAGGTCGGAGACAGACGCGTCCTACTCTATAAGTCGAATATTCACTACGCCTACCAAGGCGCTGCTGCGCTCACATCCCTGATTAGACGCCTTATAAATCTACAGACGAAGACGCCGCTCATTCTATCGACGGGCACCGCAGGCGGTGCCAACTCTCACGACCACGTTGGCACGGTGGTGATTGTCAACTCCGCTGCGCTTTGGGATCAGTCGAAGGCGCCGAGCGAGTGGCCGCAATACAGCAGCACATGGCATCCCTCGACCTCACGACTGGCGAGCATCGAAGCCCTGCTAGTGCCTATTCCGGTCACCAACGACGGGCTCACCTACCTCGTGCAGCAATTCGATGAGCACACAAATAGCGATGATTCGCTCGACGAACTCGACCCGCTCCAGCTCAACCACGCGGACATCAAACCTCAGATTCACGACCTGACTGGCGCCGGAACTGCGCTGCTCACAGCAAATGAATTCCTTGTTGGGACCACGGACAACAAGCTCGACTCGTACGCATGCGTTGAGATGGACGACGCCATCATCGCGGCGGAGTGTCAGAAAGAGAGCATCCTATACGGCTCAGTGCGCAACCTCTCGGATCCGGCCCAGCCACCAGTCTTGGGTCGAACCGGCGGGGCGTGGGGTTCATGTGTCTACGACGTGTACGGCTTCTATACGAGCTACAACGGTGCGCTCGCGGCTTGGGCTGCGATCGGTTGACTGCGTGTCGCACAAGCGGCATTGTGCGTTTAGCGGCCCGCAGGACGGCAATAGTAGCTACCAGCCAGAGTCCTGAAGTCGTACTATTGAGGGGCATACCCATAGGGTCTCAGCCTGAGCCGACAGGACGGCCAGCCTGGACTTGGACTGGATCCGAGGCAGAGGGCTGTTCGTCAAGCGCTTGCTGGCGTGAGCTCGAACCACTCCTCGTAGGCGGCGATGGTGACCTCGAAGTGGTCGAAGAAGCCGGTGAGCCCGAGGAGTCCGAAGGCTGGTGTCCATGGGTCGCAGAACCAGACTGGTGCGCTCCACTCGTGCGTGTCGGTCTCTCTGGTGACCTGCAGGCTCACAATGGCCATGCGGGCGGTGACGAGTGCGCCTCCGACAGCGATCGTTGTCTCGGGGGATTTGGTGGTGTCGATTCCGCAGAGTTCGGCGACGTGGGCGCCGAGGCGGATTGCGGTGGCGCCTGTGTCGAGGAGGCAGGCTTGTGGGGCGATGTCGAGGCCTTCGACGACGAGATCGAGGATTGGTCGTGCGCGGACGGTCGCTCGTCCGGCGTCTGGGATCTCGCGGAAGTTGAATCTCACAGGGGCGCGAGGCCGCTTGCGGCGAGATCGTCCTCGGGTACGCGAAAGACGCTGTCGGCCTTCTGGCCGTGGCTGCCCAGCCATTTGACGAGTGCTTGGGGTGTGCTAGAGGCGTGGAGGATCTCGTCGTCCTTGACCGCGATCCACTCGCCGGTGAAGTCTCTCATGCGCTCAGCGAGGCTCTCGTCCGGTGCTTCGGATCTCACTGGTCCTGTTTTTGGCCCGGAGCCGCGGCGGCCGGCGGCGAATCCGAGACGCAGGAGCGTTCGTCTCGCCTGGTGGGTCGTGAAGTCTGCGCGGTCCAGGCCGGTCACCTGGCCGATGACCTGCTTGGGGGGAAAGCGACGCGAGCCGACTACGACGAAGTGACTGGAGATGGGCTCTGGATCTACGTTACGTAGCGTCTTGAGGACATCGCTGCGCCGCAAGACGAACGGCTTTCCGGCGATTGTGACGCGACGAGCGGCTATGTTCTCTGCCATGGTTTCTCTACCTTGGTTTCTCTGCAGTATCTCTGCAACTGTAGCAAGCTAACAAGGAGCACGCCAGGAAGACGCTCGCCTTGCTGGTTCGCCCAGCAAACAAGGGCTGCTGCAGCCATCCTCGCGCGTGGTCGGCGGCAGATATAAGGCCACCGACCACGCTTGATCAATGTTCGGATGGATGTACGGACACTCTTGCCAGAGATGTGCCGTACGCGATCACAAACACGTTATTAGCCTGCAGAAATGCTCATATGCAGGCTTTTTCTATGCACCTTCTAGGACACTTCTCAAACCCCTCATCCAGCCTGCAAGCGATCTTCGACAATCTGCCTGACGGTCCGATCGCACCGGCTGCTCGACGGAGTATCGCGCCAGAGCCAGTCACGCGACGACTTGGCAATGGCGTGGTGCAACGTGCGGTCGTCAAGGTGCTGGAGGTGTCCGACACCCCGATGCGGTTGGCTGACATTTGCGCAGCCGTTGAGGCTCGACTTGGGCAGTCCGTGTCCAAGGAGTCCGTGAGTTGGTGCTTGCGCACCGGCTGTGGTGGCGATGCGCCACGATTCGAGCGAGTGTCATACGGCTGCTATCAGCTCGTGTGCCCCACGTAAGTCTACGCCAGGCGATAGGAGCAGGTCAACGGTTTCCAGCGCTGCAGAACTGAGCACTGCCCCCTCTCCGAGCAGCGTGGCGCTTGGGGGTGAACAGTATCTAACAGTATCGACGTCGCACAAGCGGCGGTGCGCGACTGGCCGCAGATTAAAGTGTTCTGCGCAAGGTCGCCACGACCGCCCATCGCACCGACAGCAACTGGAGCGTTGGTTAGACCCTATGCCGTGGGTCGATCGTTGGGTTGACCGTCGGAGGTAGGCCGGACACTCCTCGTGGGGGCTTGTCTGGCTGGAGAATGGCTCCGGCTGACCCCAGTTCAGTGAGGAGGTCCGACCATGACCGGAATGGTG